>NZ_CADEGK010000010.1 GCF_902826855.1 uncultured Phenylobacterium sp. | reverse complement strand
CTCGGATACAGGCGATCTTCACCTCAAACGCCACGCCACTTGGGGAATGCAGGTCCAGTTCGAACAGCAGGGTGTCGTAGTTGACCGCCGCCATGCCGGAGAGCGCCTTGCGGTCGATGGCCTTCAGGCGGCGCAACTGGTCGGTGTTCAGCCGCTTGCGCCGCTCCACGCCCGCAAAGGAGGCGTCGTGGAGTTTCGACTTGGCGTCGGAGCGGGCGCCGTTGTCGAGGCCCAGCGAGGTGGCCAATTCCGGGTTCTCCGCCAGGGTTTCCGCAAACACGTCGTCCAGGAGCTTTGCGAGCTGGGCCTCCGCGCCGGGGGCTTGCTGGGCGAAAGCGCGGCCGGCGAAGGCGCTGGCGGCGGCCGCGGCGACGATCAGCTGGCGGCGGCTCGGCATGCGCGGGTCCCGTTACGTGAAGTGACATGCAAGGCTTAGGGCTCGCTTGCGCGCGGCGGCAAGCCGGCGCCGCCCGCCACGGCATTAAATCCCGGTAATGCAGAGGAGCGCCACCGACCCTAGCGGGGGAGGCGCCGATCGGCTGATATGGACGCCTCTTTCCGGAGGACTCCATCTCGATGTTGCGCATGTCGCGGTCCTTGCTCGCCGCAGCCCTGATCGCCACCCTGGCGGCCGGGGCGCACGCGCAGGCGGCCAAGCCGACTCCCGCCGACCGCACCGTGGCCGCGATCCGGGCCAGCGCCGGCTTCAAGGCCGCGATGGGGAGCCTCGCGGCCCAGCACGACCGGATCGTCGCGGAGACCATCGAGATCACCGAAATCCCCGCGCCACCGTTCAAGGAAACCGCCCGCGCCGAGGCCTATCTCGGCAAGCTGAAGGCGCTGTCCCTGAGCGACGTGGAGATCGACGCCGAGGGCAACGCCATGGGCCTGCGCCGCGGGACCGGGCCGGCGGGCGGGCCGGTGGTGGTGCTGGCCGCCCACCTCGACACGGTCTTCCCGGAGAGCGTCAGCGTGAAGGTGCGGCGCGAGGGGACCAGGCTGTTCGCCCCCGGCGTCGGCGACGACAGTCATTCGCTAGCGGTGCTGCTGGGCTTCGTGCGCGCCCTGGACGCCGCCAAGCTCAAGACCCGGAAGGATATCCTCATCGTCGGAAACGTCGGCGAGGAGGGGCCGGGCGATCTGCGTGGCACCCGCCACCTGTTCACCAAGGGCAGGTACAAGGACCGCATCGCCGCCTTCTTCTCCATGGATGGGACCTCCGCAGAGCGGGTGACCTATGGCGCGGTGGGCTCGCGGCGCTACCGCGTGACCTTCGCGGGGCCGGGCGGCCACAGCTATGGCGCCTTCGGCCTGGTGAACCCCATGGCGGCCATGGCGACCACGGTGGTGGAGCTGAACAAGGTGCGCACGCCCACCCAGCCCAAGACCACCTACATGACCAGCGTCGTGGGCGGCGGCACGTCCGTGAACTCGATCCCGGACTCCATCTGGCTGGAGGTCGACATGCGCTCGGAGAGCAAGGAGGAGCTCGCCAAGCTCGACGGCGTCTTCCTGCGCATCGTCCGTAGCGCCGCGGACCAGGAGAACGCCGCCCGCTCCACCCGCGCCGGCAAGATCACCGCCGACCTGAAGCTGATCGGCGAACGGCCCACCGGCGCCACCAGCCAGGACGCCGGGATCGTGCAGCTCACGGCCGCGGCGGTGCGAGCCGCCGGGTACGTTCCCGTGTTGGGCGCCAGCTCCACGGACGCCAACGTCCCCATCAGCCTGGGCATTCCCGCAGTGACCATCGGCTCCGGCGGCGAAGGGGGCCGGGCGCACGCCGTCGACGAGTGGATCGACGTGGCCAAGCCGCAGAGCCTCCGGGGCATGAGCGTCGGCCTCGCCGCCCTGCTGGCCATGGCCGAGGTCCAGGTGCGGTAGGCGCTACTCCGCCGCCGCCGCGACCCGCGCCATCTCGGGCCACGGATCGACGGTGACCCGGCGCATGTGCCGGCGCTGGCCGGGATAGTCGTTGAGCGCGAAGTGCCAGACCGAGCGATTGTCCCAGAACGCCACCGAACCCTTGGCCCAGGTGAAGCGGCAGGTGAACGCCTCGTAGCGGCAGTGGTTGAAGAGGTAATCCAGCAGCGCCTTGGACTCGCTGGTCTTCCAGCCGTCGATCCGCAGCGTGAAGGCCGGATTGACGTAGAGCGCCTTCCGGCCGGTCTCGGGGTGGGTCAGCACCATCGGGTGGATGAACTCGCCCACATAGCCGTCAGCTTCGGCGACCGACATCGACGACCGCTTCTGGGCGGAGTGGCCCTGAGCGGAGTATTCGCGCGCCGCCGAGTGGACGGCGCTCAGCCGCTCCAGGGTCGCCTTCAGGCCGTCCGAGAGGGCGTCGTAGGCCGCCGCCTGGCTGGCGAACAGGGTGTCGCCGCCGTACTGCGGGACCTCGAGGGCGTAGAGGATCGAGCCGATCGCCGGCGTTTGCAGGAAGCTCATGTCGGAGTGCCAGCCGCCGCCGAAATTGATCTTGTCGGAGGGCTCCTTGATGATCTCCATCACCTCCGGATGGTCGGCCATGCCAGCCACGTAGGGGTGGATGTTCAGCGGTCCGAACCTGGCGCCGAAGGCGGTCTGCTGGGCCGGTGTCAGGTCCTGATCGCGGAAGAAGATCACCTGGTGCTCGACCAGCGCCTGGCGGATCGCCGCCACTACGGCATCGGTCAGCGGCCGCGCCAGGTCGAGGCCGGAAATCTCGGCGCCCAGGGCGCCGGCCACGCGGCGCACGGTCAAGGTCTGGCTCATCGGCGTCCTCCCAATAGCCTATGATACAATATCTCCAGACGAGGGTGCGACATGCATCAGCTGACCGCCCGTTTCGACGCCGACACCCACGCCGCGGAGATCCGCGAGCGGGGCTTCACGGTGATCCGCGACTTCATGGACGAGGCCATGATCGCCCGCGTGCGCGAAACGCTCGCGCCGTACGCGGAGCGCCACCATGGGCGCAACCCGTTCGAGGGTTTCAAGACCGAGCGGATCTACACCCTGGTGGCGCGGGGCAAGGTGTTCGAGGACATGGCGGAGGAGCCGCGGATCCTGGCGATCCTCGACCGGTTCCTGCAGCCGGGGTACCTGCTCACCGCCAGCCAGTCGATCCAGATCAACCCCGGCGAGACGGCCCAGGACCTGCACACCGACGACGGCTTCTACCGCCAGCCCCGGCCGCGCCCGCCCATCAGCATGACCATGATCGCCGCGGTGGACGACTTCACCGCGGAGAACGGCTGTACGGAGGTGATCCCCGGCAGCCACCTGTGGGGGGACCATGGCGACGCCCTGCGGCCCAACGGACACGAGGAGGTGGTGGGGATGCTGGTCCCCATGGAGATGCCGGCCGGAGCCTGTTTCGTGATGGCCGGGACCACCATCCACCGCGGCGGCGCCAATCGATCCGACCGGCCGCGACTGGGCTTCACCAACCAGTACTGCGAGCCCTGGGCCCGCACCCAGGAGAACTTCTTCCTGGGGGTTCCGCCGGAACAGGCCCGCGCGATGTCGCCCCGGCTGCAAACCCTGCTGGGCTACGACATCTGGCCGCCGTTCATGGGGATGGTCAGCTCGGTGCATCCGAGGAAGGCCCTGGAGCCGGGCTGGATCCCCCCGGTGGTCGCGCAGCGGCGCGGCGCGTAACCGCCAAGCGGACCTTCTGAACGTCGGGGATGGGTGGGGAACCGGACGTTAGGCAGATCGGCGCAATGTGCGCCTGTGACGACCGCCTACAACAGCGTTCATGATGTCCTGAGGCGATTTCAGGATGTCGTCGAGTTCCTCGACACCGACCTGGTGTCGGTGGATCAGAAGGGCATCTTCGGAAACACGCCTTTGGCCATCGCGGCGGGCTGGGGCGACGTGCAGGCGGTGGCGTTGCTCATAGCCGCGGGCGCCGACGTGGATGCGAAGGTCGAGGATGGCGATACGCCGCTTCACCGCGCGGTCAGCTTCGGCCACGCAGACGTGGTCAGATTGCTCATCGAGAACAGGGCTTCCGCAGGCATCCGCAATGACGATGGGCTGAGCGCCCTCGACGCGGCCCTGGTCGAAGCGGACCCGTTGATCCTTCAACTAGTCCGGGGTGCAAGCACGTGGCGAGGCGGGCAAACGGGCAAGGTCCGCTAGGGGTCGAACGCGGGCATTGGCGCCGCGGCCTGCAGCAGACCTCGCCGCATTCTAGGAGCACACGCCTTAGCTGAGGTTCCGGGCAAACAGGGCGAACAGCCGCTCCCAGTGCCGCTCGGCCGCCGGCTTGTCGTAGACCGCGGCGCGTTGCGGGAACGCGAAGCCGTGATGGACGCCGGGGTAGAGCTCCACCTCGGCCTTGACCCCGTCGGCCTTCAGCGAGGCGTCCAGCGCCTGGACCATCTCCATCGGCGCATAGTCGTCGTGCTCGGCGCAGGCGACGTAGATCTCGGCTTCGGCCTTCTGGGCCGCCAGGTGGGGACTGTCGGGGGCGTCGGTCACCAGTTGCACCCCGTAGATCGAGGCTGCGCAGGCGATGCGCTCAGGATGCCGGGCCGCGGCGTTGATGGCGTACTGGCCGCTCATGCAGTAGCCGATGGCGCCGGCCGGCCCCGGGCTCGCGGCCGGATCGCGGTCGGCGAAGTCCAACAGGCCGTCGGTGTCGTCCATGATCATCGGGATGGTGATCGCGCCCATGAAGCCGAACATCCGGGCCCGCGCCTCCTTCTCCGGAAGCGGCGGCAGGTCCTTCATCTCCAGCACGCCGGAGCGATAGTAGAGGTTGGGCAGCATGACGTAGTAGCCCACCGCCGCGATCCGGCGGGCCATGTCGCGCAGCTCCTCGCGGATCGCCGGTGCGTCCATGTAGAACAGGATGATCGGGAACGGCCCGCCGCGCTCCGGATGGACGATGAAGGTGGTGGTCGCCCCGTCCTTGGTGGCGATCTCGACGGTCTGCTCGATCATGCGCCCACAAGCTCCGAAGGTTCGACCGCGATCCTCTGCAGGAACTCCGCGGCGTATTCGATCTGGCCGGTCATGGTCTTCGGGTCGCCGGCGGCCAGCTGGTAGACCGCCTCGGCGATGTACTTGATCGGCTGCACGCGATCGCGCGTCGCCTCGGTGATCAGGCCGTGGATGGCGACGCCGGGGGTGTCCACGAGGCCGGGCGAGACGACGTTGACCGAGATGTTGTCGTCATGGACCTCCGACGCGAGCCCGGTGGTGAAGCGCTCCAGGGCCGCCTTGCACATGCCGTAGACCGTGCCGCCGCCGCGGCGCGCATAGGGCGGCTTGGGATGGATGCCGGCCCCGGACGAGATGTTGACGATGGCCCCGGCCCGCTTGCGCCGCATCCCGGGCAGCACCAGCTGGGAGAGGTGCATGGGCGCCCAGACCTGGATCTCCATCATCAGGTCGAACCGCTTCTTCGGGAAGGTCTCGACAGGGATCAGGAAGGTGACCGCCGCGTCGTTCACCAGGATGTCGACGTCGCCGTACGCCTCGACGGCCGCCGCCACGAGCCGCTCGCGGTCGGTCTCGGAGGACAGGTCGGCCTTGACCGCCGTCGCCTCGCCGCCGGCGGCGCGGATGCGCTCCACGGTGGCCGCCAGCGTGCCGGGAAGCTTGCTTTCACCCGCCTCGGCGGTGCGCGCGGACACCACGACCCTGGCCCCCTCCATGGCCAGTCGCACGGCGATGGCCTCGCCGATACCGCGGCTGGCGCCGGTGACCAATGCGGTCTTGCCCCTGAGCGTCCCGTTCGGGTTGATCGCCACCACCGCTCAAGCCTCCAATACCGCTCTTGCGGCGTGGCGGCACGGTCGCGCGTGGCGGTGCGGCTGGCAAGACCCGCGGGCCTGGTTCAGATGCGATGGCAAGCCGCTCAGGGCTTGCGGCGGGCGCGCTTTCCACGCGCGACTTCGGTGGCGAGCGCCTCGAACCGGGGGGTCCAGAACGACCGGAAGCGGTCCAGCCAGGCATCCACCTCGCGCATCGGGCCGGCCTCCACCGAGTAGATGCGCCGCGCGCCGTCGACCCGCACGGTGGCGAAACCGGCGTCGCGCAGGACCTTCAGGTGCTGCGAGACCGCGGACTGGGTGATCCCGAACTCGGCCTGGACGACCGTCACCATCTCCCCCGACGATCGCTCGCCCTCCGCCAGCAGCTCCAGCAGCCGACGGCGGACCGGATCGCCCAGGATGTCGAAGGCGTGCACCCTAGCCGCCGGCGTAGAACTGAGCGGTGTTGGCGGCCATCCGCCGCGCGGTCTGCGGGTCCTCGCCCGAGGCCGCGTGGGCCTCGCCCCAGGCTTCCGCGCAGCCGCGTACGAAGGCCTTGGCTTCGTCGGAGGCCGTCCAGGCTGGGTCGTGTTCGGGGAAGGCGCCGCCGCCGGATGCGAGGTGCAGGCCCAGGCCCAGGAAGCTGAGGTCCCAGCCGACGCCCACCGCGCCCGGCCCGAACTGCTGGAAGTGGTCGCCGGCCATGTCCCGGGCCAGCATGATGTGCTCGAGGGTGAGGCGCGTGCCGGCGCCCTCCGCCGCCAGGCGCAGCGTGACCCAGCTCTTTCCCCCGGCGAACTCCCAGGTGATGTCCAGCGCCTCGGGCGCGTCGCAACGCTCGATCGCACCGCCGGCGTTGCCTTCGATCTGGTAGCGCCCGCCCAGCCTCAGGTCGCCCGTGACGGGGCTGAACCAGCGCGGGATGCGTTCGGGATTGGTAAGCGCGTCCCACAGGTCGGCGGCGTCGGTGTCGTAGGTGCGCGTGGCGACCATGGCCTTGGCCGGCTTGCCGTCCCGGGTGCGGTCGGCGACCTCGCGAAACTCGGCGCCGATGATCGTCGTCAGCATGGATGAGGCCTCCGGTGAGAGCCTCAATGTAGTCGTGACTAATATAAGTTCAACCTAAAATAACTCGCTAGGCCGCCTTCTGCAGTTCCTGCTTCACGCGCTCGGCCAGGGTCTTGATGTCGATGGGCTTGGGGAGGAACGAGACGTTGCGCTCGCCCTCCAGGAGGTCCGAGAACTCGCTCTCGGCGTAGCCGGAGATGAACATAACCGGGGCCGAGCCGAGGTACTGGCGGGCCTGCTTGAGCAGGTCGGGGCCCTGCATGCCAGGCATCACCACGTCGGAGATCATCAGGTCTATCTCTCCGGCGTGTTCCTGAGCGTACTCCAGCGCCTCTTCGCCGGACGCGGCCTCGATAACCTCGTAGCCGCGGGCGCGCAGGAGCTTGGCGGCGACGCCGCGGACCGCGTCCTCGTCCTCGACGAACAGGATGCGCCCCGCCCCCGAAAGGTCCCGAGCGGGCGGGCGCTTGGGGACGTCCACGGGCGCAGGCGCCGGCTCCGAGGACGCCGGGACGATGTGGACCGGCAGGAAGATGCGGAAGGCCGCGCCCTCACCCGGCTTGGAGGCCACGGCAATGTAGCCGTCGGACTGCTTGACGATGCCGTAGACGGTCGCCAGGCCGAGGCCCGTCCCCTCCCCCACCGGCTTCGTCGTGAAGAAGGGGTCGAAGATCTTGTCCATCACCTCGGGCGCGATTCCGGGGCCGTCGTCGCTGACCTCGACCATCGCCTGGTCCCCCACGGCGGTCAGATAGCCCAGGCCGCGAGCTTCCTCCTGGGTGACGCGAGCGGTGCGGATGTGGATCACGCCGCCGCCATGGCTGCGGATCGCGTCGCGGGCGTTGACGACCAGGTTCATCACCGCGGTGTCCAGCTGGCCGCGGTCCGCGCGCACGTGCGGCAGGTTGCGGCCGTAGTCGGTGGTCAGCTTGACGTCCTCGTAGAGCAGCCGGCGAAGCAGCACCTCGGACTCCGAGACCATCTCGCCGACGTCGAGGATCTCGCGCTGCACAGTCTGCTTGCGGGAGAAGGTCAGCAGCTTGCGGACCAGGTCGGCCGCACGCATCGAGGTCTGCTTGATCTCGTTCAGGCCCTCGTAGCTGGGATCGCCCACCGGGTGGCGGGTGGCCAGCACGTCCAGCTGCATCAGGATGGCGGTGAGCAGGTTGTTGAAGTCGTGGGCCACGCCGCCGGCCAGCTGGCCGATGGCCTGCATCTTCTGGCTCTGGGCCAGCTGCAGTTCGACCTGCTTCTGCTCGGAGACGTCCACCAGGTAGGCCACCCAGCGGCCGGAGGTCTGGGACAGGTAGAGGTGGGCGATCCGGGTCGGGTCACGGGCCAGCCGCACTTCCAGCGGCGCGTGGCCGTGGCCGGTGTCAGTCAGGCGCATGGCGGCGTCCAGACGGCTGGCCGGCTCGATCAGCTCGCCGAACACCTGGCCGGCCTCGCCGCCCAGGGCCACCGCGGCCAGCGCGGGATTGGCCTCGATGATGCGGGCGGTGAAGGGGTCATCGCCATCCAGCAGGGCCGCACCGAACGGCGATGCGGCGGCGAAGGCGTCCAGCACCTTGGGCGGCGGCGGCTTTGCGCCCGCGACCGCGTTCAGCACCTCCAGCGCCGAGGACGGCAGGGCCAGCGCGCCTCCGCGGCCAGAGAGGCGGACAAGGAACCGCCGTGGGCCGACCGGGGAGACCAGGACCTCGCGCTCCAGCCCGCCGGCCTTGAGGTTGGCCCGGCCCAGCTCGCCGCGCCGCGCGGTGGCCAGCGCGCCAAATAGGCTGGAGGCGGCGGCCCCGCTCTTGGGCAGGCGCGGCGAGGCGCCCATGACCTCGCGCCAGGCGGGGTTGGTGGTGAGCAGCCGGCCATCCGGAGCCGCGACGGCCGCCGGCTCGTCCAGGGCGGCCAGGAAGGCCTCAGGTCCCACCTCGGTCTCGGCCGGCTCGTCGCCCGGACCGCGAAGCACGAAGAGACCGATGCAGGCCATGCCCGCAACGCCGACCAGGAGCAGCGCGCCGGCCAGGGTTTCCACCCCGGCGTTGAGGGCGGGCGCCATGGCCAGGGCGACGGCCAGCAGGAAGAACAACACCGCGAGCGCGATGAAGGGATCCATCTTGCGGGTCTTGGACACAGGCTCGGCCATGGCCGGATTCAGGCCCTCCGGCGAATCGTTGGTCTGCATTGTCTCACGGGGGTCCAGCGGTCGCACGACGCCGGCCGGCGCCCAGGATGAAGCCGATGATCTTGGCGACCGCCTCATAGTGGGCCGGCGGGATCATCTCGTCGATGTCGACCGCCGCGTAGAGGGCGCGGGCGAGGGGTGCGTCCTCGATGACCGGCACGCCGGCCTCCTCGGCCACGGCGCGGATCTTGAGCGCCAGCGTATCCAGGCCCTTGGCCACGCAGAGGGGAGCGGCGTCCTCGCCCTGCTCGTACCTGAGCGCCACGGCGTAGTGGGTCGGGTTCATCACCACCACGGTGGCAGTAGGGACGGCGGCCATCATGCGCCGCCGCGCCCGCTCGTGGCGCAGTTGCTTCTGGCGCGCCCTGACGTGGGGATCGCCTTCGGACTGCTTGTAGTCCTCCTTGACCTCCTCGCGGGTCATCCGCATGCGGGTCATGAACCGCTGCCGCTGCCACAGCCAGTCGGCGGCGGCGACACTGAGCGTGAGCGCGCAGACCGCAAACACCAGCCGCTTCAGGATCTCCACCGAGAACGGCAGCATGGCCATGGGGTCGAGAGCCGCCAGCAGGGGGAACTGGCCGACGTAGGGCTTCAGGAGCCAGTAGCCGATGGCGCCGGTCATCGCGACCTTCACCAGCGACTTCACGAACTGCATCAACCCGTCCGGGCCGAAGATGCGCGCCAGCCCTTTGCCGATCGAGACCTTGGACCAGTCGGGCTTCAGCTTTTCGGCGGTGAAGTGCAGGCCGCTCTGCAACAGGCTGGCCGCCGCCCCGGAGAGGCCGGTCGCGAGCATGACGATCAGCAGGGCCGGGGCCCCGGCCATCAGCGCGTAGCGGAAGATCTCCATCCCGCTGCCGGCCTCGAGCGTCATGTCCTCGGGATGGGCGAAGAACGGCGTCAGCTGGGCGGCCATGTTCCGCGAGAGCCAGCCGCCCGCCATCAGGATCACCCCCGCCGAGGTCGCCAGGGTGGCGAACGAGCCGAGGTCCATGGTCTTGACGCCATCGCCCTTCTGCTTCGCCTGCTCGAGTTTCCGCGGGGTGGCCTCTTCTGTCTTGGACTCGCGATCGGGGGCTTCGCTCATGGCCGTGCGAACGTCCCGATGAGCTCGCGGTAGCGGTCCACCCAGACCATGCCGATGACGCCCAGGCTGAGTGCGAAGACCGAGAGGCCCAGGATAAGCATCAAGGGCGTGGCCACGAAGAACACCTGGAACTGCGGCATCACCCGCCCCACCAGCCCGGTGGCGATATTGAAGATCAGCGAGAAGACGACGACAGGAGCCGCCAGCTGCAGGCCCAGCGCGAACGAGCGGCCGACGGTCTGCACGGCAAGTTGGCCGGCGTCGGCGACCGGCACGTTCATCCGGAACGGGAACAGGTCGTAGGACTGCAGGATCGCGGCGATGAACAGGTGATGCAGGTTGGTGACGAAGATCAGTACGATCCCCATCAGTCCGAGGAAGGTGCCGATCGTCGTGCTCGGCTGGGCCTGCATGGGATTGGCGGTCTGAGAGAACGCCAAGGTGGTCTGGATCGAGACGATCTCGCCGGCGCTGGCCAGCGAGGTCATGAACAGGCGCAGGATCCCGCCGATCATCAGGCCGATCAACACCTCCTTGATCACCGCCAGCGCCATGCCGGCGGAATCAGTGGGCAGGGCCGGCGCGGCGGCGCCGACCAACGGGAACAGCATCAAGACCAGCGAAAGCGCGAAAGCCAGCCGGATGCGCGGCGGGATGAAGGTCTCGCCCAGGCCGGGGATCAGCATGACGATGGCGCCCAGGCGCGCAAAGATGAGACCGGCGGCGAAGACCTGCTGGGCGGTGGCGTAGCTCTCCACCTCGCTGGCCCTACATGCCCGCGATGCGGGCCGCGATGTTGCGCATGAAGCCGCTCATCAGCGCGCCCATCAGAGGCAGGAAGATAAGCAGCGACACGAAGATCGCCACGATCTTCGGCGCATAGACCAGGGTCTGCTCCTGGATCTGGGTCAGCGCCTGCAGCAGGCCGATCCCCACGCCTACCACCAGGCCCACGAGGAGCACCGGCGCGCAGAGCTGAAGGGTCAGCCAGATGGCGTCACGCCCGACGTCCAGAACCTCGGCGCCGTTCATCGAAAAACCTCATGCGAACAGGACTGTCGGCCAACCCTCGGGCCAGCGCCGCACCTTCGCCCCTCATGGTTAACGAATGGCTAGGGCCTCAGCCGCCTGCGCCGGTGTCAGCTTGCCGGAGTCGCGGTCGACGCTGTAGTTCGCCGCCCGCATCGCCTCGACGGAGATGGCGCCGACCAGGGGCCTGAGGGCCTCGACCAACCGCTCGTCCCCAGCGCGCTCCGGCGAGATCAGGATGACCGCGTCATAGGGCGGGATCGCGGCCCTGGGGTCGGTCAGCACCACCAGGTTATCGGCGGCGATGCGGCCATCGGAGGAGAAAGCGCTGATCACGTCCGCGTCGCCCCCCGAGAGCGCGCGGTACATGAAGGTGGGCTGGAACGACCGCTTGGTCTTGAAGCCGAGACCGTAGGCGGCGTCGACCGCCTTCCATTCCGGCCGCGACAGGAACTCGATGTCGGTCCCCAGGGTGAGCTTCGGCGCCTCGCGGGCCAGGTCGGTCAGGGAGGCGACCCCCAGGGCCTTGGCCCGATCCGCGCGCATGGCGAAGGCGTAGGCGTTCTCGAAGCCCAGCGAGCCCAAGACGACGACGCCGTCGCGGCGCTTCAGCTCGACGGTGAGCCCCTCCAGCACCGCCTGGCGACCGGGGTTGTCCGTGCGGCCCAGCACGTTGGTCCAGAGCGTGCCGGAGTAGTCGACGTAGACGTCGATCTCGCCGGCGGCCAGCGCGCGATAGGCGACGGCGGAGCCCAGGTCCTCCTTGCGCGATACGCGGGCGGCCCCTGCCCGCTCCAGCCGCCCGGCGATCAGCTCGGCAAGGATGTACTGCTCGGAGAAGTTCTTGGCGCCCACCACATAGGCCGCCGGCTTGCCGAGGCCGGCCAGGGGCGCCATCGCCACCGCCGCGCCGATGACGATGCCGGCCAGGCCTGCGACGACCAGGCCGCGACGGCGCGTGCGGGCTCCGGTCTCCACCAGGCCCAGCAGCTGGTCCGCGGCCAGCGCCAGGGCGGCGGAGGCGGCGCAACCGAACAGGACGGAGACCCAGTTCTCGGTCTGCAGGCCCGCGAAGATGTAGTTGCCGAGGCTGGTCTGGCCGACCGGCGTCGACAGGGTGGCCGCGCCGATGGTCCAGACGGCGGCGGTGCGGACGCCGGCCATGATCACCGGGGCGGCGAGCGGCAGCTCGACCTGGAGCAGCTTCTGGCGCGGCGTCATGCCCACCCCGTCGGCGGCCTGGGAGATCGCGGGGTCGACGCCGGTCAGGCCCGCGACGCCGTTGCGCAGGATCGGCAGCACCGAATAGAGCGTCAGCGCCAGCAGCGACGGCAGGAACCCCAGCGCCGAGAAGCCGCGCCCGATGGTGGCGGCAGAGAGGACCGAGAGCGCCAGCAGCAGCGGGAAGAACAGCGCCAGCAGCGCCAAGCTGGGGATGGTCTGGATCAGGCTGGCCAGCGCCAGCACCGGCCAGCGCAGCCGCGGGCTGCGGGCCGCCGCGATCGCCAGCGGCAGGCTGATGGCCAGGCCGAGGCCCAGTGCGCTGACGCTGAGCAGCACGTGCCAGGCCAGGTACTCCGGCAGCAGGGCTGCGGCGGCCTGCAGACTGGGGCTCATGACGAGGCGCCCAGACGCTGGCGCAGGCGCTCGGCCTGGCGCTTGGGGGCCTCCAGCAGAGCGCGGACGATGGGGTCGCTCGCCTCCGCCAGCAGGTCGGCCGGCGCGCCGTCGGCCAGGATGCGACCGTGGTCCAGCACGACGATCCGGTCGGCAAGCAGCACCGCCTCGGCAATGTCGTGGGTGACCATGACGGTGGTCAGGCCCAGGCGGTCGTGCAGAGCCCGGTAGTCGCCGCCCAGGGCGTCACGAATGATCGGATCCAACGCGCCGAACGGCTCATCCATCAGCATCAGCTTCGGCTCGGCGGCCAGCGCGCGGGCCACGCCGACCCGCTGGCGCTGACCGCCGGAGAGCGCCGCGGGCGAGCGCGCGCCCACCTCCCGCGGCAGCGCGACAAGGTCCAGCAGCGCCTCGACGCGCTCCGCGATCCGGGCCTTGTCCCAGCCAAGCAGCTTCGGCGTCACGGCGATGTTCTCGGCCACGGAGAGGTGGGGGAACAGGCCGACCTCCTGAAAGACGTAGCCGATGCGGCGGCGCAGTTCGTGCGGCGCGGAGGCGCCCACATCCTGCCCGCCCACCCTCACCTGGCCGGCATCTGGGTTCACCAGGCGGTTGATCGTCTTGAGCAGAGTGGTCTTGCCCGAGCCGGAGCCACCGACCAGGGCCACGAACTCGCCCTCTCCCACACTCAGGGCCGCTCCATCGAGGGCGGCCACCGCGCCGTAGTGCTTTGACACCCCCGCAAGTTCGATCACCGCCCCGGCCATGCGCCTGACGTAGCACGATCCGCGGCCTTGGGGTCCAGGGCGCGCCAGTCTAGGCTGGCCTACCCGACTTCATATGGAGCCCCCCCATGCGCCGCCTGCTCATCGCCTTCGCCGCCGCCCTGACCGCGTCCGCCGCCGTGGCGCAGCCGGCCTCAGTCACCGCAGAGCTGAAGAACAGCGCCGGCCAGACGGTGGGTTCGGTCACGCTGACCGAGGCGCCGAAGGGCGTGCTGATGCGCATCGAAGCCAAGGGGCTCTCGGCCGGCTGGCACGGCCTGCACCTGCACGCGAAGGGCGACTGCTCGAAGTCGGACTTCACCTCCGCCGGTCCGCACGTGCACGGGAGCGCCACGGCGGTGCACGGCCTCCTGAACCCCCAGGCCAACGAACCCGGCGACCTGCCCAACATCCACGCCGGCCAGGACGGCATGGCGGCGGGCGAGATGTTCTCGACCGAGGTCACGCTCAAGGGGCTGCGCGACGCTGACGGCTCGGCGGTGATCATCCACCTGAACGCCGACGATCACATGACCCAGCCGATCGGCAACGCCGGCGCGCGCGTCGCATGCGCGGTGATCAAGTGACCGCGAAGCGAGTCATCCAGACGTCGGACTGACGAAGCCATCGGAACCGCTGCTTAGATCCCCGCCTGCGCGGGGATGAGTCGCTTCGCGCTCAGATCGGCATCCGCATGATTTCCTGGTAGGCGCTGATCACCTGGTCGCGAACGGCCATGACCGTCTCGAGGCTGGCCTCGGCTGCGGAGATGGCCGTGACGACGTCGACCAGTTCGGTCTTGCCGGCCACCTGGGCGGCGATCTGACGCTCGGCCGTCTTGGAGGCGCCGACCGCGTCGGTGATCGCCGACTTCACGAGGTCGCCGAAGCCGCCCGGCTGGGGGGCCTGGGATATCCCGGGCAGATTGTCGCCGATGCCCATGCCCTTCTGGGCGGCGGCATAGGCTTTGGCGGCGGCGAAGGGGGTGATCATCGGTCAGCCTACTTCTTGAGGAGGTCCAGCGTCCGCAACTGCATGGAGCGGCTGGTCTCGATGACGTTCAGGTTGGCTTCGTAGGCGCGCTGCGCCTCGCGCATATCCAGCGCTTCGACGAGAGAGTTCACGTTGGGCAGCTTCACGTAGCCCTTGGCGTCGGCGGAGGGGTGACCGGGAGAGTACTCCTGGCGAAACTCCGTCTGGTCGCCCTGCACCTTGCTCATCCGCACGCCCTGCGCGCCCGCCACCTTGGTGGGCTCGAAGACCGGCGCCTGGCGGCGGTAGGGGTCGCCACCGGCGGTCTTTGACGTGGAGTCGGCGTTGGCCAGGTTCTCGGCGATGATCCGCATGCGCGCCTGCTGGGCGCGGAGGGCGGAGACGGCGACGGCCTGGGCGACACCCGCGGCGGGCTTGATGTCCGGCATCTAGGTCCCCTTAGCGGCCCGGTGCGCGCGAAGCCATGCGCAGCAGGTTGAGCGACTTCTGGTAGAAACTGATCGCGGCGTCGTAGTTTATGCGCGCGTCGCTGATCTTGATCATCTCGTCTTCGAGCACGACGGAGTTGCCGTTGAGCGTGGTCTCGGAGTCGGGAGTCTTCACCGCCTTGAACGCCGAGCCCAGGCCACGTTTCTCGGACCTGGGCGACATGTGCCCGGCCTGGGTGATCGCCATGGGTGCGGCGCCCTGGGCGCGATTGACCTGAGCGCTGAAGCTGAACGGCCTCAGGTCCTGGGCCGTGTAGCGGGCGGTGTCGGCGTTGGCCACGTTCTGGGCCAGCACCTTCTGCTGCTCGGTCAGATAGCCGAGACGGCCGCGAAGCATCGAGAAGAGCGGGATTGCAGCCAGGTTCATGCCGCTGATCCTTAGGCAACAGGGTTAATCCGCGTTTAAGAGACTCAGGCGCGAACTGCGGCCATTCACCCGGATAGGCCGAAGCGCCCATGGATCTCGCCGAATTCGCCAAAGCCATCTTCGCGCTGGCCGTGACCCTGGGCCTGATCGGCCTGGCCGCCGTAGCCCTGCGCAAGTATGGCCCCGACGCCATCGCGCGGATGTCGATGCAGCGGAAGGACCGGCGGCTGAAGGTGGTGGAAAGCCTGGTGCTGGACCCGACGCGCAGGCTGGTGCTGGTGGACTGCGACGGGGTGGAGCGGCTGATCCTGCTGGGCGAGGGCCGCCTCCTGGCCGACGCGCTGAAGACGCCCGTTCCGAAGAAGGCCGACCTCTGATGCGCGGGCTCTGGCGCGCCCTCGTCGACCTGCCCGCCGAAGAGTGGCGCAAGGCCGCGCTTCTGGCGCTGGTCGCCACCGCCGCGGCGATGATCCTGCCTGCCGCGGCCCTGGCGCAGGCGCTGAACGTCAACCTCGGCACCGGCGCCGGACTGACCGAGCGGGTGGTGCAGCTGGTGGGCCTGCTCACCGTGCTGTCGCTGGCGCCGTCGATCGTGATCATGACCACCTCGTTCGTGCGCATCGTGGTGGTGCTTTCCCTGCTGCGCACGGCCCTTGGTCTCCAGCAGAGCCCGCCCAACGCGGTGATCATCTCGCTCAGCCTGTTCCTGACAGCCATCGTCATGGGGCCGACGTTCGAGAAGTCCTACGCCGAGGGCGTCAAGCCGCTGTTGAACCAGCAGATGGAGCTGCCGGCGGCGTTCGATGCGGCGGGCGGTCCGGTGAAGCAGTTCATGCTGGCCCAGGTGGACCAGGAGGACCTGGCGCTGTTCATCCGCCTGTCCAAGATCCCGCGCCCCGCCACGGCCATGGAGACACCGCTGCAGGTCGTGACCCCTGCGTTCATGATTTCGGAGCTGAAGCGCGCCTTCGAGATCGGGTTCCTGCTGTTCGTGCCCTTCCTGGTCATCGACCTGGTGGTGGCCAGCGTGCTGATGAGCATGGGCATGATGATGCTGCCGCCGGTGGTGGTGAGCCTGCCGTTCAAGCTGATCTTCTTCGTCCTGGTGGACGGCTGGCGGTTGGTGGCGGGCAGCCTGGTGGAGAGCTTCCGCCCGGGCTAGGCCAGCGCTTGCTAGGCTTTCGGAGCGGCCGCCGGCGCTGTGGCCTGGGCCTGCTTGGCGGGGGCGACAGGAGCCTTGCCGGTCCCGACCGGCGCAGGCCGCGTCTTGAAGCGGCCCTTCATCTTCTCGACCCAGCCGGTGAAGGCCTCGTTGTCGGCGGAGACCCGGCCGAAGTCGGCCACGCTGAGACGGCCTGACGGCAGGCCGGACAGGGCGATCTTCAGGGCTTCGGGGTTGTTGGCCTTGGCGTAGAAGCCCTGGTAGCGCTGCTCCAGCCGGGCCAAGGCGCCTTCATCGCCGGCCAGGCTGTAGGCCACGCCGGCGCGGATCAGCCGGCCCTCCTCCTCGCTGGTGAGCGGCGTCGCCGTCTTCCAGCGGTCGCCGAGGCCCTTCTCGAACAGCGGCGCGGCCACGGCCCAGTCCTTCTGTTTCCAGCTCACCTCGGCGCGCAGTTCGCCGGCGTCCTTGCCGGCGTCCCGCTCGATGATCTCCAGGGCGCTGTCGTAGCGGCCCAGCGCCGCCCAGGCGCGGGCCTCCACCAGCCGGCGTTCGTTGTTGAGCGCCGTGGGCAGGATGGTGGTGCGCGAGCCGTTGATCGCCTGCAGCGCCTGCTCGGGCTTCTGATCCATCAGGTAGATCACCGCCAGGTCGGTGGCGACCTGGGCCTTGGGCACGCCGTCGAGACGGTTCTCGGCCTGGTACTTCAGCAGGTCGGCGGCTTGCGGCAGCAGGTCCACGTCGACCAGCCGGCGGACCATCTTGCGCACCATCAGGTCGCCATCGGCGCCGATCGGGGTGAGTTCCTTGAAGTCGTAGAACATGGCCAGCGCCTGCACCGGCTCCAGGCCGTCGGCCAGGCCATCCAGGAAGAGGCCGCGGAACGCCGACGTCAGGTCGGCCTGCAGCTGCAGGGCTTCGGGCAGGTCGGGCAGGCGGACACCCGCCGAACGCAGCGCCTCCAGAGCCTCGCGATAGCGCCCTTGGGCCAGATAGAGCTGGCCCAGCGCACGGATGGTCTCCAACTCGGTGGCGTCGCCACGCCAGCGGTAGCGCAGGCCGTCGAAGACCGTGGCCGCCTGGGTAGCGTTCATCTTGCCCAGCTCGAGCTTGATCTGGGTGGCGCGCAGCACCGCTGGGGCCGAGATCGAGTCGATCGGGGCGGTGGCGACGGCGTTGTAGACCCTCAGCGCGCGGTCCTTGTAGCCCTGCAGCTCGATGATCCGGGCCTTCACCAGGCAGCTCAGCAGTTGTTCCTCGGAGCTGACCTTGTTCTGCATCGAGAAGCGGATGCGGTTGTCGGCCGCGACCAGGTCGCCCTGGGCCAGCGCAGCTTTGGCGTCGGCGCGCGCGAAGCGCGCCTGCCAGGTGGGCGAGAACAGTCCGTAGGCCTCGATACCCCTGGCGAACTGAGCGCGGGCCTCGGCGTGGTGGGCCAGTTGCGCGTCGACGTATCCGCGCCAGAGGGCGGTCGAGGGATCGTCGGCCAGGCTCGGCGAGGAGAAGTCGGCGTCGGCCTCGGCGTAGCGTCGCGCGAGCGTGCGGGCGATGCCGCGCAGACCGCGGAATTCCGGGTCGTCGAGCATCTCCGGATGCTCGCGGGCCAAGGCGCTCAGGACGCCGATGGCCTCGAAGCTCAGTTCTGAACCCACCAGGAAGCGGGCGAGCGCCATGCGCGCGCCGACCGGGGCCTCGCGGTCCTTGCGGCCACCCTCGGCGGTGGCGGCGGCGAGCAGCGATGCATAGCGGGCGAGGAAGCCGCCCTTGCCCGTCTTGGCCCACTCCTCGGAGATCAGCGCCGGCATGGCGGCGGGCCGAGGCGCGCCGAGCTGGGCGACTTCCCTGTCGCGGGTGGCCCAGACAGGGGAGATGTTCAGGCCCTGGGCGCGGCTGATGCGAACGATCTCGCCGTCGCGCTGGACATTGAGGTCCTCTGCCAGGGGCGTGATGGCGAGACCGTGGATCGAGGGCAACAAGACCGCGTCGACGTAGTTCCGGCGGCTGGGCACGCCCTTCGGTGGGCCTAGCGCGGTGACGACCGTGACGATGTCGCCAACCACCGGGTCGGGCACGTTGATCACCCGCGTGGCGCCGGCCAGCGGCGCCTTCAGCGTCGCAGGGCCCCCGGCGGCGTCGCGGGCGACGCGGACCACGGCGGGCTGCGCCTGGGGGCCGGGGCCCAGCGCAAGGGTCCAGGTATTGCCCACAGCGCTCACGAAGATCGGGGCGTCGGGCTCTACGTCGAGACGGATGGCGGCATGATCGGCGCCCTTGAAGGTCTCCACGCTCCGGATCGGGCGCACGCCTTTGGGCGCCTTGGAGACGTCCAGTGTGGCCGGGGCGTCGAAAACCATCCAGACCGCGTCGCCTCGGCGGAAGACCGCCGCCCCGGCCGGATTGGCCCACGTGAACGAGAGCTGCGCCTGGCCGGCCACGACGCCCACATCCATGCGGACGACACCGCCCGGCGGCAGGGGGTCGGGGCGCGGCGGCTCGGCCTCGGCGATCTCGACGGGCGGGGCGTCCGCGGCGGCCTCGGGCGGAGCGGCCTTCTCGAAGACGTTGATGTAGGTCGCGCCATCGGCCTGGCCGATCTTTGCCTCGGCGTCGTCGGCCAGGGTGAGAACCAGCTGCACCGCACCGGCGGTTTTCGTCTTGGCGACAGACTTGATCCACTTCGGCGGCGACGTGTGCAGGCGCGCGACGTCCGGGTTGCCGGGCAGGATCAGGACGATCGTACGGCCTTCGCGGCGGGCGGTGACCTTCCCGCCGCTGATGTCGATGCGGGAGAAGTCCAGCGCGGTGGCCACGCGAACGTCGAGGCCGCCGCGCCCCTTCTCGGACGAAGGATGCGCGATGGCCTCCGCCGCGGGGGCGGCGATCCCGGCGGGGGCGGCGACGCTGGCGATGCAGGCCGCGGCCACCCCGGAACGGAGGGCGTCCCGGAGCGTCATCCGCTACCCAGCTTTGGCCGGGGCAGGCGCGGCGGCGACCGGCGCGGGGGCCGGCGCGGCGGGCGCGGCGACCGGCGTCTCGGCCGCAGGTTTGGCGGCTGCCTGCTGCGTGGCGGGGGCCTTCTTGCGCGCGGCGGCCTTGCGCGGCGCAGCGGCCTTCTTCGGCGCCGGCGCGGTCGGGTCGACGCTGGGCTTGGGCGTCGCGGCGGTCGAGTTGGCGAGCTGGTCGGCCATGACGGCGGCGGCCTGGGCGGCGCCGAAGCGGCGGGCCAGGGATTCGGTCAGCCGCTTGGCTTCGGCGGCGGGCATCTGGGCGATGATGGCAGAGAGCTCGCGCTCCTTCATCTTCGCCGCAATCGGGATGCGAACGCTGTCGTCGAGCACGACCATGCGCGGCGCGGCGTCCTTGGCCTTCATGCCCTCGAACACCTTCACCAGGCGGTCGACCTCGGCGGCTTCCTTGGAATTGGTCTGGACCAAGAGGTTCTTCACCTCGCCCTTCAACCCGTTCAGGGCGCGGATCTTGGCGTCGACCTTGGCCTCGGCGGCGGCCATCAGTGCAAGCTGAGTAGAGAAGCTGTTCTCGCGGGCGTCCAACTGACCGCGGCGAGCGCCGAGGCTCTGTAGGACCTGCAGCTCGGCGGGGCTCAGGCCGGCCTGCTTGGCGAGTTCCGCGGCCGTCGGGGCGCAGACCGCCTTGGGGGCGATGGAGGGCGACGGCAGGGCTGCAGCGTCCGCGGCGGCGCCGGTGGGGGCGGCCTCACCCTCGGCGGGCTTCCCGTCTTCCGACTTGGCGGCCGCCTTCGCGGCCTTCGGCGGCTTCTCGGCCGTGCCCTTGGCGGCCTCCTCGGCGAAGGCCTGGGCGCCGGAGAGCAGGCTCGGCAGGTCGCGCGCACCCGAGAGCGCGTTGACGGCCATCACACCGGCGATGGCGACGCCGACGAGAGGCAGGAGGCGAGGTACGGACTTCAACGACGGGCTCCGGCGTGGCGGTCTGGGACGTGACGGTCGAGGGTCAGCGGCGCGTCCTCGAAAAGGTCGTCGTCTAGCAGCGAGGTCACGCGGCGGCCCGGCAGCGGGGGCCGGCCGACCAGGGGCTCGGCGGCGACGGGCGGGGCAGTCCTGGCCTGCGCGGCCGCGTCCTGCTCGGCGAGGCGCGAGCGGGCCATGGCCAGCAAAGCGCCAAGGCGCTCCTCGGCCGCGTTGGGGCGCGGCGGGGGCGTGACGGGGGGCATCGCGCCACCCAAGGCGCGGCTGGAGGCTCGCTCCGGCGCGGCGGTGCGCGGCAGTTCGGGGGCGGCGCTGACCAGGCGTTCCAGCTTGATCGCCAGCGCTCGGCCCTTCTCGATGCGATCCGACAGCATGTCGGTGGCCTCGTCGGTGGCGGCGCGAAGGTCGGCGAGACCCTGTTCGGCGCGCTGGGCCGCCAGGTTCAGGTGCATGACGGCGGCCTCGAAGCCCTCATGGCTGTCGCGCAGCGCCTTCAGGCGCTTGTTGAGCCGCAGGCCTACGACCATGGCGGCGACCAGGAGGCCCCCCAGCAGCAGGTTCATCCCGATGACGACGAAGGGGCTCATGACGACAACCTCTGGACGGCCTGGCGGGCGGTGGGGGTGAGCGGGGCTTCCACGCGCACGGCGATGTGGGCGTTGCGTCGGCCCATGCGGCCGCGGGTCAGCGGTATGGCGCCGGCCCGCAGTTCGATGAGGCTGTCGGGACCGGCGTTCAGCATTAGCGTGTCGCCGACCTTCAGCTCGAGCACCCGCCTCAGGCTGATCTGCTGCTCGTCGAGCACGGCGCGGACGTCCATCTGGGTGGTCCACAGCTCGGTGGCCAGGTGGCTTTCCCAGATGTTATCGCGGCCGAACTTCTCGCCCATGAACTGCTGCAGCAGCATTTTGCGGATGGGTTCGAGAGTGGCGTAGGGCAGCAGGAGCTCGATACGCCCGCCGCGGTCTTCCATGTCGATGCGCAGCTTCACGAGGATGGCGGCATTGGCCGGCCGGGCGATGGCGGCGAAGCGCGGATTGGTCTCCAGGCGGTCCAGCGTGAAGGTCACCGGCGTCAGCGGCTCGAACGCCTCCTTGGCGTCGGCCAGCACCACCTCCACCATCCTCTGCACCAGCACGCGCTCGATGGTGGTGTAGGGCCGGCCCTCGATGCGCATCGCCGCTGTGCCGCGACGGCCGCCCAGCAGGACGTCGACGATGGAGTAGATCAGGTTCGAGTCGACCGTCAGCAGGCCGTAGTTGTTCAGCTCCTCGGCCCGGAACACCGACAAGATGGCCGGCAGCGGGATCGAGTTCAGGTAGTCGCCGAAGCGGATCGACGAGATGTTGTCGAGGCTGACCTCGACGTTGTCGGAGGTGAAGTTGCGCAGGGACGTGGTCATCAACCGCACCAGGCGGTCGAAGACGATCTCCAGCATCGGCAGGCGCTCGTAGGAGACCAGCGCCGAGTTGATGATCGCGCGGATGCCGGTCCGCTCGGATATCTCGTCGTCGGAGAGGTCGAAGCCCAGCAGGCTGTCGATCTCATCCTGGTTGAGGATGCGCTCAGAGGAGGCCGACTCAGCGACCTGAGCCGAGTTCCATTCGCCTTTGCCCTCCGCGCCCTCCGTGGGGGCTGCGGGCGCTTCGGCCTCGGCTTCGGGGGCGGCTTCGGATTCGCTGGCCATGGGCTTCAGGGATCAACAGGCGCTTGCGCGCTAGTTGATCAACATCTCCTCGATCAGGACGGCGTTGGCCTTGGACGGCGAGATCACCAGGTTCACCCGGCGCAGGATTTCCATGCGCAGCTGGTAGGAGCCCTGACTGCCGGAGAGGTCCTCCGGGCGCAGCTCGCGCAGGAAGCTTTGGAACATGTCCTGAAGGCGCGGCATGTTGGGGTCGAGTTCCTCGACCGCCGCCTCGTCAGGCAGTTCCAGCGTGAGCTTGAGCTTCAGGAAGGTGGGCCGACCGTCGGCGGTCTGCATGTTCACGACCACCTCGGGCATGGTGTAGAAGACGACCCCGTTGGGACCTTCCTTGACCACTGCGGCGCCCTTCTCCCCTTCCTTGCCCTTCTCGGCCTTTTCTTCCTTCTTCTTGTCCTTCTTCTTCTCCTTGCCGTGGTCGCCCTTCTCGGCGTGCGCCTCGGGCTTGGGCTTGAGGAAGATGAAGGCGGCCGCGCCGCCGCCGCCCAGCACGACAAGCGCGCCGACGCCGGCGATGATCATCAGCTTCAGTGGCAGCTTTTTCTTGGCCGGGGCCTCGCCCTCGGCGCCCTCGGCGACCTCCGGGGTTTCCCCCTCGGCCTCCTTCGGCTTCTTTTCCTTCTTCGCCACGCGCGTGGTTCCTTAGAATAACGGCACGACTACGAATGGCGGTCTTTGGTTAAGAAGCGGTTTTTAACATCTCTTAACGGGCGCGAATCCTGCCCGGCATTTTCCGCCGCGCGACGGCTGTTAACTTTCTTGCCCGTTGATCTTGCTGACGTTTTCAGTTGGCCCGAAGCTTGCAGTCCTTGAGAGCCGAAACGTCGCACTCAAGGCTCCAGCAGAAGTCCCATGGACAACGCCCTCTACGTCGGCCTCTCCCACCAGATGGTGCTCCGTCGCGAGATGGACATCATCGCCAACAACATCGCCAACCTGGACACCAACGGCTTCAAGGTGGAGTCGCTGATGCAGAAGACCGATCCGGCCTATCCGGCGGCCACTTTCAGCGCGCCCAAGCCGGTGAAGTTCGTCGCCGCCGACGGCGTGGCCCGCGACTTCGGCCAGGGCATCCTGGTGAAGACCGGCGCGCCGCTGGACATGGCCGTCGAGGGGCAGGGCCTCTTCCAGGTGCAGGGCCCCAACGGGCCGCGCTTCACACGCGACGGCCGCTTCACCACCGATCCGACCGGCAAACTGGTCACCCAGGGCGGCCTGGCCGTGCTGGACGAGGGCGGCGGCGAGATCATCATCGACGCCGAGAAGGGCCAGGTCGCCATCGGGCCCGACGGCTCCATGAGCCAGGGCAATGAGCGGGTCGGCAAGATCGGCATGTTCGTCTTCGCCAACGCCGGCGCTCTCGAGAAGAGCGGCGACAACCTCTATCGCAACACCTCGAACCTCGCGGCCGAGAAGGCCGAGAAGGCCAACTTGCGCCAGGGGTTCCTCGAAAGCTCCAACGTCAAGCCGGTCCTGGAGATCACCCGCATGGTCGAGGTGAGCCGGGCCTACGAAAAGACCGCCAAGATGATCGACAGCCAGGCCGACCTCAGCCGTCGGGCGGTCGAGCGTCTCGGCCGCGTCCAGTAAAGGAATAACGACAGATGCAAGCGCTCCGCACCGCGGCCACCGGCATGGCCGCCCAGCAGATGAACGTCGAGGTCATCTCGAACAACATCGCCAACATGAACACCGTGGCGTTCAAGCGCCAGCGGGCCGAGTTCCAGGACCTGCTCTACCAGACCTTCGAAGCGGCCGGGACGCAGTCCTCCGACCAGGGCACCATCGTCCCGACGGGCGTGCAGGTCGGCGCTGGCGTCAAGGCCGGGGCGGTCTATCGCGTCGGCACCCAAGGCGCCCTGACCCGCACCGACAACCAGTATGACATCGCGATCGACGGTCGCGGCTACTTCCAGGTGCTGACCCCCTCCGGGGAGACCGCCTACACCCGCGCCGGCAACCTGTCGGTCAACGACCAGGGCCAGCTGGTCACCCAGGACGGCTACGCGATCGAGCCGGCGATCACGATCCCGACCGACGCGGTCTCGGTCTCGATCTCCAAGTCAGGCCAGGTGGAGGTGAGCCAGGCGGGCCAGACGGCCCCCAGCGTCGTGGGCGTCATCGAGCTCGCCACCTTCGTCAACGAGGGCGGCCTGAGCGCCATCGGCGGCAACCTGCTGATGGAGACCGCGGCCTCCGGCTCACCCACCACCGGCACGCCAGGCTCGGTCGGCATCGGCACCCTGGTGCAGGGCTACACCGAAGCCTCCAACGTCGACGCCGTGGCCGAGATCACCGCCCTGATCGTCGCCCAGCGCGCCTATGAGATGAATTCCAAGGTGATCTCCACCGCCGACAACATGCTGGCCACGGCCAACCAAGTGAAGGCGTAGATCATGAAGGCGATCGCAACACTGGCCGCTCTCCTCGTCGCCACACCCGCCTTCGCCGGCGCGCCGGTGACCCTGAAGACGGACGCCTTCGACGCGGACGGCGTGGTGACCCTGGGCGAGATCTTCGACGGCGCCGGCGCGGCCGGCCGCACGCCGGTGGCCTCGCGCACGGGCAATTCGGTGATGCTCAACGCCCAGGCGGTGCGCCTGGCCGCCGCCCGCGCCGG
Organism: uncultured Phenylobacterium sp.; assembly: GCF_902826855.1. Lineage (GTDB taxonomy): Bacteria > Pseudomonadota > Alphaproteobacteria > Caulobacterales > Caulobacteraceae > Phenylobacterium. Next base: position 22,660 of record NZ_CADEGK010000010.1, on the reverse strand, counting down.
CCTGGACTGGGCCAACGCCGAGGGTCTGCGCCAGATCGTCGTCCGGAGCGGAGCCCCCACGGGTCTGGCCGGCCCGGCCGCCGCGCGCGGCAACATCGACATCCTGACCTGGGCGCGGAGCATCTCAGCCGGCGAGGTCATCCGGCCCGCCGACCTGGTCTGGGGCAAGGCGGCGACCGCGCCGGCCGACGCCCCTAGCGACCCGGACATGATGGTCGGCCAGGCCGCGCGCCGCGCGTTGCGCGCCGGGGCCGCGGTCACGGGCCGCGACGTCGCGGCCCTCCAGGTCGTCAAGGCCAACGAGATCGTAACCCTCGTCTACGAAAACGGGGGGGTCTCGCTCTCGCTCCAGGCCAAGGCCCTTTCGGGCGGCGCTGTCGGCGAGACGATCAACGTGCAGAACGTCACGTCCAAGAAGACCGTCCAGGCCGTGGTCACGGGACCCGGCCAGGCGGCGGTCGGTCCCGCGGCCGAGCAGCTGAAGCTGCCCCGGTCCACCCGTGTCGCGCTCCGTTGAAGGACAACATCCATATGCGCCTGCGCATCCTCGCCCTCGCCGCTCTGGCGCCCCTGGCTGCTTGCTCCACCGTCAAGGAGGCCGTCAGCGGCCCGACGCTGTCGCAGGTGGGTTATCCGGCCGCCCTGATGCCGAACGATCAGTCGGTGCTGGGCTCTGCCCGCCTGCCCGGCCCGCAACCGGCCAGCGCCAACTCGCTCTGGCGCACCGGCGCGCGCGCCTTCTTCAATGACCAGCGCGCCAGCCGCATCGGCGACATCCTGACCGTCCAGATCGATATCGACGACAGCGCCAAGACGACCAACGCCACGGCCTCCTCGCGGACCTCCGGCCTGAAGGCGGGCGTCCCGCACCTGCTGGGCCTGGAAACCAGCCTGGGGAAAATCCTGCCGGGCGCCTACGACCCCGCAAATGCGCTGGAGACCAACTCCACGACCTCCAACGCCGGCTCCGGCCAGGTAAACCGGTCGGAGAAGATCAGCCTGACCATCGCCGCCGTCGTGACCAGCGTGCTGCCGAACGGCAACATGGTGATCCAGGGCGTCCAGGAAGTGCGCACCAACACCGACCTGCGCCAGCTGACCGTCGCCGGCATCGTGCGCCCGGAGGACATCTCCTCGGCCAACACGGTGCGCCACACCCAGATCGCCGAAGCTCGCATCAGCTACGGCGGCCGCGGCGACATCAGCCGCGTGCAAAAGGTCCCCGCCGGCCAGTCGCTGATCGAGCGGTTCTCGCCGTTCTAGGCTCCGGGCCGACCAGCGGCGGGTGACGCGCCTATGGCTATTGCAGCGCGGCCGCTCGCCCCCTCCACCATCGGCTCTTCGGCCGATGGTCCCCCTCCCGCCGCTGCGCGGGGGAGGTAAGGATAGAGCGGTCGGCTGGACGTAACCCCTTACCTCCCCCGCGAAGCGGCGGGAGGGGGACCGCCGGCCGAGCGCAGCGGAGAGCCGGGGGTGGAGGGGGCGAGCCTCACGCTCTGCGCGCGCGACAGCCCTTCGACCGTCAACAGGATGCCGTCCATGACGCTGTTCAGCTCGTTGTAGACGCGCGACGCCGGGATGCGCAGCACGGTCACGCCCTGGGATCGAAGCCAGCGGTCTCGCTTCTCGTCACGCCATTGCGCGTCATCGTCCCAATGGGTCGAGCCATCGACCTCGATCGCGAGGCGGACTGAGGGACAGTAGAAGTCGACGATCACCGACCCGATCGGGTGCTGTCTGCGGAAGGTGGGCCGGTCCCCGCTGCGACCTCTCAGGCGCGTCCAGAGGACGACTTCCGCGTCGCTCATTGACTTGCGGAGGACTCGAGCCCGGGTGGTGATGCGTCTTGAGCGCATGAGAACATAATGCGAACATGCCGGGGCAGCTGTCAACCTCGCGCGGCTGCTCACCCCCTCCGCCACTATGCGGAGGCGGTAAGGGGTCTGTCGGGTGGATGGGTTAGCTAGGCCCTGCGCCCCGCCGCAGAGGCGTTGTCGGCGCCGAGGGCGGCCAGGGCGGCGCGGACGATGCCGTCGGCGTCGAGGCCCGCCTGAGCGTACATGGCGTCCGGCTTGTCGTGGTCCTGGAAGATGTCGGGCAGCATCAGGGTGCGCACCCTGAGGCCACGGTCCAGGGCGCCGTGCTCGGCGAGCGCGTGGAGCACGAAGGCGCCGAATCCGCCAATGGCCCCCTCTTCCACCGTGATCAGGGCTTCGTGCTCGCGGGCCAGGCGCAGAATCAGGTCGATATCCAGCGGCTTGGCGAAACGGGCGTCGGCGACCGTCGCCGAGAGGCCGCGGGCGGCCAGCATGTCGGCGGCCTTCAGCGCTTCGCCCAGGCGCGTGCCCAGGGAAAGGATGGCGACGGCCGTGCCCTCGCGGACGATGCGGCCCTTGCCGATCTCGAAGGGTGCGGCGAGGCCGGGGATCTGGACGCCGGTCCCCTCCCCGCGCGGATAGCGGAAGGCGGACGGGCGGTCGTCGATGGCGACGGCGGTGGCCACGGCCTGGGCCAGTTCGGCCTCGTCGGACGGGGCCATCAGGATCATGCCCGGGAGCTGGCCCATGAAGCCGATGTCGAAGGATCCGGCGTGGGTGGCGCCGTCCGCGCCCACCAACCCCGCGCGGTCCATGGCGAAGCGGACCGGCAGCTTCTGGATCGCCACGTCGTGGACCACCTGATCGTAGCCGCGCTGCAGGAACGTCGAATAGATCGCGCAGAACGGCTTCATGCCGTCCGCCGCCAGGCCCGCGGCGAAGGTCACCGCGTGCTGCTCGGCGATGCCGACGTCGAAGGTGCGTTCGGGAAACCTCTGGCCGAACAGGTCGAGGCCCGTGCCCGACGGCATGGCCGCCGTGATGGCCACGATCTTAGGCTCCAGCTCGGCGTGCTTGATCAGCTCCTGGGCGAAGACCTTGGTGTACTGCGGCGCGGCCGGGGTTCCCTTGGCCTGCAGCCCGGTGACCACGTCGAACTTGACCACCGCGTGGTGCTTGTCCGCCGCGCTCTCCGCCGGAGCGTAGCCCTTGCCCTTCTGGGTGACCACGTGGACCAGGACGGGCTTGTCCTCGATCTTGCGGGCGTTCTTCAGCACGCTGACCAGGGCGTCCATGTCGTGGCCGTCGATCGGGCCCACGTAGTAGAAGCCCAGTTCCTCGAAGAAGGTGCCGCCGGTGACCATGCCGCGGGCGTATTCCTCGGCCTTGCGGGCGGCCTCCTGCAGCGGCTTGGGGAAGGCCTTGGACATCGCCTTGCCCAGATGCCGCAGCGACTGGTAGCCGCCTCCCGAGACCAGCCGCGCCATGTAGGCGCTCATCCCGCCCACCGGCGGGGCGATCGACATGTCGTTGTCGTTGAGGATGACGGTGAGCTGCCCCGTCGTTTCGCAGGCGTTGTTCATGGCCTCATAGGCCATGCCTGCGCTCATCGACCCGTCGCCGATCACGGCGACCACCTTGTTGTCCTGGCCCTTCTGGTCGCGGGCCGCGGCGAAGCCCAGGGCGGCGCTGATCGAGGTGGCGGCGTGGGCGGCGCCGAACGGGTCGTACTCGCTCTCGCTGCGCTTGGTGAAGCCGGAGAGGCCGCCGCCCTGGCGCAGGGTGCGGATGCGCTCGCGCCGGCCGGTGAGGATCTTGTGCGGATAGGCCTGGTGCCCGACGTCCCAGATCAGGATGTCGCGCGGCGTCTCGTAGACGTGATGCAGGGCCACCGTCAGCTCGACCACGCCCAGGCCGGCGCCCAGGTGCCCCCCGGTCTGGGAAACCGCGTCGATGGTCTCGGCGCGCAGTTCGTCGGCCAGCTGGCGGAGCTGCGCGATCGAAAGGCTGCGGGTGTCAGCGGGCGAGGAAACCGTATCGAGCAGGGGCGTTTCGGGGGGCATGGAACGCGGACGTCCTCGGCTTTTTACTGGCGGCGCTCTAGCACGAAATCGACACTCGCCCGCAGGAATTCGGCCTGCGCCCCGAACGGATCCAGGTGGGATTTGGTCTGGGTTTTGAGCAGGCCAAGCCGCTCGCGGGCCGCATCGGCGCCCAGCAGGGTGACGAAATTGGTCTTCCCGGCCGCCGCGTCCTTGCCCACCGCCTTGCCCACGGCCTCGGCCTCGCCTTCCGCGTCCAGGAGGTCGTCCACGATCTGGTAGGCCAGCCCGATGTCATGGGCGAAGGCCATCAGGGCGGAGCGCTCCGCGTCCTGGGCGCGCGCGATGACGAGCGGCAGCTCGAAGGCGCAGGCGATCAGGGCGCCGGTCTTGAGCCGCTGCATGCGCGCCACCCCGCCCAGGTCCTCGCGGATGCCCAGCATGTCGATCATCTGGCCGCCCACCATGCCCCGTGCGCCGGCGGCCAGCGCCAGCCGATGGGCCAGTTCGGCGCGGACATTGCCGTCGGGATGGGTGTCGGGATGGGTCACGATCTCGAAGGCGGCCGCCTGCAGGGCGTCCCCGGCCAGCACCGCGGTCATCTCGTCGTAGGCCCTGTGCACGGTGGGGCGGCCGCGGCGGATGTCGTCGTCGTCCATGCACGGCAGATCGTCGTGGATCAGGCTGTAGGCGTGCACACACTCCAGGCCGCACGCGGCGCGCAGGACGTAGCCTTCGTCCAGGTCGAACATGCGGCCGGTCTCAAGGGCGAAGAAGGTGCGCAGCCGCTTGCCGGGGCCAAGCGCCGCATAGCGCATGGCTTCGGTGAGGCGGGCCTCCGGGCCATCGGCCCGCGGCAGCAGTTCGTCCAGCGCCACCGTGACCAGGTCGGCGGCCTCCGCCACGCGGCGGGTAAGGTCCATCAGCCGAACTCGGCGGGTTCGACGCCCACAGACCCGGCTTGCGCGCCGCCCGCCCCCATAACGATCTTCTCCACGCGCAAACGAGCAGCGGCCAGCCGCGTCTCGCAGTGGGCCTTGAGCGCCGCGCCGCGTTCATACATGCGGATGGAGTCCTCCAGCGGCGCCTGGCCGGACTCGAGCCGCGCCACGATCTGCTCGAGTTCCGCCAGGGCGGTCTCGAAGCTCATGGCGGCGATGTCGGCGGGCTCGGACATGTGCGGGGTCCCCAGTCGAGGCGACATTTAGTGGGGCGGGCAGGACGGGTCCAGCCGAAGTGGCTGCGGCAGAGCGCGCGGCAGCCAGCTGAATTGAACACGACGAAGACCCTGGCCACTGCCCGTGGAGCGGGCTGACGGGCGGACGTAGAGGACGCTTGACCGCCTCGGGCCGGAACAGCTACCGGCGGCCGATGGCCAAACCCGTTTTCATGCGCGAAGCGCTCAAGGCCCAAATAGAGGCCGGGCTGGCGGAAGTTGGAGCCCACTCCTACGGGGCGCCCGTCATCCGCTACCCTCGGCGGGGGCTACGGTTCGTCTGCGGCCGCTATTGCTCGTTCGGCGGGGAGGTTCAGGTCTTCCTGGGCGGCAACCACCGGCACGATTGGGTTACGACCTACCCGTTCCCTGCATTCAACTGGCCCAACGCGGCCGGCATCGGCGGCTACCACGTGGGGCGCGGAAACGTCGTCGTCGGGAACGACGTGTGGATCGGCTGGCGAGCTTGCCTGTCATCAGGTGTGACGGTCGGAGACGGAGCGGTGATCGCCACCTTGGCGCAGGTGACCAAAGACGTCCCTCCGTACGCCATCGTTGGCGGCAACCCTGCTCGCATCACCAGCTACAGGTTCGATGAGGAGACCATCGCAGCCCTGACGGCCATCCGTTGGTGGGACTGGCCGGAAGCGAAGGTGAACGAGGCCGTGCCTATGCTGATGAGCGGGGACATCCAGGCGTTCATCGAAAAGTATCGAGCCGGATAGGGCGCGCCGTCGCCGGCGCGCCCATCCTGCACCCGGCTGACGAGGCAAGAGCTTCCGACCGGCTGTCTCAGCGGAGGCGCGGGAGCTTCAGTTTGCGACCGGCTTGCCGGATGAGCTAGGCGTTGCATCGCCGCAGCTCGGCGGCATGCTCGAAGCCAGCCGTCGGAGGCGCGGATGAAGCTCAGGTGGTCCCGACGCCAGGTCGCCGCCGCGCTCGCCACCCTGGCGACCCCAGTCACCGCCGCGCCCAGGAGAACCGCTGTGAGAACCCGCACCGCGACGATGGCGGACATTCCGCAGTTGGTCCCGCTGCTGCTGGCCGACGCCGGGGCCCGGGCCATGCTCGACCCAAAGCTGTGGGCCGTGGCTGCGGACGCTGAAGCGCGGATCGGCGAGAACCTCCGCGCAGAACTCGGACCTGCGGCAAGGCCCGGTCCCAGGATGCTGTGGCTGGTCGCCGAGACGGGGGAGTCGATCGTGGGGGTGACCCATTCGATGATCATCCCGCCGCCCGGAATCTACGCCGTTCCGACTGCGCCGGGCCTTCTATTGGACGACTGCTTCGTCGCGCCCGCTGCGCCAGCGGGAACGGCCGAGGCGCTGTTGTTGGCGACCGAGGCGGCGCTGCAGCAGGCGGGCGCGGGCGACCTGATCGCTTCCTGCCCCAAGGGCGGGGCGTGGAGCGCGCTCTATGCGCGCCACGGCTATGAGCCGGTCACCGACTACCTGGGCAAGGCCGGGTTCGAGGCGCAGCCGGCGCCCGACGGGGTCCGCTCCGCTGTGGTCGGCGACGTACCCGCGATCGTGGCGCTCAGCGCCCGACATCGCAGGACGCTGGCCGAGCTCAATCCGCGGTTCTGGCCGACTCATGCGGAGGCCGACGCCCGCTTCGGGCGCTGGATGCAGATCAGCCTGACGCTCAGGGATCGCGACATGCTGGTCGCCGGGCCGACGGGCGACGTCGCGGGCTACATCATCGCCCAGCCGGCCTCCCCGCTGCACTTCCCGGCGGCCCACGACGTCAAGCCGCTGGGCACGATCGACGACTTCTACGCCGGGGATTTCGCCGAGGTTTCCGCGCCGGGGCGCGGAGCGGACGCCGAAGGCCTGCTGTCGGCGGCAGAGACCGCTTTCGCCCGGCGCGGGATCACCGGGGCCATCGCCGTCTGCCCGACGGCCTGGGCCTCAAAGAGCGCCCTGCTGGAACGGGCGGGCTACAGGAGGACGAAGGTCTGGCTGCTGAAACGGTAGGGCTACGCTGGGCCTGTTCGCAGCGCCAGCACCGCCGCCCGGAACAGCGTGACGGTCTCGATCTCGGCGTCCTCGTCCTTGGGCTCACGCCACGCGCTCTGGACCACGGCGACCACCCGCTCAGCCGGATTGATGTAGATGCGCTGGCCGTGGGCGCCCAGCGCCAGGCAGGCGCCGGCGTGGATGCCGTCCCTGAACGGCGCGCCCGGCAGGGACCACCAGTGGTAGCCGTAGCCTGCGGGCGATCCGGGCAACAGCGCGCCGAAGTCCGTGGCGGCGCTGTCGGGCTGGCCGGCGAGGTCGCGCCAGCCGGGCGGAAAGACCCGCCCGCCGCTGAACCCCTCGCCGTCCTCCATCACCAGCAGGCCGAAGCGGCCGACATCTCGCAGCCGCGCGTTGACGCCGAACCCACCCATCTCCAAGCCGCCCTCGGACTCCAGCAGCCAATAGCCATCGGCCTCCATGCCGGCCGGCCCCCAGACCTTCTCGGCGCAGTAGTCCGCCATCGGGCGGCCCGTGGCAGCGACGACCAGGGCGCCCAGGAGACAGCTTTCGACGGTCGAGTAGTTGAAGACGGCGCCCGGCGGGTGCGCGCGCGGCAGGCTGCACGCAAGGTCCAGGACAGCGCCGGGCCGCCGGGTGGCGAGCGCCGCGCGCAGCCGCGGGAGGTCGGAACGCTCCTCCGGGACGTTTTCCTCGCCCCAGGCCACGCCGGAGCACATGCGCAGGACGTTGCGCAGCGTGACGCCCTCGTAGGCCGAGCCGCCGAGGCGCGACAGGTAGCGGTCGCACCGGTCGTGCAGGCTGCCGATCGCGCCATCGTGGATCGCGGCGCCGACGAGCGTCGCGGTCACTGATTTCGCGGTCGAGAAGCTCACCCAGCGGCTGAGCGGGCCGTGACCGAGACCGTAGCGCTCCAGCGCGATCTCGCCGTCCTTCAGGATCAGGAGCCCGGCCGTGCGGCAGCGGTCCATAAAGTCGCTGACGCTGTGGCGGACGCCACCCACCTCGAAGGTCAGGTCGGCGAGCGAACGGGCGTGCGGCGGAAGCGGCCGCACCGCGCTTGCGCATGGGATGACGCGCGACGGCCAGACCCGGTCCTGGTCGCGGAAGGCGCGCGCCTGCTTGTCGGGTGTGATGTCCATGACGTTCGGAGCTCCCCCTCAAGAGGGCTCCAGATCGGTCGCGGAGGAGGGGCTGGCAACGCACATTGTGTTGGCTTGCAGTGACCCTCTCCCGCTGGCACGCTTGCGCCCAGGCTGGTCCTCTCCTTTCCGGAAGTAGAGCGCGCCTAGCCCCGCTCGAAGCGGCGCATGGACCAGTATTTGTAGCCCTCGCTCTCGACCAGCTTCCAGCCGAGCTTGCGCAACGATCGGCCGATGAGGTGGTTGAAGAAACCGTGGGCGAGGACCACGACGTTCTCGCCGCCCGCGGCCAGGCCGATCAGCAAGGCGGCGGCCTGGTCGGCGCGGGCCTCGGCCTGGGCGCGCGTCTCCTGGCCTTCGTGGTGGTTCAGGTACCACCACCAGACGCGGGCGAGGAACCCCCAGTGGCGGGGGGACAGCTTCAGCCAGTTCGGGAAATTCGGTGGCGGCAGCGGCGCCTCGATCAGCATATCGTGGCGGTCGAAAATGCGCTCACCAACCAGGGTCTGGGCGCTCTCGATTGCCCGCAGGCGGGTGGAGGAGACGAGTGTCCCGGCCTCTTCCACGAAGGTCTTGAGCCGCTCGGGCGGGGTCTGTCCGGGCAGGATGCCGAGGATCTCGTAGTTGGCCCAGAATTCGCGGTACTCGGCCGCGCTGAGCAGCACCTTGCGCGACAGCGCCGGCTCGCCGTGGCGCGCCAGGACGATGGCGCCGTGGCTGCGGATGGAGGTCGTTGGGTGGCTCAAGGCGCTGGGCATCGATCCTGGATGTGCAACCGCCCCTAGCCTTCGCCGAGAGCCTTGACGTGCGCGAGCGCCGATCGGCCCAGAGCCTCAAGGTCGTAACCGCCCTCAAGGGAGGACACAACCCGGCCCTTGGCGTGGCGGTTGGCGACATCGACGATGGCGCGGGTGGCCCAGGCGAAGTCAGCTTCCTCCAGGCTCTGGCCGCCTTCGCCCACGGGATCGCGCCGGTGGGCGTCGAAACCGGCCGACACGAGGATCAGGTCCGGGGCGAAGGCGTCGACACGGTCCAGCAGGCCCTCGAAGGCGCGCCGCCAGACCGCCGGCGGGGCGCCGCCCGGCGAGACGGTATTGACGACGTTGGCGGGGACCACCTCGTCCGGATGGCCGGTGCCCGGCCACATCGGCCAGGACTGGATCGAGGCGAAGAGGAAGCCGGGCAGCCCGCCCAGCGCGGCCTGCGTGCCGTTGCCATGGTGAATGTCGAAATCGACGACGGCGACCTTGGCCAGGCCCGCCCCCTGGGCGGCGCGGGCGGCGATGGCGACGTTGGAAAAGATGCAGAAGCCCATCGGCAGGCCGGGCTCGGCGTGGTGGCCGGGCGGACGCACCGCGCAGAACGCCCGCCGCGCGCGGCCGGCGGCGACGTCGCGCACCGCCTGGACCACTGCGCCGGCGGCGCGGCGCGCGGCGGTGAGGCTGCCGGGCGACATCGCGGTGTCGAGATCCAGCCTTCGGCGGCCGATCGACGGGGCGAGACGCTCGATCTCCGCCACGTACTCCGCATCGTGGACGGCCAGCAGGTCGGCGGCCTCGACGATCGGGGCGTCGTTCGGCGCGAGGTCTAGGCTGGCGTCGTCCAGGGCGTCGACCACGGCGGCCAGGCGCTGCGGCCGCTCCACGTGGCGCTCGCCCGGACGGTGGTCGAGCATGTCCTGATGGGTGTAGAGGGCGACGGTCATGCCCCATCCTAACGCAGTTTTGCGGCGCCCCGATGCGTGATGCCAACGCCTGCGGCATCCGCCGCGCCGGCCCCGCCGACGCCCAAACCCTGGCGGTGCTGGGGGCGCGCACCTTCTGCGACACCTTCGCCCACCTCTACGACCCCGCCGACCTCGCCGCGTTCCTGGCGGAGGCCTACAGCGTGGAGGCCGCCCGCGCGGACCTGGCCGATCCGGCCAAGGCGGCGTGGCTGGTGGAGGACGACGGCCGCGCAATCGGCTACGCACTGGCCGGACCCTGCGCCCTGCCGCATGCGGAGGTGACGCCCTCGTGCGGGGAGCTGAAGCGGATCTACTTCGTCCAGGACCGCCAGGGTGGCGGCCTGGGGCGGCGGCTGTTCGCACAGGTGATGGCGTGGCTGCAGGCCGACGGTCCGCGTGGGGTCTGGATCGGCGTGTGGTCGGAGAATCATGGCGCGCAGCGATTCTACGCGCGCCACGGCTTTGCGAAGGCGGGCGAATACGGGTTCAAGGTCGGGCGCTCCGTCGACCGGGAGTTCATCCTGCACAGGCCTGCGGAGAGCTTTGCCGCAAATGCGTCACAATCCGTCTCACCCGGACACAATTTCGCCTGAGTAATCGCCGTTCACGTCATTTCATTGCTGCAATTTAACCGCCGGGCGTCTTGGCGCTGGCCCTGACATTTGGGACCCTCTACCCAATCGGCGATAGTGAGGTCGGCGGGTGGGGATGCTCAAGATTGGCTATGTTCGGCTGCGGGACACGGCGGCCTACGAGGACTCGGCGCGCCTGAAGGCCGCGGGCTGCCAGGTGGTGCGCGCCGAGGAGCCGGGGATGGATGGCCCGGTGCTGAGATCCATCCTCGATTTCATGGGCCCCGGCGACGAGCTGGTGGTGACCCGGCTGGACCGCCTGGCGACAAGCGGGCGGGACCTGCTCGCCGCGCTGGACCGGCTTGAGACGCGCAGGGCGATCCTCACGGTGCTGCAGCCGGAGTTGAGTTCGGCGGGGGTCGGCGGCGTCGCGCTGCGGGCCGCGCTGCAAGCGGTGGCCGATCTGGAGCCCCCGATCGGACGGCGGCGGCCGGCGTCGGCGGCGGCCCAGGAGATCTTCGCCCTGCAGCAGGCGGGCGTTGGCCCGGTGGAGATAGCCCGGCGCCTGGGCGTCTCGCGCATGACCGTGTGGCGCAAGCTGAAGGCGGTCGAGGGCGCGGCGGCTTAGGCCCGCGCCACTGGACATCGGGCATCCGAAACCCCATCCTCCGCGTTCAAACGACCGTTCGACGCCAAGGCCTGTCCGATGTTCATGCGCTTCTTCTCCGAGCTTCGCGAAGCCAAGATCCCGGTGACGCTGAAGGAATACCTCGTGCTCATGGAGGCGATGGATAAGGAGATCATCGACCGCTCGGTCGACGACTTCTATTACCTGTCGCGCTCGGCCCTGGTGAAGGACGAGAAGAACCTCGACAAGTTCGACAAGGTGTTCGGGCACGTTTTCAAGGGCTTGGACAAGATCGACCTCGACGGCATCCCGATGGATATCCCGGCCGAGTGGCTGAAGAAGATGTCCGAGCAGTTCCTCACCGAGGAGGAAAAGAAGCAGATCGAGGAGATGGGCGGCTTCGAGAAGCTGATGGAGGCGCTGGCCCAGCGCGCCAAGGAGCAGCGCGAAGGCAAGAACGGCGAGGGCGAAGGCGAGGGCCAGCGCGGCGGCCGCCCCGACGGCTCCAACCCCTTCGGCGCCAACGGCTATCATCCCGAGGGCGTGCGGATTGGCCAGGACAAGGGCCGCCACGGCCGGGCCATCAAGGTCTGGGACAAGCGCGAGTACAAGAACCTCGACGACCAGGTCGAACTGGGCACCCGCAACATCAAGATGGCGCTGCGCCGGCTGCGCAAATGGGTGCGCGAGGGCCATCCCGACGAAATCGACATGGGCGCCACCATCAAGGGCACCGCCGAGAAGGGCTACCTCGACATCAACATGCGCCCCGAGCGGCGCAATAAGATCAGCGTGCTGCTGTTCCTGGACATCGGCGGGTCGATGGACAGCCACATCAAGCTCTGCGAGGAGCTGTTCAGCGCGGCGCGCTCCGAGTTCAAGAACATGGAGTTCTACTACTTCCACAACTGCCTCTATGAGAGCGTGTGGAAGGACAACCGGCGACGTCACGCCGAGAAGCTGAACACCTGGGACATCCTTCACAAGTTCCCCCACGACTACAAAGTGATCTTCGTGGGCGACGCGACCATGAGCCCCTACGAGATCACCTATCCGGGTGGCTCGGTGGAGCACTGGAACGAAGAGGCGGGCGCGATCTGGATGGACCGCGTGAGCCAGATCTTCGAGCACGCGGTGTGGCTCAACCCGACGGCCGAGCGGCACTGGGACTACACGCCCTCGATCGGTGTGATGCGCCAGCTGATGGGCGACCGCATGTTCCCGCTCACCATCGACGGGCTGGACAAGGCCATGAAGGAGCTGTCGCGATAGGCCCCGCAGACCTAAGCTGCCGGAACCCCTAAGGGATTCGCATGACCGATCCCCTGCTCCAGGATCCGCCGGACGAGACTGACGAGGCCCAGGTCGCCACCAAGGCCGCGGTGTTCAATGCCGCCGAGCGGCTGTTCGCCCTCCATGGCTTCCAGAACGTCTCCGTGCGCGACATCACCGCCGAGGCGCGGGTCAATCTGGCGTCCGTGAACTACCACTTCGGGTCCAAGGACAGCCTGCTGTTCGAGATCTTCCGCCGGCGGACCAGCGAGCTGAACCGCGAACGGGCCCGGATGCTGCACGAGGCCGCGGCCGAGGCCGGCGGCAAGCCGCCGGTGCGCGAGATCCTCAAGGCCTATTTCGCCCCGCCCCTGCGCTGGGCGTCGCCGGACAACGACCGGCGCATCTCCGTCCAGTTCATCATCCGCGCCCGCTCCGAAGGGACGGCTGAGATGCGCGAGGTGCTGCGCAACGACGTCAGCCACCTGGCCCGGTTCGCCGATGCGCTGACCGCAGCGCGGCCGGAGCTGCCTAAGGAGGACGTCTACTGGCGGCTGCACTTCATCCTGGGGATGGTGCACCAGAACCGCTTCGCCGAGTTCGACCGCCTGCACCACCTGTCGGGCGGGATCACCCGCGAGCAGGACGTCGAGGGGCTGCTCTCACGCATGCTGGACTTCGCCGAGGCCGGGTTCCTGGCTTAGGCCGCCAGCGTCCAGGCCAGCTTCAGGTCCTCCACGAACGCCGCGTAGCCCGCCTGCTTCGCCGCCTCATCAGGCACGCGCAGCAGGAACGACGGATGGTAGGTGACCACGCCCTGGGCCTGGTCAGCCAGCTGCAGGGCCTGGCCGCGGTTCCTGGCGATGGGCGTGGGCTTGCCCATCACCGAAAGGGCCGCCGTCGCGCCCAGCATGACGATCACGCGAGGCCGCACCAGACGCCGTTCCCCGTCCAGCCACCAGCGGCAGGCAGTGACCTCACCGGAGGTGGGGGTCTGGTGAATCCGCCGCTTGCCGCGTTTCTCATGCTTGAAGTGCTTCACCGCATTGGTGACGTAGGTCTCCGCCCGCGGCACGCCGGCCTCGGAAAGGGCCCGGTCGAACACCTGCCCGGCCGGGCCGACAAAGGGGCGGCCCGCCAGATCCTCCTGATCGCCGGGCTGCTCGCCGACGAACATGAGCTTCGCCCGGGCCGGGCCCTCCCCCGCCACGCCCTGGGTGGCGTCGCGCCAGAGGGGGCAGCGGCGGCAGTGGTCGACGCCGGCCGCCACGTCCTCGAGGCTGGTGGGGGCCAAGCCGTCATACGGGGCGTCGCGACTGTTGCGCAGGGCGGCTTTGACGGCGCGGGCGCTGGGGACGGTGGGAGCCTGACGGACCATGGCGTCGGTGCGGCCTTCGGCTTTGGCGATGAGTTCGGGAATGAGCGCCGCCTCGGGCAGGTTCCGCCAGTACATCTTCGGCATCTCCCGCTGCATGGCGGCGGTCTTCAGCCGGGCCGGGTTGAAGATCGAGGCGTAGTAGGTACGCCAGTACTCCTCCAGCGCGTCCTCGCGCGGCGCGTCGGCTGGATCGGCGCCGGGCGTGAAGGCCAGGGCGCGGGTGTCCCAGTGGGCGCAGACGTCGGGGGTCAGGATCGAAAAGCGCATGTTGGTGAAGCGGCGGGCGAAGAAAGGCGCGGTGGCCTCGGTGACGCGATGCGCCGGCTCGAACCAAGCCACATAGGCCTCGCCGTCCTCGTCTTGCGCCAGGCGAAAGCGGACGAAGGCCTTCATCTTGTGCGCCGCGCGGGAGACGCCGCGCTCCAGGTCGTGGGCGCGGGCGACGTCAGGGTCGGAGGCGATGTGGATGAGGTTGGGTTCGCCCTGCAGTCGCCACAGCAGGCGGTAGAGGAGCGAGAACCGCTCGTCGGAGCGGTGCAGGATCACTTTTCCGGCCAGATCGACGAAAGTTTTCGGCACACTGAAGGCCGCGGCCGTCTTTCGGCTGACCTTCAGGGGATCTTCGCTGGCGGCGGCGAACAGGCCCCCTGCCCCATCGATGGTCCAGATCACGGCCTCCGGCGGCGTCCCGGCGGCGCGAAGTTCTCGCGCCGCCCGCCGCCAGCCGTCGAAGTCGGTCTCGTGGGCGAGGCGCGCGACCTGCATCAGAAGAGTTCCAGCTGCTGGGGCTCGACCCTCTCACGCAGGTCGGCTCGGTCGGTCAGCGCGCCCGGCGACCAGTCGGCGCAGACCAGGAAGGGCTTCAGCTTCTCGACCCCGCGCGTCAGGCGCTTCACATCCGCCAGCTCCAGGCGCTTGAAGCGGCGCACATCCAGGATGCGCCCGACCGCCTTTACCCCCAGGCCCGGCACTCGCAGCAGCCGCTCGCGCTCGGCAGTGTTAACGTCGACAGGGAAGTCGCCGCGGTTCCTGAGCGCCCAGGCCAGCTTGGGGTCGATGGCAAGATCGAGGTCCTCGGTCTCGCCGATGATCTCGGTCCGCTCGAAGCCGTAGAAGCGCATCAGCCAGTCGGCCTGGTAGAGGCGGTGCTCGCGGATCAGCGGGGGACGGGCCAACGGCAGGCGGGCGGCGGAATCCGGAATTGGCGAGAAGGCGGAGTAGTAGACCCGGCGCAGGCGGTAGGCGCCGTAGAGGCTGTCCGCCCGGGCCAGTATCGCGCCGTCGCTGGCCCCGTCCGCGCCGACGATCATCTGCGTGGACTGTCCGGCCGGCGCGAAGGGCGGCGGCTTGGCCTTGCGCCCCTTTTCACGGCCCGCGTCAACGCCCAGCCGCACGGCACCCATGGCCTTCTTGATCCCGACCACGTCCTTCTCAGGCGCAAGGGCGGCCAGGCTTTCGTCGCGGGGCAATTCGATGTTGATCGAGACCCGGTCGGCATAGAGCGCGGCCTGTTCGACGAGCCTCGGCGAAGCCTCCGGGATCACCTTCAGGTGGATGTAGCCGCGAAAGTCGTGGACCTCGCGCAGGGTGCGGGCCACCCGCACCATCTCTTCCATGGTGTAGTCGGCCGAACGGATGATGCCCGAGGAGAGGAACAGGCCTTCGATGTAGTTGCGCCGGTAGAAGCCCAAGGTGAGATCGACCACCTCCTGGACGGTGAACCGCGCCCGCGGCGTGTTGGAGCTGACGCGGTTGATGCAGTAGGCGCAATCGTAGACGCAGAAGTTGGTCAGCAGGATCTTCAGGAGGCTGATGCAGCGTCCGTCCGGGGCGTAGGCGTGGCAGATGCCGTGCCCTTCGGTGGACCCGATCCCCTTCCCGCCCACCGAGTTGCGCTTCTCCGAACCGGACGAGGCGCAGGACGCATCATACTTGGCCGCGTCGGAGAGGATCGCGAGTTTACGCTTGAGACTGAGGGTCGCCATGACTGGAGAACGATAGAGTTCGTGATTTGTTCTGACAAGTCCGCTGCTTTCCCGATTGCGTCGAACGCTGACCCCCGGGACGGCCTTGGTGGAAAGGGGCGGCGCGCGGCATAGTGGCCTTTGCGCCGACACCGCAAACCGATCGAGAGCCCCCGATGAGCAACGACGCGCCGGGTTTGGCCGAGGCCGACACCCGTATTGGCCTGTTCAACGATCCGCTGGCGGACTGGACCAACGACGATATCCTTCTGACCAAGCCCGCGCGGGCCATGTTGGGCCAGCGCCACCTGCAGGGCCTTCGGGTGCTGGACTGGCCGGAGTTGCGGCAGCTGTTCGGCAAGTACGAAGCCCCGGCCAACAAGCACGGTCGGCGGGACCGCGGGCTGGGGCTGGCCTCCGTGGCGATGGCGGTCCTGGGCCTTATGCTGGCGGCGTTCGCGCCACTGGCCCTCGGGGTCGAGCGGTGGGTGGGCCTTACGGCGGCGGTGCTGACGCTGAGCGGGGCCGCGCTGACCGCCTTCCACTGGCTGGACCACCAGTCCAAGGCCCGCTGGCTGGGCAACCGCTTCTGGACCGAGCGGGTCCGCGGCCTCTACTTCCAGGCCATCGTCAACAACCTTGACCTGGTGGCGCGGGCGATGACCGACAATGTTGCCCTCGGCGAATGGAAGGTGGTCCGCGCCCGCGCGCTGGAGGCGCTTCCGAAGCCGGACGACGTGGCCCACCAGATCGGCAAGCTGGCCGGAACAGTGGAGGAGACCGACGTCTGGGTGCTGCCGGAATGGTCGCATTCGCAGCCGCCGCCGCCGCCGTCCGAGGGCCTGGACATCCTGCTGCCGCTGCTGCGCAGTCAGCGCTTCGACGTGCAGCTGGCCTATGTTGACCGCAAGCTGTCGGATTCCCTGCGCGCCCCCGGCCGGCGCTCGCAACTGGTCAGCCGGGGTAGTGAAATCCTGCCGGCCATGGCGGTGCTGGCCGCCGCCGCGGCGGGCATCCTGATGGCCACGGGCGTGACGCTCCCGAACCCCTGGGTCCGGCTCGCGCTGGCCACCGCCGCCAGCGCCACGGCGGTCGCCCTGGCGCTGCGGGTGATCAACGACAGCCTGCTGCTGTCGGACGACGCCAGTCGCTATGCCTGGTACTCGGCCGCGGTGATGCGGGCGCGCAGCCGGTTCGACGCCGGCGATCTGGGCGAAAAGCTGGCCGCGCTGCGCGACATGGAGACCGTGGCCTACCGCGACCTGCGCGAGTTCGTCGCGGCCCACTGGCGCGCGAGGTACGTACCATGAGCCTGAGTGGCAATCGCGTCCTGGTGGTCGGCGGCGGCTCCGGGATCGGGTTCGCGGTGGCGCAGGCGGCGAGGGCGGCCGGCGCCGTGGTGACCATCGCCTCGACGAGCGCCGAGCGGATCGCCGAGGCCGCGGACCGGCTGAGCGTTCAGGGCGCCGTGATCGACGTGACCGACGAGGCGGCGGTGGAAGCCTTCTTTGCCGCCGCCGACGGCTTCGAGCACATCGTGACGACCGCCGGCGACTGGGGCGGGCCGCGGCGGGGACCGCTGGCGGACGTGGACCTGGCCGCAGCGGAAGGGCTGTTCCGGGTGCGCTTCTGGGGCGCTGTGGCATTGGCCAAGCATGGCGCCAAGGTGCTGACGCCAGGCGGGTCGATCACCCTGACCGACGGCATGATCGCGCATCGGCCGACCAAGGGCTCGGCGATTTCGACGGCCATGGCCGGCGCGGTCGAGCATCTGACCCGTGGACTGGCGGTGGAACTGGCGCCGATCCGGGTCAACTGCGTATGCCCGGGCCTGATCCGCACCGGGGTCTGGGATCGCATTCCCGAAGAGCGCCGTGAGGCGCAGTTCACCGAGATGACCAAGGGCCAGCTGGTCCCCCGCATCGGGGAGCCGGGTGAGGCGGCAGAGGCCTACCTCTACCTGATGCGCGGCGGCTACACGACGGGCCAGGTGCTCTTCGTGGAGGGCGGCAGCGCGCTCGGCGCCTGAGGACCGTCAGGGGCTACGGATCCCACGGGGCCGACGGGCCGCCGAGGCCAGCGTCCTAGTGGACAGCGGGCCCCGAGGGGGAACCGCCGTCGCCATCGGCCATTTCGCACCCCATGACCCGCCTGCTCATCCGCCACGAGACAACCTACGCCTATGAGCGCCCGGTCTCGTTCGCCCGGCACCGCCTGTTGGTGCGGCCGCGCGACAGCCACGCGATCCGGGTCGTGGACGCCGTTCTGACCGTCTCGCCACCTGGCGACGTCCGCTGGCTCTACGACGCACTCGGCAATTCCGTCTGCCAGTTCACGCCGCGCGGAACCTCCACCGCCCTTTGGATCCGCAGCGACCTGGAGATCGAACGGTTCTCCGCGCAGCTCTCCGACCTGGAGGTGCGGGATCCACAGACCGCGACGCCGATCGTCTATCCCAGCGCGGATCGGGCGACGCTGGCGCCGTTCATCGAGCCAGCGACGGAGGACGCCGATGGCCAACTGCTGAGGTGGCTGCGCGAGCAGATGCGAAGCGCGCACGAGCCGGCGCTGGAGTTCCTGCTGCGGCTCAACCGCACCATCCACGACCAGTTCGAGTACCAGCCCCGCGACCTGGGCGCGGCGCAGGAACCGTCGCACACGGTGAAGCTGAGGTCCGGCACCTGCCGCGACTTCGCCTGGCTGATGGTGGAGGCGCTGCGGCGGCTAGGCTATGCGGCGCGGTTCGTCACCGGCTACCTCTATTCACCACACGGCGGCGGCATGCGCGGCGCGAGCGCCACCCACGCCTGGTGCGAGGTGTTCCTTCCGGCCCTCGGCTGGCGCGAATTCGACCCCACCAATGCCCTCGCCGAGAGCCCAGATCTGATCCCCGTGGCGGTGGCCCGCACCCCCGCCGAGGCGGCTCCGATCTGCGGCGCGATCTATGGCGACGGCGGAAAGGCGAGCCTCACCGTTCACGTGGATGTGCGCCCGGCGGATTCGCTTCGTGAAGCCGCCTGAGGCATGACTACGTACAGTTGTGGAGCTTGGAGGGCTTTTCATGACGCGTGGCTTGCTGCAGCAAGAACCTGATCGCGGGTGGGCCATCCCCCGCCAGGCGGCCTCACCCCAACACGGACAGAAGGCGGCGGCCAAACCGGCCCCCGCGCGCGAACCTCGCCAGAAGCCGCGACCCGATTTGCCGTCCGGCCACTAGTCCGCCATGTATGTCGGGTTAAGCTGACGTCCGAGCACGGATTCTCTTGAGGGTTTCGATGAGCCGTTTGATTGGGCGCCGCGAATTGATCATTGGCGGGGCGGGATTGGCCCTGGCCCCCGGCGCCGTGCTCGCCGCCCTGCCCAACCGCCTGGCGTTCCAGGTCTTCCGCAACGGGAACAAGGTTGGCGAGCACGTGATCGTCTTCACCGGCGACGACAAGGCCCGCACGGCGACCACCAACGTGGCGATGACCGTCAAGGTGGGCCCGGTCCCGGTCTACAAGTACAAGCACACCGCCATCGAGAAGTGGGTCGACGGCAAGTGGGCCAGCATCGAGACCAGCACCAACGGCAACGGCAAGCTGACCAAGGCGTCCGCCCGGAGCATGGGGACCTATGTGGCGCTCACCGGGCCCGCCGGCGCCACGCGCGGCCCCGCCAGCGCCCTGCCGCTCAGCCACTGGAACCAGGGCAACTTCGGCAAGCCGCTGTTCAATCAGCAGGAAGGCAAGATGCTGAGGGTCACCGTCAACCAGGTGAAGCCGGGGCACTGGCAGGTCCGCGGCGAAGCCGAGATCGACGACTTCTACGACGCCTCGGGCAACTGGCTGGCGCTCAAAGGCAAGCTCGAGGACGGCTCGAGCATGGAATACAAGCGGATCTAACACCCGGGCGATCCCGGCCGTCAGACCTTGGCGAGGCGGGGCAGCCTGCCTTGCGCGGCGGCGGCGGCGTGCCTAAGCTCCGCCGCATGTGTACCGAGCGCCTGCGCTAGCCCCTTGCCCCGCCAGCCCGGCGCCCCGTGACCCAGGATGGGAAGGGCGGCTGAAAGCGCGCGCTCGCGCACCACCCGTATCGGGTCGTATTTCCATGAGCTTTTTCCGCAACGTCGCGATCAATCGCGTCAATCTTCATTACGCCGTCCAGACCTTCGCCGAGGCGGCGGGGGGTATCTTCTTCCTTGCTTACATGTTGCAGGCCGGCGTTTCGGCGGCGATCACCCTCGTGGCCATGGCCGCAATCGTGGGCCTGCGCTTTGTCGTGCGCGGCGCTGTGCTGCCGTTGGCCCGGCGGATCGGGATGCGCCGCACTCTGATCGCCGGCACCCTTCTGGAAGCGCTGGCCTTCCCGATGCTGGCCCAGGTGCAGGGCGTCAACGGCTGGTTCATCGCGCTGTGTCTGCTCTCGCCACTGGGCAGCGCGCTGTACTGGACGTCCTACCACGCCTATTTCGCGGCACTGGGCGACGCCGAGGCGCGGGGCGGGCAGATCGCGTTCCGCGAGGCGATGGCGGCGGTCATCGGCATCCTCGCGCCGCTGGCAGGCGGTTGGGCGCTGGTCACCTGGGGACCCACGCCGATGTTCGCGTGCGTGGGCCTTCTGCAGGCGCTGGCCGCGCTCCCGCTGATCGGCGGGCCAGAGGTCCCGATCAAGGACGAGGCGCCTTCCGGCCTCCGCGCCGCGCCGCTGGGCGTGTGGCTCATGATGACCGACGGCCTGTTCGCGGCGGGCTACCACTACGTCTGGCAGATCGCGCTGTTCCTGACCCTGAAGCAGAGCTTCGAGGCCTTTGCCGGGGCGATGGCGCTGGCCGCCCTGGTCGGCGCGGGTTGCGGGCTGGTGTTGGGGCGCTACATCGACCTGGGGCACGGCCGGCGGGCGCTGATCGTGGCCTATGGCGTAGGCGCGGGCGTGGTGGTGCTACGCGCGCTTAGCCTCGACACCCCCTGGCTGGCGGTGATCGCCAACGCCTCCGGCGCCCTGGTCGTGTCCCTGATGATCCCGGCGCTGATGACCCCGGTCTACAACGCCGCCAAGGCCTCCCCCTGCCCCCTGCGCTTCCACATCGCCACCGAGGGCGGATGGGACATCGGCTCCGGCGTCGGGTGCCTGACCGCTGCGGCCTTTGTCGCGAGCGGACAAGGCCTGGCGGCGCCGATCTTGCTGGCCCTCGCCGGGGCCGCGATCGCGTTCGCGATCCTGTGGCGAGCGTACGGGCGGCCTGCGTAGCTCGTTCCTTGGGTCGCGGCGCCGCCTTCGACGTTGCGCCCCGGGCAAATCTCCCTAGCATCGACGGGCGCGGCTCCGCCCGGGCCTTCGACTTTTTCAGGGGAACGCCGCGGGGGTCTTTCAGCCCGCCCGGCGGCAGTGGGACGTTTGGACGCCGAACCCGAGACTCCCGACGCCGCGATCGAGGCCGTCGCCGACAACGACGCCGGCCTCGCGGAGCGGGAGGCCGCCTACGAGAAGTTCGTCTGGGACAACCTGCGGCGCAACTACATCGGCAACTACCTGCACGGCATGCTGGGGATGACCGGCTTCCGGTTGGTCAATGCGCCAACCTTCCTGCCGTCGTACCTGCACATGATCTCCGGATCGAACACCATCGTCGGGCTGGGCCTGGCGCTGCAGCAGCTGGGCGGGATCATCTCGCCGATCTTCACGGGCGCCCAGATCGAGCACCGCACCAAGGTGATGCCGGCGGCCATGTGGATGGGCGGCCTGGGACGCCTGGCGATCCTGGGGATCGGGCTGTCGGCGTGGTTCATCCCCAACGACAAGCACCAGGTCACCCTGCCCTGGGGCGGGGTCGTGGAGGTGCAGCCGCTGGTCTGGTCGGTGCTGTTCTTCATGCTGATGTTCGGCATCTTCATGGGCGCCCAACGGGTGGTGTTCAGCCTCCTGATGTCCAAGGTGATCCCGCTCAGCCGGCGCGGGCGCCTGCAGGCGTGGCGCAATACCACCGGGGGTGCCATCGCCGCGGTGCTGGCCCTGGTCGCGGGCAAGTACTTCATCGACGCCGAACTGTTCGGCAACGGCTATGCCGTGACGTTCGTGTTCGCCTGCGCGCTCACCACCCTCGGCCTGTGGGCCTTGCAGGTGCTGCTCAAGGAGCCCGAGCCGCCGACCACGCGCACCCAGGGGCGCTTCCGCGACCGCCTGCGCGAGTTCCCCAGCCTGATCCGCCAGGACCGCTCCTACGCCTTCTTCCTGGTGGTGCAGATGTTGGCCACCTCGGCGCGGATCGCGACGCCGTTCTACATCCTCTACGTCGGCCAGAGCATCCACCTGACCGGCGCGATGCTGGGGCTTCTGTCCCTCGGCTTCCTCGGCGCGGATACGGCCTCGAACCTCGTCTGGGGCTACTTGGGCGACAAGACCGGCTTCCGACTGGTGCTGCTGGTCTCGATGGCCGCCTGGATTGCCGCCACCATCCTGCTGATGAGCATCCATACCACGCCGGCGATATTCATCGCCTTCGCCGGGCTGGGCGCGTCGCAGGCGGGCTACAATATGGCCGCCCAGACCATGATCCTGGAGTTCGGGTCGCGCGACGACCTGCCGATGCGCATCGCGGTGTCGGCCACGGCGGAGAGCACCACGGCCACCGCAGGCCCACTGATCGGCGGGATCACCTCGCAGCTGTTCGGCTACAACGTGGTCTTCGGCGCCTCGCTGGGCTTCCTGGCGGCGGCCCTGCTGATGCTGTTGTTCGCGGTCCGCGAGCCGCGCAGCCGGGTGGCCTCGGCCTGATCGGCGGGAACCCGCCAACAGCCTTGAGCATTTTTCGCGGCGGGCGGGCTTCTCCCCTCCCGCGACCGAAAGATCGGATGAACACGACCGTGAAGGTGCGCGCGGCGCCGCAGGCCGCCACAGGCATAACAGGCCTCGACGACATATTGGCCGGCGGGTTGGCGCGCGACC
>NZ_CADEGK010000009.1 GCF_902826855.1 uncultured Phenylobacterium sp. | reverse complement strand
AACAACCAGGACATCAGCTCGCTGGTCGGCAAGGTCGATATCCGCAAGCTCGAAATGCACGCGCAGAACGATCCTGACGCGTATTCCTATTCGGGCGGCCTCAACCGCGCCAATCAGGGCATTCTCGAATTCGTCGAAATGTTCAAAGCGCCGATCAAGATGCTGCACCCGCTGCTGACGGCCACGCAGGAAAGCAATTACGTCGGCACCGAGAATATCGGCGCGATCCCGTTCCAAGGCGTCATCATGGCGCACTCGAACGAGAGCGAATGGCAGACGTTCAAGAACAACAAGAACAACGAAGCCTTCATCGACCGGATCTACGTGATCAAGGTGCCGTATTGCCTCCGCGTGCAGGAAGAGCGGCTGATCTACGAAAAGCTGATCCGAGGTTCGGAGCTGTCGGAAGCGCCATGCGCGCCGGGCACGCTGGAAATGCTGGCGCGGTTCTCGGTGCTGTCGCGCCTGAAGGAGCACGAGAACTCCAACGTGTTCGCGAAGATGCGCGTTTATAACGGCGAGAGCCTGAAGGAGGTCGATCCGAAGGCGCGCACGATGCAAGAGTATAAGGACGCCGCCGGTGTTGACGAAGGCATGGACGGGATCTCGACGCGGTTTGCGTTCAAGGTGCTGGCCGCGACCTACAATCACGACACCACCGAAGTGGCCGCCGATCCGGTGCACTTGATGTACGTGCTGGAGCAGAACGTCCGGCGCGAACAATATCCCCAGGAGACCGAGAACAAGCTGCTGGAATTCGTGAAGGCCGAACTGGCGCCGCGCTATGCGGAGTTCATCGGCAACGAGATTCAGAAGGCGTATCTCGAGAGCTACCACGATTTTGGGCAGAACCTGTTCGATCGCTATGTCGATTTCGCCGACGCTTGGATCGAGGACATCGACTACAAGGACCCCGACACCGGCCAGCTGCTCAACCGCGAGCTGTTGAACCAAGAGCTGTCGAAGATCGAAAAGCCGGCTGGCATCGCGAACCCGAAGGATTTCCGCAACGAAGTCGTGAAGTTCACGCTGCGCGCACGCGCGGGGCATGGCGGCAAGAACCCGTCCTGGACTTCCTACGAGAAAATCCGCGAAGTGATCGAGCGGCGCATGTTCAGCCAAGTTGAGGACTTGCTGCCGATCATCAGCTTCGGCTCGAAGAAGGACGGCGACAGCGAGAAGAAGCACGAGGAGTTCGTGTTGCGCATGGTCGAGCGCGGCTACCTCACCTACGCGCCAGCCCAGCAAGACTGACGGCCGGACTTCCGGGCCGGTGGCGATGTACGCCTCGGCGGCCGGTTTTGGCCATCGATCGGGTGCCTGAGTTCAGCGGCCAGCCTGGAAGACGTGTCACCGAGCACAGCGCCGACATGGCCCCAAGGTGAAACTGGCCCTAGACCTGCTCGGTCATCCAGATTCTGAGCGCCCGCAGGAAAGGTAACGCGTCGCGGAATTCCTTCTGGGTGAAGCCATCGCGCAGCTTCTCCACCTTCGGCCGGATCGCCGCCATGGACCGTGCGTAGGCCTCGCGTCCGTTCGCGGTGAGCCGCACGCGCTTGCGCCGCCGATCCGCGCCGCACGGGTCCACGGTGATGAGCTTCGTCGCTTCGAGCCTCTGCAACGTGTTGGTGATCGCCCCGGGCGTCATCTTCAGAGACCTGGCGATGAACGCCGGCGTGAGGTCCTCGCCACGCCGGGCGATCAGGTTCAGCACCTCGTACTGCGGATACGTCAGCCCGACTGGCAGGCTGCGGCTGATCGCCGTTCGCACCCCGTACTCGATCATGCTGATCTCGTCGAAGACCTGAACCTCGGGATGGTCCTCGCTGACCATGCGCACAGCCTCCGAATCACCCGCCGGGCCATCATGATTCATTGCGCGCGAACAATCTAGTTCAAGATCGAACGATCAGCCCGTGGCTGCTTGCCGCGCCTCGGTCAGGCCCTGGCGGGCCAGCTCGTCGGCCCGTTCGTTCAGCTCGTGGCCAGCATGACCCTTCACCCAATGCCATTTCACGTCGTGACGCTGCCGCGCTTCATCAAGACGTCGCCACAGGTCTTCGTTCTTCACCGGCTTGTTGTCGGCGGTCTTCCAGCCACGGCGTTTCCAGTTGTGGATCCATTCGTGGATGCCCTTCTGCACGTAGGTCGAGTCCGTGTGCAGCTCGACCCTGCAGGGCTTCTTCAGCGCCTCCAGCGCTTGGATGGCGGCCATCAGCTCCATGCGGTTGTTGGTCGTCCCGGGCTCGCCGCCGCAGATCTCCTTGCGGCTCTCGCCGGAGATCAGGATCGCACCCCAGCCCCCCGGCCCCGGGTTCCCGGAGCAGGCGCCGTCGGTGAAGATCATCACGTGGGGCGTCAAGCACCGCCCCCGAACAGCACCAGGTCGGGCGACGACCTGTGCACTGCCAACTTGCGCTCGTACTCCAACGGATCCTTGGGGCGCACGAGCGCGCCGGCGGGCGTCGCGCCCCAGTCGTGCAGCCGGGTCAGGAAGAACCGCATCGCCGCGCCGTGCGCCAGCACCGGCAACACCGAGCGCTCCGCGTCCGACAGCGGCCTGCGCGCCTCGTACCCCGCCACCAGCGCGCGCGCCGAGGTGATGTTGAAGCTGCCGTCCGGCTCGAAGCACCAGGCGTTCAGGGCGACCGCGATGTCATAGGCCAGCGCATCGGTGCATGCGAAGTAGAAGTCGAAGGCCGCCGCGAACTTGCCGGCCTGGAAGAACACGTTGTCGGGGAAGTAATCGGCGTGGATCACGCCCTCCGGCAGCCCGGTCGGCCAGCCCGCAGCCAGCCGCGCCAGATCCCCCTCGATCACCGCCGCCAGCCCCGGCTTCAGCCCCTCAGCCTGCGCCTTCAGCGTCGAGAACATCGGCGACCAGGACGACTGCCCCAGGTCGTTCTCCCGTCGCATCGGGAACCCGGCGCCCGCCAGGTGCAGACGGGCCAGGCTGTCGCCGGCCTCGCGGCAGTGGGCCACGCCGGGCCTGCGCACCGACAGCCCGGAGAGGAAGCTCACCAGGGCGCAGGGCTTGCCCCGCATTCGCTTCAGCACCTGGCCGTTGCGGTCGGGGATCGGCCGCGCGCTAGGAAACCCGTGCTGCTCCAGCCACTGCATGAGGCCGAGGAAGAACGGCAGGTCCTCCTCCCGCACCCGCTTCTCGTAGACCGTCAGGAAGTACCGCCCCGTCTCGGTCTCCAGCAGGAAGTTGGAGTTCTCCACCCCCTCGGCCACGCCCTTGAACGAGGTGGCCGCGCCCAGGTTGAAATCGGCCAGGAGGGCGGCCAGCTCGTCATCGGTGATGTCGGTGTAGACCGCCATGGACGCCGCATGCGGTAGGTCGTGCGGCCGGTCAACCCTCGGCTCTGATTGTGCTACAACCGCGAGGACCTCGCGGAGGAACCCATGATTGCATTGAAGGTCGAGCAGATCGGCGACCGGGTGGCGGTCGTCCTCACCGAAGAGGCCTTGCACGCGCTGCACCTCGCCGTCGGCGATACGCTGCAGTTGGAGGCCGGCGGCGACGGATCCTTCCAGGCCGTGGGCCGAGCAGGCTGGGCCGAGGACCCCCATGCCAGGGGCCGCGCCTTCCTGCGCAGATACAACCGCAGCTTCACCCGGCTCTAGGGTTAGCGGCTACTTCGGCTCCGGGCCGGTTACCGAGGCCAGGCGCAGACCGCCCTCGGCCGCCATGCGCCGGCTGAAGTCGGGTTCGTAAGCCTGTTCGGGGTCGGCGCGGACCATGCGGTCCAGGACCTCCGCATCGTCGCCGACCAGGATCCGCCAGCGCTCGTCCTTGACGCCGTTGAGGATCACGGTGGCGGCCTGGGCGGCGCTCATCGGCGCGTCCTCCCGGAACCGGCGCGCCTGTTCGGCGATCATCCCCTGCACCGCCTCGTCGCTCAGCGCCTCGGCGTCGACGCCGCCGGCCGCCAGGCGCTTGCGGGCGCGCGCCATCTCGGCGGGCGAGAGCTTGTCGTCTTCGGTGTTGTTGATCACCTTCCTGGAGTTGGCGGAGATGTCGGTGCCGATGTGCCCCGGCATGACCACCGAACACTTGATGTGCGGGGCGTTGACCCGCAGGTCGGTGATCAGCGCCTCGGTGAAGCCCTTCACCGCGAACTTCGCCGCCGCGTAGGAGGTGTGGGGGACCCTTGGGCCCAGGCTGGCCCAGAAGCCGTTGATCGACGAGGTGTTGACGATGTGCCCCTCATCGGCGGGGATCATCAGCGGCAGGAAGGTGCGCACGCCGAAGTACACCCCGCCCCAGCAGATGTTGAAGGTGCGTTCCCACTCGTCGCGGTCGGTCTTGAACATGGAGCCGCCGCCGCCGATGCCGGCGTTGTTGAACAGCAGGTTCAGCTTGTCGCGGTCGTGGGCCTTCACGGCCTCGTCGCGGAAACGGATCAGGTCGCCCTCGATGGAGACGTCGGCGTGGTGGGCTGTGATCCTGGCGCCCTGCGGGATGCCGTCGGCGGTGGCGAGGCGGATGGTCTCGGCCATGGTCCGCTCGGAGACATCGCACATGGCGACGCTGCAGCCCTCGGCAATCAGCTGTCGGGCGAGCTCGCGCCCCATGCCCGTGCCCCCGCCGGTGACCACCGCGAACTTGCCCGCGAAATCCTTCATGGCGTTCCTCCCGCTCTGCTGCGGAGACCCTAGACGCGCGGGCCCGCGGCGGAAGTGGTCACGTGGCGTAAACGGGTCCTTCGCCGCCGCCGGGGCCCGTGACACCGCCTGAGATTGGGTGCG
This sequence comes from uncultured Phenylobacterium sp., assembly GCF_902826855.1. Taxonomy (GTDB): domain Bacteria; phylum Pseudomonadota; class Alphaproteobacteria; order Caulobacterales; family Caulobacteraceae; genus Phenylobacterium. The sequence goes on along the minus strand of NZ_CADEGK010000009.1, from coordinate 45,753 downwards.
ATAAGACAGTGGGCGGAGGGGTTTGATGGCGACGTCCGAGCAAGCGACGGGCCCGGAGCGGGCGGCGCGCGCCGGCGACCTGGCGCGGGGGCCGCGGTTCCTGTTCGCCCTGGCGGTCATCGCAGCCATGGCCCTCTTGTGCGCGCCGCTCTTCGTGGAGCAGATCGACCGCTCCGCCCCCAAGCCGGCCGCCGGCCTGGTGGACTACTCGGCCTACGGCGCCCTGAAGGGGCCGACGCCGATCTCGGGCGAATGGAAGCTCACCTGGCGGAGCGGGGCGCCCGGCCCGGCCGCCGGGTCGACCCAGCTGGTGGCGCTGCCCGGCCGATGGTCGGAGACGGGCAACGGACTGCCCGGCCAGGGCGCCGCGAGCTATCAGCTGACGATGCTGGGCGTGAAGCCCGGTCGCTACGTGCTCTACGTGCCGACCATCTATTCCGCCTCGCGCGTGGTGGTGAACGGTCGCGTCCTCTCGGAGGAAGGCGTGGCCGGGCTCAGCGACGCCACCACCCAACCGACGGTGCGGGCCCACGACGTGACCATCGACGCCGATGGCGGGCCGCTGGACGTGCGCCTGGACGTCTCGTCGTTCGGCCAGCGGGACAATGGCGTGGAAGGGGCGCCCCTGTTCGGGCCGGCCAAGGCCATGAACCGCTGGATCGCGCTGCACTGGATGCGCGGCATCCTGCTCCTGACTTCGCTCCTGGTGCTGGCCTGCTACGGGCTGATCATCTTCGCCTTCCGCCGCAAGGACCGGGTGTGGGCGTGGTTCGGGCTGGCCTGCCTGTCGATGATCCCGGTGATGGCGGTCTTCGCCCACGACAACCTGATCCTCCTGGCGGCGCCCGGCATGTCGCTCCTGACCATGCGGGCGATCGAGTACCTGACGGTCTGCGTCGCGATGGCCGCGCTGGTGGCCTACACCGACCACCTGTTCCCGAAGGAGAGCCCCAGGGTCCCGTTCTGGATCCTGGAAGGCATCATCGTCGCCGATTTCCTCGCCTATGCCGTGGCGATCCCGATCCACGGCACGATGGGGCTGTCCGAGGTGTCCTACTGGTCGGTATGGGTGCGGCTGGGCACGATGCTCTATGTCACCTTCATCGTGGCGCGCGCGGCGTGGCGGCGGAGGTCGGGCGCAGCGGTCTACCTGCTCGGCATGGCGATGTTCTTCGGCGCCATGATCTACACCGACTTCACGTCGAACGGCTTACTGCCGGAGCGCGGGATCGGCATCGACCTGATGCCATTGGGCATGCTGATCATGCTGCTGTGCCAGATCGTGGTGATGGCCGAGCGGTGGGGCGGGGCGATCGAGACCGCGGAGTCGACCAGCGGCGAGCTGCGCCAGCTTCTTGACGTCAACATCGCCATCGCCAGCGAGATCCACCTGGAGGAACTGCTGCGCAGGATCGTGCAAGTGACGTCGCAGATCATCCGCGCCGACCGCAGCTCGCTGTTCCTCTACGACGAACGAACCGACGAACTGTGGTCCGTTGTCGCCGAGGGGGTCGACGGCCGCGAGATCCGCTTCCCGGCGGGCTCGGGTCTGGCCGGCGAGTGCTTCACAATCAGCACGCCGATCAACGTCACCGACGCCTACGCCGACGAGCGGTTCAATCCCGAGGTCGACAAGGCCACCGGCTACGTCACCCGCAGCATCCTGTCGGCGCCGGTGGTGACCCGGGCGGGCAAGCAGCTGGGCGTGATGCAGGCCTTCAACCGGCTCGACGGCGAGGTGTTCGACGACGCCGATATCGCCCGGATGACCGCCTTCGCGGCGCAGGCGGCGGTGGCCATCGAGAACGCCACCCTGTTCGGCGAGGTGGCTTCGGAGCGGAACTACAACGACTCGATCCTGCGCTCGATGTCCTCCGGCGTGATCACCCTCGACCGCGCGGCCCGCGTGGTGAAGCTGAATGCTGCGGCGTGCGAGATCCTCGGCGTGGCGCCGGAGCTGGCCAGCGACCCGGAGACCCAGCGCGAATGGGCGTCCAGCAACCCTTGGCTGTCCGCCGAGATCACCGAGGCGGGGGCGACCGGGCGGCCGAAGTCGTTCCTGGACGCCGACCTGGTAACGGTGCGCGGCGACAAGATTTCGGCCAACGTCTCGATCGTACCGCTGATCTCCGACGAGGAGCAGGCCGGCCTGTTGATCATCGTGGAGGACATCACCGAGGGCAAACGCCTGCAGGGCGCCATGCGGCGCTTCATGAGCCAGGACGTGGTCGACCAGATCATGGGCCGCGAGGACGAGCTTCTGTTCGGCGCCGCCTGCGAGGCCAGCGTCCTGTTCGCCGACATCCGCGGGTTCACGAGCCTGGCCGAGCACCTCGGCCCGCGCGACACGGTAGACATGCTGAATGAGATCTTCACCGACCTCTTCGAGGCGGTGGCCGCCTCCGACGGCGTACTCGACAAGTATATCGGCGACGCCATCATGGCCGTCTACGGGGCGCCCTTGAGCACGGGCCGCGACGCCCAGAACGCCGTCGACAGCGCCGTCGAGATGGTGGGGATGATCGGGGCGATCAACGAACGGCGCCGCGACCGCGGGGCGCCCGACATCCGCCTGGGCGTGGGCATCGCCAGCGGCAACGTGGTGGCGGGCACCATCGGCTCCCCCAAGCGGATGGACTACACGGTGATCGGCGACAGCGTGAACCTGGCCTCGCGGCTGGAGGCGATCACCAAAGCCTACGGCGTCGCGATCGTGGTCTGCGAGGACACCGCCCGGGCGGTGGAAGACCTGCATCGCTTGCGCGAGCTGGACGCCATCAAGGTGCGCGGCCGTCAGCGGCCGGAGAAGATCTTCCAGGTCCTGACGCCAGACGCTGCGGTGAGCTCCGCCACCCTGGAGGCCTACGCTCGGGGACGCCGCGCGCTGAAGGCCGGCCGCTGGGACGGGGCGGTGGAAGCCTTCGCCGCGGCCCTGGCGGCCACCCCCGACGACGGGCCCGCGGCCCTGATGCTGGAGCGCGCCCGCCAGCTCGCCGCCTCTCCCCCGCCAGCCGGCTGGGACGGGGTCTGGGACTCGGCGAAGGCGGCGTAGCCGCGGCGGCTTATCGTGGGGCCTTGCAGGGCTTGATGCTGGCGGGTTGCGGGCGGGCCTTGGGAGCTTCGAAGATGGCGAGGTAGCCCACGCCGCCGTCCATTACGGTCAGGGACAACTGCTTGTAGCCAACGGCTTCGAACTCGCACTTCACCAGGGCGGGCGGCGCGCCATGGCCTTCGGTGGGACGGTCCAGGTCGATCACGCCGACACGGCCGTCGGGCTTCATGTCGGCGGCCAGGTTCCAGAGGAGCGCGTAGGGGTTGGCGATCTCATGGTACATGTGGACCATGATCGCCCGGTCGATCACGCCGTCCGGCAGTTCCGGATCATCCACGGTGCCCACCACGATGCGGACGTTCTTCAGGCCCCGCGCCTGCGCCTCCCTACGCAGGCCGGAGATGTAGGACTCCACGATGTCCTCGGCGTAGACGACCCCGGTGGGCCCCACGGCCGGCGACAACCGCAAGGTGTGATAGCCGGAGCCGGCGCCGATGTCCGCGACCGCCATGCCGGGCTTGATCTCCAGGCGGCGGATCAGCTGACCGGACTCATCGGCGATGTCGCGGTCGGGGCCGGTGGACCAGATCGGCGAGACGATGCCGGCGACCGGGCGGTCGGGTAGAGGGAAGCCTTCGGCGTCGCGCTTCACGGGCTTGGCCGCCGCGCCCTGCGGCGATGAGGGGGAGCACGCGGCGAGCGCGAGGACCGCGAGGATGGCGAGGCTGAAACGCATCGTTCCCTTTGCAGCCTGAATCCCGCGCCGACGCCAGTGAAACGGAACGGGAACGTGCTATAGGGCCGGCATGGCTGACGCCGGAGCGACCGCGCCCGATCTGTTGCCGCCCCGGTTCCAGGCGTGGTTCGAGGGGCGCGGCTGGGCGCCGCGCGCGCATCAGCTGGAGATGGTCGCCAAGGCGCGCGAAGGGCGCGACGCGCTGCTGATCGCGCCCACCGGCGGTGGCAAGACGCTGGCGGGGTTCCTGCCGACGCTGATCGAGCTTTCCGAGCGTCCGCCGGGCAATACGCCGCGCGGACTTCACACGCTCTACATCTCGCCCCTGAAGGCCCTGGCGGTGGACGTGGAGCGCAATCTCGGCAAGCCGATCGCCGAGATGGGCCTTCCGATCGTGGCCGAGAGCCGGACCGGCGACACCGGCGTCGCGCGACGACAGCGCCAACGGGTGAAGCCGCCGGACATCCTGCTGACCACCCCCGAGCAGCTGGCGCTGCTGTGCGCGTGGGAGGGCGCCAGGCTCTATTTCCAGGACCTGCGGTGCGTGATCCTGGACGAAATCCACACCCTGCACGCCTCCAAGCGTGGCGATCTGCTGGCCCTGGACCTGGCGCGGCTGCAGGTGTTGGCGCCGGCGCTCCGGCGAGTGGGGTTATCGGCGACGGTCGATGACCCGGAGGTGATCAAGAACTGGATGGCGTCACATGGGAGGGCGGACGCCCTCCCCTGCCCCCTGCGAGGAGGGGGGTCTTCAATCGACCTCGTCAGGGGCCCGCCCGGGGCCGAGCCGATCGTGGATGTGTTGCTGTCCGAAGGGCGGGTGCCGTGGAGCGGACACACGGCGCAGCACGCCATGGCTGAGGTCTACGAAGTCATCAAGAAGGCGCGGATCGCGCTGGTGTTCGTCAACACCCGCTTCCAGGCGGAGTTCGCGTTCCAGGAGCTGTGGAAGCTGAACGACGACGGCCTGCCGATCGCGCTGCACCACGGCAGCCTGGCGGCCGAGCAGAGGCGCAAGGTCGAGGCGGCGATGGCGCGCGGAGAGCTGCGCGCGGTGGTCTGCACCTCGACCCTTGACCTCGGCATCGACTGGGGCGACGTGGACCTGGTCATCCAGCTCGCCTCGCCGAAGGGCGCGTCACGGATGGTGCAGCGGATCGGCCGCGCCAACCACAGGCTGGACGAACCGTCCCGCGCGCTATTCGTCCCGGCAAACCGCTTCGAGATGCTGGAGTGCCAGGCCGCGCGCGAGGCGATCGCCGAGAACAAGCTGGACGGCGACCCGCCGCGGGTGGGCGCGCTGGACGTGCTGGCCCAGCACGTCATGGGCTGCGCCGTCTCCGAGCCGTTCGACATGCTGACGCTCTACGACGAGGTGCGTTCGGCGGGGCCTTACCGTGACCTGAGCTGGGAGGACTTCGAGGCGGTCGTGGATTTCGTGTCCACCGGCGGCTACGCGCTGAAAACCTACGACCGATTCCGACGCATCGTGAAGCTACCTGACGGGACGTGGCGGGTGCGCAACCTGCAGGTTGCACAGCGGCACCGGCTGAACGTGGGCGCCATCGTCTCGCCGGCCATGCTGTCGGTCCGCGTCGGGACGCGTCGGGGTCAAGGGGGCCGCAAGGTCGGCGAGGTCGAGGAGGGAATGCTGGAGATGCTCGACCCCGGCGATACGTTCGTCTTCGCCGGCCAGGTCTGGGAGCTGTTGGGCGTGACCAGCCTGGATGTGCTGGTTCGGCCGGCGAACGATCGGGAGCCGAAGATGCCCTCGTGGGGCGGCTCGAAGTTCGCGCTCTCCACCTACCTCGCCAAGCGGGTCCGGCAGCTGATGTTCGACGAGGAGCACTGGAAGGTGCTCCCGACCGACGTCTGTGAGTGGCTGGGCGCGCAGAAGGATCGCTCGCTGATCGTTGCAGAGGACGAGATGCTGCTGGAGACCTTTCCGCGCGGCCGGCGCAACTTCATGGTGGTCTATCCCTTCGAAGGGCGGCTCACCCACACGACCCTTGCCATGCTGCTGACGCGCCGGCTGGAGCGACTGGGCGTGGGGCCGTTGGGATTTGTCTGCAATGACTATGCGATGGCGATCTGGGCGCTGGAGCCGATGGACAGCCTGGATTTCGCTGAGCTGTTCTCCGAAGACATGCTGGGCGACGACCTGGAAGCCTGGCTCTCGGAGAGCTTCATGATGAAGCGTGCCTTCAAGGCCTGCGCGATCATCTCCGGACTGATCGAGAAGCGGTTCCCAGGCGCGGAGACGAAGACGGGGCGGCAGATCACCTTTTCCACCGACCTGATCTACGACGTGCTGCGGCGGCATGAGCCGGACCACCTCCTCTTGAGATGCGCGCGTGCGGATGCGGCGACCGGTCTTGTGGACGTGGCGCGGCTGGGCGACATGCTGACACGCATCAGGGGGCGCATCCGGCATTCTCCCCTGGACCGACTTTCGCCGTTCTCGGTGCCGATCCTGCTCGAGATCGGCAAAGAGCGCTCACCCGGCCAGGCCGGCGAACGAATCCTGGCAGAGGCGGAAGAAGACTTGATCGCAGAGGCTACTCGGTGAACGCGCCAGCGCCCTCCCCCTTTAATTATGCGTTCGCGGCCAGCGCCTGCGGCGGACTGGCCACCCGCGTGGCCCGCGCCGACGTGGTGATGCGCTGTTCGGGAGCTCTGTGGATCGAGGGGGCGCAGGCCCTGGTGGTGGCCGACCTGCACCTGGAGAAAGGCTCGTCCTACGCCAGGCGCGGACAGTTGCTGCCACCCTACGACACCCGCGAGACCCTCGGGCGGCTGGAGGCGGAGATCGCCGCGACGAAGCCCGCCGTGGTGGTGCTGCTGGGCGACACCTTCCACGACCGCAAGTCCGAGGCGCGTCTGGCGCCCGATGACGCCGAGCGGCTGCGGGGGCTGGCGACGGGGCGCAGGCTGGTGTGGGTGATCGGCAACCATGACGCCGACGGGCCGCAGACCCTGCCCGGCGAGGCAGTGGACGAGATCGTGCTGGGCGGGTTGACCCTGCGCCACGAGCCGCGGGCGGGCGCCCAGCCCGGCGAGGTGGCGGGACACCTGCACCCGGCGGCGCGCGTGGTCGCCCCGCGCGGGACGGTGCGGCGACGGTGTTTCGTCACCGACGGCGAGCGGACGGTGCTTCCTGCGTTCGGGGCCTACGCCGGGGGACTGAACGTGCTGGACGCGGCGTTCGCGGGCCTGTTCGTGCGGCCTCCGCTGGCGGGTGCGCTGGGGGCGGCGCGGGTGCGGGCGATCGGTTGGCGCCGGCTGGCGGGCGATTGAGCGGCAGCGCTCGCCGACCTCTCTAGGTATCGTCGCCGCCGTCGATGAGCGCGAAGGGACGATCCAGGCGGCGGGCGAGGTCGCGCGCGTCCGCCTCGAGCGCGCTCTGGTACATGCCGCTGGCGACGTGGAGAGCCTTGATCTGGTCGCCCGAGCGGATCGCAAGGCTAAGCGCCTCCCAGCCGCCGCCGCGCCCGGGGCGCACCCGCTCCAGCTCCAGGCGCACGACGTCCGCCATCGGCGCGACGAACAGGTAACCCACGCACAGCACGAGCCCCGCCCCATCCGCCGAGCGGCCCAGCCGGCCATTCAGCACGTCGGCGGACGGCGGCAGCGGGCGGGCGAATTCCAGGAGAAGCTCCGAAGCGGCGCTGTCGCGAATCTGCTGGGGTGTGAACCTCGGAGCATCCTCGAACAACGGGACGAAGGTGTTGACCCATTCCCGCTCCTGGGCAGACAGCGGCGGGCTGAAGCCCGTATTGACGCGGAGGTGGCAGGCGCCCTCCAGCCGCGGGTCGCGGGTCTCGGCGTCGATGGCCGCCTCGTAGGGGCCCTGCAGGTCGCGCGGCCAGGCGGTGAGGCGCACCGAGGCCGGGCCGAAGCGCCACTCCGCCTCGATGGTATTGTTGATGGGCGCGATCCGCTCGCGGCCGAACATCGGCGCGAGCTGGGCGGCCGCGGCCTTGAGGTTCGCCCGCGCGTCACCGCCGACGTTGAGCGCGCCGTGGAACTCGATGGCCGGCAGCCGCGTCGAAATCTCATCCCGCCAGTGGGCCGCAAGCGGGCGGAACAGCCCCGGCAGGAGCGGCGGCTCGGTCGGGACCTTGACGTAGTCCCCGCCGTAGGCCGGGTCGGGGGCGACGCCGTAGCGCCGGGCGAGCTCCGCGCGGCTGGCCCGCCAGGGGAATCCCGCGGCGTCGAGCCAGGCGTGGATCGGCGTGGCGTCGGGCGGGCCGGTCCAGCGCGGGGGACCCGCAGGGCGGCCGAGGCCGAAGAGGCGCAGGATCATGACGCCGATCATGGGCCGCGGGGCGGCCGAGGCAAGCCACAGCGTGAGTGGAGGGCCTGATCCTCCAGGGCCAGTTGGCAGGCGTGGTTCCGACTTGACCCGCTTCCTCGCCACTGCGTCAATTGTTCGAAGAACAGGTTTGGGGAGACGGTCGATGGGACTGCGCAGCTGGGCGGCGATCGCGGCGGGGCTGATGCTCGCGGCAGCCACAGGATCGGCCCAAGCCGGCGACACGGTGAAGGTGGCGCAGGGGACGATTCACGGGGCGACCGATGGGTCCGTGACCAGCTTCAAGGGCGTTCCGTTCGCCGCCCCGCCGGTGGGCGACCTGCGATGGAAGCCGCCGACCTCCCCGGCCGCCTGGAGCGGCGTGCGCGAGGCAACCAGGTTCGGGCCGGCCTGCATGCAGATGACCCGGGCGCGGGCCGGCGCGCCGCCGATGGAACAGTCGGAGGACTGCCTGTCTCTCAACGTCTGGACGCCGGCGACCGCCAAGCCCGGCGCCAAGCTGCCGGTGATGGTGTGGATCCACGGCGGGGCGTTCATCCTTGGGACAGGCGGCACGCCATTCTACGACGGAACTCACTTCGCCGAGCGGGGCGCGGTGATGGTGACCGTCAACTACCGCCTGGGCCGGCTCGGATTCTTCGCTCACCCGGCGATCAGCGCCGAGGGCGGCCCGCTGGGCAGCTATGGGTTGATGGACAACATCGCGGCGCTGAAGTGGGTGAAGGCCAATATCGCTCAGTTCGGCGGCGCCCCCGGCAACGTGACCATTTTCGGCGAGTCGGCGGGCGGCATCCTGGTCAACTTCTTGATGGCGGCGCCCGACGCGCGGGGCCTGTTCCAAAAGGCGATCTCGCAGTCCGGGTTTGGGCGCAGCAACGGCGTGCCGATCCGCGGCGAGGGCCGTACGGGCGAGGGCATGGGCGGCGCCTATGCGATCAAGGCCGGGATCACCGGGAGTGGGCCCGAGGCGGCCAAGGCGCTTCGAGCGCTGTCGGCGCAGCAACTGTCGGAGCCGGTGAGCGGCCTGACCGATCCGGCAATCCCCTCGCCGATCGTCGACGGCGTGTTGCTGAAGGAGGGCCCCGAGCTGGCGTTCGCGGGCGGGCGGCAGGCGAAGGTCCCCTACATCGCCGGCGGCACCAGCTATGAGGCCAGCCTGTTTCCGCAGGCGGCGCAGGCGCCGGATATCTTCCTGGCGCGAGCCGGAGCCTTGAAGGACCAGCTACTGGCGGCCTATGGCGGCGACAAGGCCGCGGCGGCCAACGACCTGATGACCGAATCGATGGTGACCGAGCCGGACCGCTACCTGGCGCGGCTGCACGCCAAAGCTGGGCAGAAGGCCTGGCTCTACCACTTCTCCTACCTGCCCGCGGCGCAACGGGGGAAGGTGCATGGCCTCGCGCACGGTGGCGAGATCGCCTACGTCTTCGGCAACCTTCCCACGGCGCCGGTCGTGATGGGACCCGTGACGATTCCGGCGGCGACGGCCGAGGATCGCCAGGTCTCCGACGCAGCGATCACCAGTTGGGTGAATTTCGCCAGGACCGGCGATCCTGGGGAAAATTGGCCGGCGTTCAGCGCGGGTGAAACGGTGCTGGAGTTCGGCGTCGATGGCGTGCACCCGCGGCCCAACTTCCGCAAGGAGAGCCTGGACCTGGTCGAGCAGATGGCCGCGTCAGGGGGACAGTAGCGCCTGCCATCCCAGCGACGGTCATCCCGCTACGCGCTCAAGGCCTTCTCCAGGCACAGGGCTAGCGAGACGCAGGCGGCGGTGGTGACGGCCGTTGAGAGAACCGGATAGCGCGAGGGCGTGTCGGGCGTCTGGTGGTCGAAGAGCCACTGGATCAGGAAGGCTGCGATGAAGCCTCCGATGATCCAGGTGTCGGGGGTGCGGCCGCGGGACAGCAGGATCACCCAGCCGGCGACGGCGCACATGGCGGAGAAGACCTGGCGCATGGGCCGCGGCGCAGGCTCCCGGGTTTCGAGCCCCCAGCGCACGCCCCCCAGGAAGGAGAGCACCACGGCGGACCACTGCAGCATCGCCGACAGAGCCGCCGCCATCGTCTCCTGGGGGCCGTAGCCATAGAGGCCGGCGGTGACCGGGAAGGGCGAGAGCGCCACCAGGGCGATGGCCCAAAGCGCGGGCGGAATCGACTCTCGTTTCGCGGGGACCCGCACGTCATCCATGAGCAATCAATCTCTCCGGAATGCCGCCGAGGCCGCCCAACCGGCTACCAGCGCGAACGCCATCGAAGCCAATCCGTAGGACCATGGCCTGTCATGCGCCCATACGTAAAGAGCCCGTTCGAAGCCGACCTTCTTCACGGTGAGGGTTCGCGTACGCGTGGAAACCGCCCGGCCGCCCTGGAACAGCAGGATGTCGGCGCGATAGACACCGGTCGGGGCGCCGGTGGGCAGCTCGATCTCGGCGCGAAACAGGCCGCGGTCGACGAAGCGCACGCCACGGCCGTCCTCGTGATAGAGGCCGGCCTTCTCCTTCAGCCGGACCACCGCGCGGCGCCATACGTAGTAGTCGGCGCCCTGGCGATAGACGACCACGTCGCGCACGCCATAGCGCGTCTCGATCCGCCGTTCCGCGGGCGCATTGATGGGCAGGTGGTCAACACCCGCGCCCAGGCGTCGCAAGGTGCTGAAATTGGCGATGTCCTCCAGCGGGCGGTTGGAGGCGGCGCGGTAGAAGCCCGGCGCCCCGCGGAACACCACGGGGCGGCTGTTCAGCCACAAGCCTGCGACCTTCTGCTTGCGGGTGATGCGCACCGGCTGTTCCGGCCCGCGCACCAGGATCACGACGTCGCTGGGCCGCGCCGCAGGGTCGAAGACGGCGCCGTAGAGCACGATACGGGCGCCCCGGAAATCGGACTTCACCTCGACCGTAGTGTCGGTCAGCGCCGCCGAGATAGCCGCCTGGCCTCCTGCTCCGCCCCCGGTGTGGGATGGGGCGGTGGAGGGGGCGGGAGGAGCAAGCGCGGCGGCGACGGCAAGGATGGGGCCGATCATCCGCCCAGCCCCGACATCAGGACGAACGGCTCGTCGGGGGCAAGGAACAGGTCGAGCCCCATGCGCAGGCCGACCACCAGGACGATGACGGCGAGGACGGAGCGCAACTCCTCCGCGCGGAACCTCGAAGAAGCACGGGCGCCGAACTGCGCGCCGACGATACCGCCGGCGATCAACAGCACTGCCAGCACGATGTCGACCGTCTGGTTGCGGCCGGCCTGGAGGACGCCGGTGAGGCCAGCGGTGACGATGATCTGCATCAGGCTGGTGCCCACCACCATGCCGGCGGGCATGCGCAGGACATAGACCATGGCCGGCACCAGGATGAAGCCGCCGCCCACGCCCATGATCGCCGAGAGCACGCCGACGAAGCCGCCCAGCGCCAGGGGCGGGATGACGCTGATGTAGAGACGCGAGCGGGGGAAACGCATCTTCAGCGGCAGGCCATAGAGCCACACCGGGCGGCGGTCGCGGCGCGGCGGCGGCGGCTGACCGCGGCGGCGACGCAGGATCGCCTGAAGGCTCTCCACCAGCATCAGCGCACCGATAACGCTGAGGAACACCAGGTAGGACGCCGCCACCACCAGGTCGGCCTGGCCCAGAAGGCGCAGGACGCGGAACAGTTCGACGCCGGCGAAGGCCCCGGCGATACCGCCCGCCGCCAACACCGCGCCCATCCGGAAGTCCACCGCGCGGCGGCGTCCGTAGGCGATGACGCTGGAGGTGGACGACGCGGCCACGTGATGGGCCATGGATGAGACCGCCACCGCCGGCGGAATGCCCAGGAACACCAGCATGGGGGTCATCAGGAAGCCGCCCCCGATGCCGAACATGCCGGAGATGAACCCGACGAAAGCCCCCAGGGCCACGATGAGCGGGGCGTTGACCGCGACCTCGGCGATGGGGAGGTAGATGTCCACGTTCCGCGCCTACGTCCGTGCGGGGCCGGGGTCCAGCGGCAATCAGCGCGACGCGAAATAGGGCTTGGGCCCCACGGCCTGGTCGCGCTGGTCCTGCTGATAGCGGAACAGAGCGACCTTGTAGGCCTCGCTGGCCTGACCGTCGGCGGGGCCATCATAGTAGCCGAGCTTGGCCAGTATGCCTTGGGCGTGCCGCACGTTCTCCGAAATCGCCGGCGGCGCCGCGGCGGCGCCGGAGGACGCGGGACGCTGGGCTGTGGGCCGCTGGGCTGTGGGCCGCTGGGCTCCGGGCGTGGCCATGTCGGCGAGCGCGCGCGTGGCTCCGGCGTCGCCCCGCTCAGCCGCCCGCGTGAACCAGCGGCGCGCCTCGGCCAGGTCGCGAGGCACGCCGCTGCCCGATTGGTAGAGCAGGCCCAGGTTGTACTGGCTCTCCACGACGCCGGCGGCGGCGGCCTTCTTGAACCACTGGGCGGCGGCGGTGAAGTCCGCGCCACCTCCCTCCCCGCGGAAATAGTAGACGCCGAGGTTGTGCATAGCGGCCGCGTCGCCGCTTTCGGCAGCCATGGCGGTAAGCCGCCTGGCCTCTTGCGGATCGCGGATCAGGCCCGCCTTCCCGGCGTCATACAGTTGGCCCAGGTAGAGCTGGGCCTGGGCGTCGCCGGCTTCCGCCAACGCCCGCAGCGACTGCAGCGCGCCGGGCGCGCCAGCTTCGACATCGGCGCGAACCTGGGCCAAGGTCGGGCGCGTGGCGCTGCCAGCCTGGCCCGGACCAGGCGCGAGGCCCGGGGTGAGGGCGACGGCGGCTCGAGGGGCGGGACCGAACGGCTGGGCGGCGGTTTCCTGGCGATCGTCCTGGCCCTGCATCAGGGCGATACCGGCCGCGCCGACACTGAGGAAGGCCGCGCCGCCGGCAACCATCAGGGCCGTCTGCAGCGTGGTGTTCTGGGCCCGGCGCGGACGGCCGCCGAAGGCCTGCCCGAAGCCCTGGAACAGCCGGCCGGTCGCCGCGCGCGGTGCGACCTTGGCGGTGACCTGCGGCATGGGCGGCTCGTCCTCGCCGCGGGCGGCGCGGGCGGCGGCGCGGGCCTGCTGGATCACCTCGCGCGTCGACAGCTGTGGCGGGTGCGTGGGCGGCTGGCCGTCAGGCAGTTCGTCCTTAGCGGCGGGCGCGGCGAAGATGTCGTCGTCGTCGGTCTCGGCGATGGGCGCGAAGGTGTCGGTCGCCTCAGGCTCCGGCGGATCGAGCTCCAGCCGTCGCCAAGTCGCGGTGACAACATCGGCGGCGGCCTCAGGGGCCTGAATGGTCTCGGGCCCCGACCGCAGCCCGGCTTCCGCGCGCGCGAAGAGCTCCGGCCCGAAGGGCGCGCCATCGGCGGGTTCGGGCTCCGGCTCGGGCGGCGGGCCGAGATTGTGCCGCCCAGCCTCCTCCAGCAAGCTGGCGGCCCGCTCCTCGCTCTGGCGGATCTGCGCTGCGACATCAGCGGTGGTGCGATCGTGGCGGGCCTCGATGCGCTCGGTGACCCTAGCCACCTGGTCGCCGACGCCTTCGATGGCGCTGGCCGCGCGCTGCTCGGACGCCGTGAGCCGCTCGGCAAGGCCCTGGCTGGCGCGGGTGAGTTCGGCGCTGAGGCGCTCGAAGGCCTGGGCCTGAGCCTGTTCGCCGCGGGCCAGGCGCAGTTCCACGGCGCCCGCTATGCGAGCGACCTCGACGCCGATCTGGTCGATGGCGTCGGCGCCGCGCTGATCGGCCTCCTCCAGCTTCTTCCCCACCGCCTGGGCCATCGACAAGACGTGGCGGCCGATCTCCTCAACGGCCTGGGTCGAGCGGCGCTCGGCCTGGCGGATGTGCTCCGCCATCTCGGCCAGGCGGGTTTCGACCGCACCGCCAGCGCTGTCGGCCAGCTTCTGGGCCACCTCGGCGCGGACGGCTTCGACTCGATGGGTGAGCACCTGGGCCAGGGACTCGAACTTCAGTTCCGCATGGTCGGTGGCGCCGTGCTCGACGCTCCAGACCCGCTGGTCGAGAGCCGACAGCGAATTCTGCAGCGCTTCGAGCGCCTGCGTCGTGCGGCCCTCGGCCTCGGCGATCCGCTCACCCAGTCGCTGCAGCACCGCCTCGACCACCGCGTCGGGCTCCGCGCGAGCCAGGCGGCCCTCCAGGGCGCGGATCGCCTCCAGCGAGCGCGGCCCGACCGCTGCCTCTACGCGCCCGAGGCGCTCGCCAAAGCCGTTCTGCTCGGCCACAGTCTCGGCCAGCGTGGCCTCCAGACGGCCCGCCACGACCGCCTGCTCGCGCTCGGTGGTGTCGATGCGGGCCAAGGCCTGTCGGACCGAATGCTCGACCCCGCCGATAGCCAGGCCGGTACGGGTCTCCGAAGCCTCGATGCGATCGGTAAGGCGGTCCAGGGCGAAGGCCACGCGGGCCAAGTCGGGAGACGTTGGGACCGCCGTTAGCCGCGGCGGCGCGGGCCGAAAGGGTTGCGCGGCCGCGCGGTGCGGCCGCTCGGTGAACTGGCTCTCCGCGCTGACCTCCTCGGGGAGGTCATCATCTAGGATCACGCGGTTCAGCCACTCGCCCAGGGTCATGCCGGAGCGCCGCGCAAGGTCCTTCGCGACCTCACGGGCCTTGGGGTCGATCCCCTTTACGCTCCAGGGCGCCCCCGCGCTCATCCGAATCGCGTCTCCGTGCAGTTAAGGACGTTAGGCGCCGATTGCTGGGGTGTAAACGCGGCGTAGACGCTACATCTGGTGTGCGGCAGCGGTACCTGTGGATGAGGTGGCCCGTCTCGGTTAGGGCTGTCCGATGGATGTTCGTATCATGCTGGGCCTGGCGGGAGGCCTCGCGGCGCTGGCCGGGTTCGCCGGTTGGCGGGGCGCGCGCCCGCCCAATCCCATGAAAGGCCCGCGCCTGATCCCGTGGCGGATGATCATGGTCCTGGCGACGGCGGCGGCGATCGCCGTTCTGTTCACCGCCCTTCAGGCGCTCGGCATCCACCGGCCGGGCGGCTAGGCGGCCTTCGGCAGCGCAGGCTCATCGGCCTTCTTCGGGCGCTTGGCGAGGCCAGCCATGCCGCCTGAGGCCAGCAGGCCGGCATCCGCGAGCAGCAGCGGAATCGCCCACATGCGCGTAGCGGCGACGAAGCGGGGTTGCCAGATGGGATCGTACTTCGACTTGTAATGGCGCACGCCCTGGAAGTTGTAGATCTCCTCCCCACGGTCAAAGATCAGCCGTCCAACGCGTGAGAGCGTCGGGGCCAGGGGACGGTCATCAAGGCCCGACAGCGGCGCCATGCCGAAATCGAAGGCTGCATAGCCCTCAGCTCGACCCCAGTTGATGAGCTCCACGAACAGGTAGTCCATGATCCGCGGCGGCCCCTCGGGCACGAACCGCATGAGGTCGATGGAGAAAGCACTGCGCGAAGCCACGGTCCACAAGGTGGCGAAGGCGATGATCCGGCCTTCCCAGCGCACCAGGGCCACCGGGAACTCTCCGACGTAGCGCTCGGAGAAACCGCCGAGAGAAAAGCCCTTCTCGCCGCCCGCGTGAGTTTCGAGCCAGGCGTCGGAGATTCGCTTTAGCTCCGGCATGATCGGGCCCAGGTCGTCCGGCTGGACGATCTCGAAGGTGGCACCCTCCTCGCCGGCCTTGCGCCACGCACGGCGCAGGTTGCCCCGCTTGGTTCCTTCTATGGTGAAGCTCTCCAGCGGGGCGACGGCCCCCTCGCCCATCTTCTGGATGGCGAAGCCCAGCTCGACCACGTCCGGCAGGTCCTCGGCCTCGAGGTTGTAGAACCCCGGCCGTGCGGCGTGCGCGTCGGCCAGTTCGCGGAAGCGCCAGAGCAGGTCCAGCCGCTCGTCACGGCGACCCACCGTGGCGCCGAGCGCGATCCAACTGCGGCCGCGGACCCCGAACATCAGGAAGCTCTCGCCGGAGGCGGAGAACAGAAACCGCTTGTCGCCCAGCAGCGCGAGGTTCGACGTCGGCCGGGACACCTCGGCCTTGGCCAGGATGGCGCGCACGCGCTCGTAGTCGGGGTCCGCCTCGCCGACGATGGGCGGCGTGGCGGCCGATCCCAGCAACCGCCACACGCCGAAAGCCAAGAGAGCCAGCGCGGAGCCCGCCCACGCCCGAAGCGAGCGGGCGGCGTCCTCGTCGGCCATGACGCGCCACCAGGGGAGGTCGCCGTAATCCGCGTTCTGGAACGACCACAGCCCGATCATCCCGGCGCCGATAACCAGGCACGCGGCCGACGCCAGCCAACCCGGTGTCACTTCCATGCGGCTCAGGCGCGCGGTCCGGGGGAAGGCGTGGTGGAAGGGCGCCAGCAGGGCGGCCAGGCCGAGGAGCAGGGCGCTCTCCTCCCAGACGAAGCCCTTCACCAGGCTGAGCGGGGCGGCCACCAGCAAGGTCACCAGCGTGGCCACCCATGCCCCACCGAGCCGGGCGCGCAGGCCGAACGCCAGCATCACGAGGACCAGGCCCAGCACGCTCGAGACGAAGTGGCTGATCTCGATCAGCAGGACCGGCTCGAACTCCATCAGGCGGATGAACCGGGTGGGCATCGACGGCCGCGCGCCCGAGGCCAGCAGCAGCACGCCGATCCCAAGGGTCAGCAACGCGGCTGTCCAGGGGGCGGCGGCGGTCACGGCGGGATGGCGGAAGAGGCGCATCAGGAGCCTGTATAGGCGAGGTTGCGTGCAGTCCGCTCAAACAACTGTTTCATCCCGCTTGCCCTGGCCCCGACGGGCGCTAAGTTCGGGGCCGACTTAAGTTCCTGGAGACCGCCATGGCCGACTTCGGCGCCACCGAGCTCGACGCGTTCCGCAAGGAGGCGCGTTCGTGGCTCGAGGCCAACTATCCGGCCGAGCTGAACGATACAACGACCCGGACCGATCCCGAGGCGGTGTGGGGCGGACGGCGGTTCGCGGACTCCAGCGATCCGCAGATCGTCTGGATGCGCCGAATGGCGGCCAGGGGCTGGACCACACCCACGTGGCCCAAGGAATACGGCGGCGGCGGGCTGTCGCCCGCCGAGGCGCGGGTCCTGGAGCAAGAGCTGTCGCGGATCAAGGCGCGGCCGGCCGTGCTGGCCTTCGGTATCTGGATGCTGGGCCCGGTGCTGATGGAATACGCCACCGAGGCGCAGAAGCAGACTCACCTGCGCCGGATCGTCAACGGCGAGGTCCGCTGGTGCCAGGGTTATTCGGAACCCGGCGCAGGCTCCGACCTCGCCGCGCTCGCGACCCGGTGTGAGGACAAGGGTGACCACTGGCTGATCAACGGCTCGAAGATCTGGACAAGCTACGCAGATCGCGCCGACTGGTGCTTCTGCCTCGTACGTACTGATACGTCCAAGAAGCACGAGGGCATCTCGTTCGTGCTGATCGACATGGCCACGCCAGGCATCGAAACCCGGCCGATCGCTCTGATCAGCGGGGAGAGCCCGTTCTGCGAGACCTTCTTTACCGACGTGAAGATCCCCAAGGAGAACCTGGTCGGCCGAGTGAATGGCGGCTGGGAGATCGCCAAGCGGCTGCTGCAGTACGAGCGGCAGAACATCTCGGCCGGCTTCGGTGATGGGGGTTCTGCAGGCGGCGCCTCCGGCGACCTGGCCATCCTGGCCAAACAGTATGCCGGCGACGACGGCGAGCTCAGCGACGTCGATCTGCGGGCCCGGATCACCAGGAACAAGATGGACTTCCAGGCCCTGCGCCTGACCATCGCGCGCTCCGCGGCGGAGTCGAAGGGCGGGAACGGGCCATCGGCGACCACGTCGATCATCAAGTACACCGCGGCCGAGTTCGCCAAGGAGCGATCGGAACTGATGATCGAGGCGCTCGGGCACCAGGGCCTGGGCTGGGAGGGCCAGGGCTTCGAGACACCGGAGATCGTCGCCACCCGCGGCTGGCTGCGGACCAAAGCCAATTCGATCGAGGGCGGCACCTCGGAAGTGAACCTTAACGTGGTGGCCAAGCGCGTGCTCGGCCTCCCGGATCCCAAGTAAGAACGAGCTAGGTAGGAGCAGTGTGATGGCGGACTTCGGCGGCGACGTGGAGACCTTCCGGACCGAGGTCCGCGATTGGCTCGAAGCCAACTTCCCCAAGGCGCTCGCGGGCAAACCGGAGCTGCAGCTGGCCAAGCTGCAGGCCCAGCCCGAAACGCCCGAGGCCACGGCCTGGCGCAAGGCGTTGGGCGCCAAGGGCTGGGGCGTGCCGCACTGGCCCAAGGAGGTGGGCGGCGGCGGCCTTTCGCGCGAGCAGATCAGGGTCCTGCAGGAGGAGATGGCCAAGATCGGCGCCCGCAACCCGATCGGCGGCATGGGCGTGACCTTCTTCGGCCCGACCCTCTTGGAGTATGGCAGCGAGGCCCTGAAGAAGGAGCACTTCCCCGGAATCGTGAGTGGCGACGTCTGGTGGTGCCAGGGCTACTCCGAGCCCGGGGCCGGGTCGGACCTGGCGAGCCTGGCCTGCCGGGCGGAGGACAAGGGTGACCACTTCCTGGTCAACGGTTCGAAAATCTGGACAAGCGGCGCACAGCACGCGGACCGGTGTTACTGCCTGGTCCGTACGGACACGTCGAAGAAGCACGAGGGCATCAGCTTCCTGCTCATCGACATGAAGGACCCGGGCGTCACGATCAAGCCGATCCACCTGATCAACGGGACTGCGCCGTTCTGCGAGATGTTCTTCACCGACGTGAAGGTGCCGAAGGACCAGCTCTGGGGACCGCTGAACGGCGGCTGGACGGTGGCCAAGCGGCTGATGATGTTCGAGCGGGACTCCATCGCCGGCTCCCTGGGCGGCGGCAACATCGGCCAGACCGGGCCCGTGCAGACGATCCCGGAGGCGGCGAAAGAGCGGCTAGGCGTCGACGAGACCGGGCGACTGAACGAGCCGGACCTGCGGCGGCGGATCACCGACCACCTGATGGAAAACCGCACCTTCCAACTGACCATGAAGCGCGCGGCGGACGATGCGCGCGCGTCGAACGGGCCGTCGAACACCGCGGCGATCATGAAGTACGCCGGCGCCAAGATCGCAATGGAGCGCAACGAGCTGATGCTCGAGTCGCTGGGCCTGGCCGGCCTCGGCTGGGAGGGCGACGGCTTCGCCGAGCAGGAGCTGGGGGCGGTGCGGTCCTGGCTCCGCTCGAAGGCCAACTCCATCGAGGGCGGGACTTCGGAGATCAACCTCAACATCGTCGCAAAGCGGGTGCTCGGATTGCCCGATCCGAAGTAGACTGCCGGGATTGAAGACGCGGTATTTGAAGCGCTGACATTTCTGGGAGGACGGTGATGGCCGATTTCGGCGGATCCGAGCTGGACGCCTTCCGGGCCGAGGCCCGGGCATGGCTGGAGGCCAACTATCCGCAGTCGCTGCGCGACGACCCCGACGCCGGGACGCGGATGATGATGGGCGGCGTGAAGCCCAGCGGCGACCACCTGGCCTGGAAGCAGGCCATGGCGCAGAAGGGCTGGGGCACGCCGACGTGGCCGACGGCCTACGGCGGCGGCGGCCTCTCCGGCCCGCAGGCTCGCGTCCTGCAGCAGGAGATGGACCGGATCGGGGCCTACAACCCGATGGTCGGCATGGGCCTGTCGATGCTGGGCCCGACGCTGCTGGAATACGGCACCGAGGCCCAGAAGCAGCGCCACATCCCGCCGATCGTGAAGGGCGAAGTCCGCTGGTGCCAGGGCTACTCCGAGCCGGGCGCGGGGTCGGACCTGGCAGGTCTCCAGACGCGCTGCGAAGACGCCGGCGACCACTGGAAGATCAACGGCCAGAAAACGTGGACAAGCGGCGCGCAGTACGCCGACTGGTGCTTCTGCCTGGTCCGCACGGATACTTCGCGGAAGCATGAGGGTATCTCGTTCGTGCTGATCAAGATGGATCAGCCGGGCGTGGAGACACGGCCGATCAAGCTGATCAACGGCGTCTCGCCGTTCTGCGAGACCTTCTTCACCGACGCTCGGGCCGAGAAGGACGACATGCTGGGGCCGCTCAACGGCGGCTGGACGGTGGGCAAGCGCCTGCTGCAGCACGAGCGCGTCGGCCAGGGCGGCGCCCGCACGGCGGGCGGCGGCGGGGTGAGCCTGCCGGACCTGGCCAAGAGGTACGTGGGCGCTGACGCCAAGGGCAGGCTCGCCGACGCCGACCTGCGCGCCCGTCTCGCCGCCCACCAGATCAACGCCAAGGCCCACGTGCTGACGGTGCTGCGGGCCATGGACGAGGCCAAGGGCAACGTGAACCCCTCGGCCACCACCTCGGTGATGAAGAACTCCGGCACCTGGATCGGCCAGAACCGGGCGGAACTGATGCTCGAGATCATGGGTCACCAGGGGCTGGGCTGGGAAGGCGAGGCCTTCGACAAGGACGAACTGGAGACCGTGCGGACCTGGCTCTACGGCAAGGCCACGACCATCTTCGGCGGCAGCCAGGAGGTGCAGAGCAATATTGTCTCAAAGCGCATCCTGGGCCTGCCGGACACGACGCAGGGGTAGGACGCCACCAAGACTCGTCATGGCCCGGCTTGTCCGGGCCATCCATGATCTCGGCCTCGGGAATTTTACCTGCCAGCGCAGCGATCATGGGTCCCCGGACAAGCCGGGGGATGACGATCCTAGATTTTGAAGAGGACGTATTTCACATGGCTGATTTTGGCGGGACGGATCTGGAGGCCTTCCGGAAGGAAGTCCGCGAGTGGGTGGCGCAGAATTTTCCGGCGTCGCTGAAGGGCGCGGGGGTCTCGGCGCTGACCGAGGAGCGCACCGAGCCGACGCCGGCCATGGAGGCGTGGCGCAAGGCCGTCGGCTCCAAGGGCTGGGGCACGCCGACGTGGCCGAAGGAATACGGCGGCGGCGGGCTCTCCAGCGCCGAGGCGCGCGTGGTGAGCGGCGAGTTCGCCCGCGCCGGCGCCTACAATCCCATCGGCGGCATGGGCGTGATGATGTTCGGCCCGACGCTGCTGGAATATGGCACCGAGGCGCAGAAGCAGGAGCACATCCCACCGATCTGCCGCGGCGAGGTGCAGTGGTGCCAGGGCTTCTCCGAACCGGGCGCGGGCTCGGACCTGGCGGCGCTCTCCACCAAGGCGGTCGACAAGGGCGACCACTTCCAAATTGACGGAAGTAAAATTTGGACAAGCGGCGCCCAGTACGCCGACTGGTGCTTCTGCCTGGTGCGCACGGACACGTCCAAGAAGCACGAGGGCATCTCGTTCGTGCTGTTCACAATGCACCAGCCGGGCGTCGAGGTTCGGCCGATCGGGTTGATCGCCGGGTCCTCGCCCTTCTGCGAGACCTTCTTCACCGGCGCGCGGGCCGAGAAGAAGGATCTGGTCGGGCCGCTGAACGGCGGCTGGACGATCGCCAAGCGGCTCCTGCAGCACGAGCGTTCGGGCCTCACCGGGGCCGGCGGGTCGCTGGGCGGCGCCGGCAAGGCGCTGGAGGACCTGGCCAAGGACTATGTGGGCGTGGACGCCAAGGGCAGGATCGCCGACTCCGACCTGCGCACCCGGTTGACCACCAACGCCATGAACATGCGCGCCTTCCAGCAGACGGCGGTGCGCGCGATGATCGAGGCCAAGGGTAACGCCAGCCCTTCCTCGGCCACCTCGATCATGAAGAACGCCGGTACGGAGCTGCTCCAGGAGCGCCACGAGATGACGCTGGAGATCATGGGTTGCCAGGGCCTGGGCTGGGAGGGCGACGCCTTTTCGGCCGCGGAGCTGGCGGCGGTGCGCGGCTGGCTGTTCGGCAAGGCGTTCACGATCTTCGGCGGCAGCCACGAGGTGCAGGCCAACATCGTCAGCAAACGCATCCTGGGCTTGCCTGACCTTACGCAATCCAAGTGAAGTCGTATCAACAACATCCGTCATCCCGGACGGCCTGAAAGGTCGAGCCGGGACCCAGAGGCCGGCGCACGGCCCCTCCTGGGTCCCGGCTCGGCGCCCCGCTCGCGCGGGGCTTGTCCGGGATGACAGCCTATTTTGAGAGAGGAAGAACTACCGATGGCCGTTCTCACCGAAGAACAGAGCATGCTGCGCGACGCGGCCAAGAGCTGGGTGCAGGAGAAGTCGCCCGTCACCGCCTTTCGCAAGATGCGCGATAGCGGGGTCGAGGTCGGCTACGACGTCGCCGCCTGGAACGAGATGGCCGAGATGGGCTGGGCCGGGGTGGTGATCCCCGAGGAGTACGGCGGCTCGAACTTCGGCTACCTCTCCCTGGGCCTGGTGCTCGAGGAACTGGGCCGCACGCTCACCGCCTCGCCGCTGATCGCGTCCGGACTGGGTGGCGCCTCGGCGCTGATCCTGGGCGGCAGCGATGCGCAGAAGCAGGCATGGCTGCCGAAGATCGCCGAGGGCTCGGCCATCGCCGCGCTCGCCATCGACGAAGGTCCCCACCACGCGCCGGACAAGGTCTCCGCGGAGGTGAAGGGCGGCAAGCTGTCGGGCAAGAAGGTGTTCGTGCTGGAGGGCATGGCCGCCAACGTGTTCGTGGTCTCCGCCAAGTCCGGCGGCAAGGTCGAGCTCTACCTCGTGCCGGCCGACGCGGCGGGGGTGAGCCGCACCAAGCTGTCGCTGGCCGACAGCCGCGGCGCCGCCAACGTCGAGTTCAAGGACGTGGCGGTGGGCGACGACGCCAAGCTGAACGGCGGCGCTGAGCTGCTGGAAAAGGTGCTGGACCGCGCCCGCGCCGGCCTCGCCGCCGAAATGCTGGGCGCCGCCACCCAGGCGTTCGAGGTCACCCTCGACTACCTGAAGACCCGCGTGCAGTTCGGCCAGGTGATCGGCTCCTTCCAGGCGCTGCAGCACCGGGCGGCCAAGATGTTCACCGAGCTGGAGCTGTCGCGCTCGGCGGTGGAAGCCGCACTCGCGGCGATCGACGCCGATAGCGCCGAGGTGCCGGAGCTGGCGTCCCTGGCCAAGGCCAAGATGGGCGACACCTTCCACCTGGTGAGCAACGAGATGGTGCAGATGCACGGCGGCATCGGCATGACCGACGCCCACGACGCGGGCTTCTACCTGAAGCGCGCCCGGGCGGCCGAGGCGGCGTTCGGCAACCAGGCGTACCACCGCGACCGGTATGCGCGGATCCAGGGGTACTGATCAGCGGCGGCTCGCGTCAGCGGGCCGCTAGCGGCTGAGTTGCGGGAGCCCCGTCGGTCACTGGCCGGCGGGGTTTTTGCTGCTATGCGACTCGCGTCACTCTAAGTGAGTGGCTGAACACAAGCGCCAGCACTATGTGCCGCGGTCCTACCTTCAACGCTTTGCAAATAATGCCGAGCGCACGACTATCTGTATCGGCAACATTTCCACGCAGCGCGTTATTCTGGGAGCAAGCATCCGAGATCAATGCTACAAGAATTATTACTACGGAACGGATGGTAAACTTGAGGTTGCGATATCATCCCTAGAAGGTCACGCGATCGATCTGTTCCGAAACATAGATCGGTTCGATAATTACCTTCCCAACCGCGCTGAGCGTGAGATTCTCTGGCTCTACGTTGCGACACTGCGCGGCCGCACAGAGGCTGGCGAATTACTGATAGCCAGCTTCCACGAAGGCAGCGCCGACCTCATGGCCAAGCTCTACGGGGCCGCCGCGGCGAAGAAGGCTCTCGAGGAGACACGGCCGCGCACGGACGTAATCGACTCTCTCAGGGCGCACACGCTTTCGTCGGCCTCCTTGTATGACCTCCGCGTGGTGTTCCTGCGGGCCGCTCCGGAAACTCATTTCCTCACCAGTGATGCCCCGGTAATCCAGACAAACATGTTTCGACCTTCGTCGAGGCCAGACCACTCTTCAGGCATGATAACCGCCGGGCTAGTGGTCATAATGCCAATCTCACCTTCGCACTGCTTGTTGGCTTTCGCCCCTGGCGTCTATTCGTACCGGGATACCAATCCAGGTCGAGTAACACTTACAAAGCGAGCGGACGTAATTGCGATAAACCGAGCGATCTCCGCGTCGTCTCTACGAAACATCTACTTTTCCGATCCATCTAGAATTGGATTCTCCGTCAACAGGCGATTGGCAGAACTGGCGCGGGAGGACCGGGAAGGCAAGGTGGTGCTCCAAGTCTATGCCGAGGTGGAGGCGGGAAAGTACGTTCGGACGACCGCTGATGCCGAGGAGGGAAAGAAAGGCTCCTACCTCATCAGCCACCACTTCACCCGGCCGACCGGAGTGCTTGTCCTGGGAGACTTCAATGTCCGGATGAAGCCGAGTTTCGCGGACACCCGAAGCGCAGCGGGACTCGTCCGAGACCGCGCCTGGGCGCAGATCGTGCAAGAGTATTCTGACTTGGGTCGAAAACCGGGATTGGTTCCGTCCGCTCGGGACTTCGCTCTCGCCCATCCCTTGTTTGAGAGGGTCGGTGGCTGGAAGGCTTGGCTAGCTTAGTTGCCCACACCGCGCCCTGAAACCCATGGACGGAGTTTGCCTGCGGGGTGAGGCGCTTCGCCTCGGCCCTGCGCTTGCGCTCCGGGCGTTCGTTGCTGCGATCAGTCTCCCGGACTGATCGCTCGGGCTGGCGCCCGACCGCGCCTCGCCTCAAGGACGGCCCGCAGGGCCGCCGCGGGGCGGCGCGCCAGAGGCGCGTCCTTGACACGCCTCACCTCGCAGGCTCGCAATCAACCATGGGGTTTAAGGGCGGGAGGCATCCTGAAGGATGGGCTTCCGAGGCGCCCCTTCCCGTTCACGGGAAGGGGGGACCGCTCGCCGAGCGTAGCGGAGAGCGAGGGGTGGGAAGGGCGAGCGGCCGGCAGGGCGGTTGGGCCGCCCGGTCGATCCGCTGAGCTTGAGGCTTGCCCTTTCCACCCCCCGCTCTTCGGCCTTCGGCCTCGGCGGGCGGTCCCCCTTTCCCGCAGGCGGGAAAGGAAGGGTGGTGGGGAGGGTGCGTCCGGATCTGGCGTGGTGGGCCCGTAGGGTGAGGCCATGCGCGACGACCGCTGCCCGGCCCGCGAGTGGGCCATTCCGCCGATGGACAAGGAGGCCGGGGACAAGTCCACCGCATTCACTTGGCCGATGGGGAACCTGATCCTGCGGCGGATCGCCGAGGGCGAGACGGTGAAGGCGATCACCGCCGATCCGCGGATGCCGGCCTACTGCACCGTGTTCCGCTGGATGCAGGTCGTGCCGGAGTTCGGGGCAGCGGTGGCGGAGCTGCGGGCGGAGCTCGCGCGGCTGCGTCGGGAGGAGCGGGCGGCCGTCGCGGCCGTGCGGCGCCGGGCGCACGGGCGGTGGTGGCGGGCGGGGCGCAAGAGCACCTATGCGCCGGCGCGGGCGAAGGCGGTGCTGGCGGCCGTCGCGGGCGGGGCCAGCCTGAGCGAGGTCGTGGCGCGGCCCGGCGCGCCGTCGTTCAAGGCCTGGTACCGGTGGCTGCAGGTCGTACCGGGCCTGGCGGAGGCGTACGCCGAGGCGTGCCGGCAGCGTGACCTGATGCTGGAGTTGGCGCGCTATGAGGTCATCGACGCGGCCGAGCCGGGAGGGTTGCGGGCGGCGGGCGCGGCGTTGCGGCGGATCGACGGGCGGCGGGGGCGGATACGGCCGAAGCTGTACCGGTTCGACGCCGAGGATACTCAGCCCACCACCGGCACGAACCGATAGGCTGAGCCGCCCTCTCCCTGCCCCTCGCTCCCCGCGCTGCGCGCGGGGGGAGAGGACGTGGACGGCGAGGCTCAGCCCTTGACGCTGAGCAGCTCGATCTCGTGGCCTTCGGGGTCGAGGATGAAGGCGACGCGCAGCGTGCCGGCGTCGAAGGGCTCGCGCTGGGCCTTGGCGCCTTGGCTGAGCGCGTGGGCGTAGCTGGCGTCGACGTCGCGCACGAAGAAGCCCACCGGGCCGTGGGCGTCGCCGAGGGTGAGCTTGCGGCCGTCCTTGTGCTGGAAGAGGACGAGGTTGGCGCCGCCCTGCTGGCCGGGCTTACCCAGGATGCGTTCGGCGATCTCGTCCATGTCGATCGACTGGGCGACCACGAGGCCGAGCACGCGGCCGTAGAAGTCGACGGCGCCGTCCAGGTCGGAGACGATCAGCTTCGAGAAGGCGTAGGTGGCCGGGGAGACGGTCGCGGCGGCGGCGGGGGCGGTGGCGGTTTCGGACATGGGACTTCCCTGAGCAGGCGGACGCAGAATGGCGCGGAGCCACGCTGTCAGGGGACGCCGCCGAGGTCAAATGGCGGACGCCTCCGCTGTCGCCCAAGCGACAGGGAGGCGGGATCGGCGACCGCGGCGCCGCCTTAAGGTGGCGGGGCGTTGACGGGTGGCGGGCTGCCTTCGGGCATGGTGGTCCCGCCTTCGGGCACGGTGGTCGCGCCCGCGCCGGGCGTCGCCGCCATGCCCGCCTCGCCGGCGGTCACAGGCGGCGGGGTGGTGCTCATGGCGCTCGCGTCGGAGGCGGGGACCGGCGGCATGGCGTCGGGCGCCTGGCCGGTGGCGTTGGCGGCTGCGGCCTCGGCCGCAGCGGGGTCTTCCGGCCTCTTGCAGGCGGTGACGGCGAGCGCGGTGGTGGCCAGCGCGACGAGGTAGAACAGCGGCCGCATGAGAGGCCCTCCCTGACTGAACGTGATCCAGGGGGTAACTGGCGGGAGGGGCCGGGGGTTCAACGCGTCGGTGAATCTTCTCCCCGAGGGGGCGCGGATGGCGGCCGGCGCCTGGCTGGCCGGCGACGAATGGTGGCTTTCGACGCAGCCCACGCCGGCCTAAACAGCGGCCATGGTCGCCCTGCCCGACGCCAAGCCCAGCAACTGGGTCGACGCCTATGCGCCGGCGGCGCTGCGGCCGTGGCTGAAGCTGGGCCGGTTCGACCGGCCGACGGGCATCTGGCTGCTGATGCTGCCGGGCTGGCAGGGCGTGGCGCTGGCCGCGGCGATGCAGGGGCGCTGGCCCGACCCGGCGATGCTGGTCCTGGTCTTCGCGGGGGCGGCCCTGATGCGGGCGGCGGGCTGCGCCTACAACGACATCGTCGACCGCGACATCGACGCGAAGGTGGCCCGCACCGCCGGCCGCCCGATCCCCTCCGGCCAGATCAGCGTGAAGCAGGCGTGGGCCTTCGTGGCGGCGTGCAGCCTGGCGGCGCTGGGCATCCTCGTGTGGCTGTCGCCGCTGGCGATCGGGCTGGGCGCGGCTTCGCTGGTGCTGGTCGCGGCCTATCCGTTCATGAAGCGGATCACCTGGTGGCCGCAGGCGTGGCTGGGGCTGACGTTCAACTGGGGGGTGCTGCTGGGCTTCGCCGCGGCCACGGGCGCGTCGGCGGCGTACGCGGCCTGGACATGGGCGACGCAGGGCTGGTTCCTGTGGGAGCCGGGCCTGCTCACCCTGCCGGCCCTCGTGCTCTACGCCTCCGGCGTCTGCTGGACCCTGGGCTACGACACCATCTACGCGATCCAGGACCTGGAGGACGACGCGCTGGCGGGGGTGAAGTCCTCCGCCCGGCGGCTGGGGCCCCGAGCGCCGCGGGCGGTGGCGCTCTTCTATCTCCTCACCCTGGCGTTCGCCTATCTGGCCGGGCTGGCGGCGGGCCTGGGCCTGGCGTTCTCCGTCGCCATGATCGCCTACGCCATCCACCTAGGCTGGCAGGCGCGCCAGGTGAAGGTGGACGACCCGGCCCTGGCGCTGCGGCTGTTCAAGTCCAACACCTGGGCGGGGCTGATCCTGGTCGTCGCGCTGGTCCTTGGCGGGCTCACGCCATAGCCGCCGGGGCGGGAAATTCGCCCGGTCACTGTTTTCATTCAGGCTGTCGCGTTACACTCACGGACATGCCCGCCGCCACCCGCGTCGCCCCCAAGGACTACTTCACCGCCGAGGAGTGGGCTCCGCTGGCTCGGAAGTCGGCGTGGAAGGGCCCGGCGCTGATCGCGCACGCCTGGATCGTGATCCTCGCGGCCGGTGCGGTGACGCTGTGGCAGCCGTGGCTGCTGCCGCTGGCGGTGATGGTCATCGGCGCGCGCCAGTTGGGCCTGGGCATCCTGATGCACGACGCCGCCCACAGCGCGCTGCACGGCGACATGAAGGTCAACGACTTCCTGGGCGACAAGCTGACGCCCGGCGGCCTGGCCGCCTACCGGCACTATCACCTGGGCCACCACAAGTACGCCCAGCAGTCGGAGGATCCGGACCTCGGCCTGTCGGCGCCGTTCCCGATCACCCGGCTCTCGCTGCGCCGCAAGCTGATCCGCGACCTCACCGGCCAGACCTACTACAAGCAGCGCTGGGCCAACCTGGTCGCGCGCCTGGGCGCCTGGCGGCTGGGCCAGCCGCTGTGGCCGATCCTCAAGGACGCCGTCGTCTCGCGCCGCCGGATGCTGCTGGGCATGGCCGTGACGATCGCGGTGACCGCGCCGTTCGGCTTCTGGTGGGCGTGGTTCGCCCTCTGGCTGCTGCCCCAGGCCACCTGGCTGCCGATGATCACGCGGCTGCGGAACATCGCCGAGCACGCCTGCGTGCCCAAGGACGAGCCGGACCCGCTGCGCCACGCGCGCACCACCCGCGCCAACCTGCTGGAGCGGATCTTCCTGGCCCCCTACTGGGTGAACTACCACTGCGAGCACCACATGTTCATGCATGTGCCCTGTTACAACCTGCCCAAGGCCCACCGCCTGCTGGCGGCGAAGGGCGTGCTGCCGCGCATGCTGACGGCGCCCAGCTACCTCGACGTCCTGCGCCAGGCGTCCTCCAAGCCGGCCAGCCAGGACAAGGGCGGCAACATCACCCCCGAGCAGCGCGGCGTGGTGCGGACGGTGATCCAGTAACGGCGCTGTCCTGCCGCTGCGACAGGACGCTAGCTTGGCCGGCGATGACCGCCGCCGCCGCGCCCCACCCACTGCTCACCGCCCCTGTCGCCTCGACGCTGGCGCGGCTGGCGGCGCCCAACCTCATGGGCATGCTGGCGACCACGGCGGTGTCCATCGCCGAGACCGCCTACATCGGCCGGCTCGGCCGTGAGCCGCTCGCGGCGGCGGCCCTGGTGCTGCCCCTGATCATGCTGATGGGGATGATGAGCGGCGGCGCGATGGCCGGCGGCGTGGCCTCGTCGATCAGCCGCGCCCTGGGCGCCGGCGACACCGAGCGCGCCGAGACCCTGGCGCGGCACGGCGCCTTGATCGCGCTCGCGGGAGGCCTGGTCTTCACCATAGCCCTCAGCCTGTTCGGGGCGCCGCTGTTCCACCTGCTGGGCGGTCGCGGCGAAATCCTGCGCCTGGCGACGCTCTATGGCGGCGTGGCCTTCTCCGTCTCGATCGCCGTCTGGCTGATCAATGTGCTGGCCGCGGTCCTGCGCGCCAGCGGCGACATGGTGCGGCCGTCGATCGTGATGATCTGCGGCGCCGTGCTCCAGATGGTCGTCGGCGGCTCGCTGTGCTTTGGCTGGGGCCCGGCACCGCGGCTCGGGCTGGTCGGGGTGGCCCTGGGCCAGGCCCTCACGACCATCCTGTCGCTCACCATCTTCATCGTGCTGCTGCGGGCGAAGGACGCGCGGGTGCGCCTGCGGTTCGGTGGGCCCCTGCATCGCTGGGCGTTCGACGATATCCTGCAGGTGGGCCTCCCGGCGCTGCTGTCGCCGGTGCAGACGGTCGGCGCGATCCTGATCCTCACCGCCATCGCCGCCCGGTTCGGGCCCGAGACCTTGGCCGGCTACGGCATCGGGTCGCGGCTGGAGTTCCTGCTGGTTCCCATCGCCTTCGCGGTGGGGGTCGCGGCCTTGCCGATGGTGGGCCTGGCGATCGGCGCGGGCGATGTCGCGCGGGCGCGGCGGGTGGCCTGGACCGCCGGCGGCATGGGCGGGCTGGGGCTCGGATCCATAGGGATCGTCCTGGCGCTGTGGCCTCAGCTCTGGGTGAGCGTCTTCACTCAGGATCCGGGCGTCTCGGCGGCCGCCCAGCTGTACCTTCGGTTTGCCGGTCCCGCGTTCATCTTCTTCGGGGTTAACCTCGCGCTCTATTTCGCCTCGCAGGGCGCGGGGCGGATCCTCGGGCCGCTGCTGGCGGGCACGTTGCGGCTGGTGGTGATCGCCGTAGGGGGCTGGCTTCTGGTGCGCGCCGACGCGCCGGACTGGACGCTGTTCGCGTTGGTCGCGGCCGGCATGGTCACCGCCGGCACAGCAACCGCGGCCTTCGTCGCGGCGACGCCATGGGGCCCGCGAGGCAGGCCTTCCCTCCCCTAATGGGGAGCGACAGATCGCCGAAGGCGATCAGGGTGGGGAAGTGTGGGCCAAACGCAGACGTCGGGGAGGATCTTGACTCCCCCACCCTGACCGCTTCGCGGTCTGTCCCT
The DNA here is from genome assembly GCF_902826855.1 of uncultured Phenylobacterium sp. Taxonomy (GTDB): domain Bacteria; phylum Pseudomonadota; class Alphaproteobacteria; order Caulobacterales; family Caulobacteraceae; genus Phenylobacterium. The sequence continues at coordinate 15,444 of NZ_CADEGK010000009.1, read as the reverse complement.
CCCCATTAAGGGAGGGAAGAGCGCTGCAGCTGCTTCGGCGCAGCCAGCCGCCAGCTGGTCTTCAGCCGCACCTCCACCAGATCCCAGTCCGCCCGTTCCAGGACGATCCCGACCCAGCCGGAGGGCCACAGGTAGGCCGGCTTGATGTAGGTCGCCGGATCGGCCTCCCACAGCATCTCCTGCTCGTCGCGGCCGGACGTCTTCACGCAGACCACGGTCATGCCATCGGCGTGATGGTCGTGGCGGAAGTAGGCGAACATCTTGCCGGCCACATCGAAGGCTGGGATCCCGTGGCTGACCCGCTCACCGGTCTCGGGCAGGGCCAGGCACAGGGCGCGGACGCGGGCTTCGACGGCGGTGGGGTCGGCGGCGAGCATGGCGGCAAGCTAGCCGGTCGGATAGAGACCGCCAATGATCCCGCCCGGCGAACGCCGCCAGTTCATCCTCGACAACACCCGCCGGCAACGACCGCCGCACACCCCGGAGCTGGAGCTCCACCTGGCCGACGAGGTCACGCCGATCTGGCGGCTGACCGAGGAGGCCCTGGAAGCGATCGGCCTGCCGCCGCCGTTCTGGGCCTTCGCCTGGGCGGGTGGCCAGGCGCTGGCCCGCTATGTGCTGGACAATCCGCAGGTGGTGGCCGGCAAGGCGGTGGTCGACTTCGCCTCGGGCTCCGGGATCGTCGGCATCGCCGCCGTCCGCGCCGGAGCCTCGCGCGTGCTGGCGGCCGACATCGACGGCTTCTGCGGCGCGGCGTTGGCGCTGAATGCCGAGGCCAACGGCGTGATCGTGGGCTTCACCGACGCCGACCTGCTGGACGCCCCGCCGCCGGCCTGGGCCGACCTCATCCTGGCCGGCGACATCTGCTACGAGAAGCCGCTGGCCGAGCGGGTCATGGCCTGGCTGGGCGCGGCGCGAGCCGCCGGCGCGACGGTGCTGATCGGCGACCCGGGCCGCAGCTATTTCCCGCGCCAAGGCCTGGTGAAGCTCGCCGAATACCAGGTGCCGACCACGCGGGAGCTGGAGGACATGGAGGTCAAGAAGACGGCGGTCTGGACTCTGCCCTGACCGCGCCCTAAGTTGGAACAAATATGGAACATAGAGATGGAACCAAGGTCTGCGCCGCCGGCGGGACCATCATGCGCCCCGTCTACGGCTTGCCCGGTGGGCGGAGTTTTCCACCCCGCCGGTCCGGCGGGAAACGAGCCGGCGGTGTGGAGCGAGGCGTAGGCGTGGAGTTCAGCCCGCTGCAACCTTTGCACTTGTAAGCTTGGCTGCGGCCTTGGGGGAGCGATGCGTACGATCCTGATGATTGCGGGACTGGTCCTTGCACTGGCCCACCCAGCGTTGGCCGCGGGGAAGCCCTGGGACTTCGTGGTGGGACCGACGACCACCGTCCAACCGTTGGGAGTTTCCGCCAAGCCGCGCTCCGTCTCCCTCGTCAGGGCCTTCGTCGACATGAGCGAAGGTCGAGAGTGGGCGACCTTGTACGACGGCGGCAGCATCGGAAGTGACGTGCTCGCTTGGAAGGGCAGCCGATCCGACGTGGCGACAACCGACTTGGCGCATGAATTTGCCGACGTCCTGGGCGCCTCGGGATTCTCAGATGGACCGAAGACACGACTCTTCGCAACGGACTCTGAGGCGGAGCTTCAGGTCGGGGTAGTCATTGGCAACCTCGCGGCACGGTTCTGCGCGGGATGCGGCCTGACCACGCCCGGCGATTACTTCAAAGGCCAAGTCTACATGACCGTGGAGTGGCAGGTCTTTTCACCGCTGGAGCGAAAGGTCGTCCTCACGGTTAAGACCGCCGGGGCATACGATGCGCCCAAGAGCCAGCCCGGGATGGCTCACATCCTGAACGGCGCGTTTCGCGAGAACGTGCGGCAGTTGCTGAACGCCGGCGAGTTCCGAGCGCTGATGGCGTCCGCTCCTGGCGCGGTCGCGGCGAGCTCCGCGAACCCAGCCGCCCTGGCTCCGTTGGCGCTAGCAGGCGCCGCCGCAAAGCCGCGCCCGATTCCAGAAGCCATGAAGTCGGTCGTCGCTGTGTTCGCGAACTCCGGGATGGGCAGTGGTTTCCTGGTCTCGGAGGATGGCTGCATCCTGACCAACCAGCACGTCGTCGGCGACGCGAAGTTTGTGAAGGTGAAGTGGTCGGACGGCGCTGAGTCCCTCGGCGAGGTGCTTCGCTCCGATCGCCGCAGGGACGTCGCCCTCGTGAAGACGGAACCCAGGCCGCACAGGGTTCTGGCCCTGCGGACGGACGCGCCGCCGCCACTAGGCGAGACGGTCTGGGCCATCGGCACGCCCCTCGACGAGAAGTACCAGAACACCCTGACCAAGGGCATCGTCTCAGGCCACAGGACGTTGGAGGGGCTGACCTACATCCAAAGCGACGTGGCCACCGACCACGGCAACTCCGGCGGGCCGCTCCTCGACGAACAAGGACGCGTCGTCGCGGTCGCCGTTGCGCGCGACGAGCGCGATGGCGTCGGTCACGACATCAACTTCTTCATTCCGATCGAGGACGCCCTGCGCGCACTGGGTCTCATCGTGCGCGCTCCGCCAGCGACGGCCGCCAACGGCGCCGCACGATAGGCGTCGCCGGAGCCTATCGGTGCGGCGGCCGCCCAGCCGGCCGCCTACTTGCCTGCCTTCATCGCCTCGGCCGCCTTGTTCAGGTCGGGCGCGTTGGGGGAGTTGAGCGAGACCGAGCCGGCCTGCATGCCTTCCTTCAGCGCCGCGGCGGCGCCCTCGTGGGACATGATCTTGCTCAGCACCGCTTCGCCGGCGCGCGTGAACACGTCGCGGTGCTCGACCACGTACTGGCGCGAGGTGCGGTAGCCTTCGAGCAGGCCCTGGATCTCGGGGATCACATAGCGCGCCACCAGCTCCCAGCTGCGGTTGGTGTTCTCGCGGTTGGCCCAGTCGTGGACGAAGCCCAGCACCACGCCGAACCCGCCCGCGGAATCGTGCAGTTTGCGGATCGCGGCGATCAGGTCGTCCGGCGTGCCGATCACCGCCGCCGCGCCATCGGCGAACGCCGTCAGGTCCACGGCCTCGTCCGGGCTCTTGAAGACGGGCGCGCCCGGCCGCATCAGGGTGCCGACGGTGTATTCGTTGTGCCAGTGCATCAGGCCCTGCCCGGCCTGGGCGCGAGCCTCCTCGCGGGTCTCGGCGATGTGCCAGCTCATCAGCACGCGCCAGTCCTTGCGGTCGATGGCCTTGCCGGACTTGGCGGCCGCCTGCTCGGCGAAGCCCCACTGGGTGGGGAGCGCCGCCAGGCCGGCGTTGGAGTTGGAGCCGATCGACAGCACGCCCATGCCGTACTTGCCGGCCAGCGTCATGCCCGACGGGCTGACCGAGGAGGCCGCGACCATCGGCATCTCTTCCTGCAGCGGGAACAGCTGCAGGCGGGCGTCCTGCAGGGTGAACCAGTCGCTCTTTTGCGTCACGCGCTCGCCCGCGAACAGGCGGCGGATCACGCCGATCGCCTCGTCCTGGCGGTCGCGCTGGGTCATCGGGTCGATCCCGAGCATATGGGCATCGGACGGCAACGCGCCGGGGCCGGTGCCGAAGATCACCCGCCCGCGGGTCTGGTGGTCCAGCTGGACCATGCGCTGGGCGATGGTGAAGGGGTGGTGGTAGGGCAGCGAAACCACGCCGGTGCCCAGGCGGATGTTCTCCGTCCGCTCGCCGACCGCGGCCAGCAAAAGCTCCGGCGAGGCGATCACCTCCCAGCCGGTGGAGTGGTGCTCGCCCACCCAGAACTCGTCGAAGCCCAGGGCGTCCAGGTGCGCGCCGAACTTGATGTCGTTGCGCATCTGCAGCATCGGGTGCTCGCCGATCGGATGGTGCGGGGCGAGGAATGCGCCGAATTTCATGCGGGCCATGGGGTCTCCGGAAGGCGGGCGTTGAAGAAGTTAGAGACGACTCTAACTGAATGCCGCAACGGCGCGCCTAGCTTTTTTTTCGACCGCAGGGAACGCGTCGGATTCGGCGCTCGCCATCGGTTGCTGGACGTCCGACTATGCGGGGCGCTCGGGAAGCGACGGAAGAGGAATGCCGATGACCTACGCACAGGGCCGCGTCATCAACGATGCCGACAGCCACATCATGGAGCTGCCGGACTTCCTGAAGGGCTATGCCGATCCCGGCATGGGCGACCGCGTGCCGACCTTCCCCGTCCCGACCGTGGGTGCGCTGGCGGTGCTGGACCCCGCGTCGGCCGCGGCCGGGCGCCATCCGCCCGAGAAGGTGGCCGAGCTGGTGGCGCTGGGCGACCGCCTGATCGCCGGTCCGAAGGGCCATGCGGCCCTCGGCGCCTTCGACCCCGAAGAACGCACCCTGGCGCTCGACCTCTTCGGCTTCCAGAGCCAGCTGGTGTTCCCCAGCTACTCCGCGGGCCCGGCCTTCGATCCCAGGCGGACGGTCGAGGAGCGCTACGCCGCGGCGCGGGCGCACAACCGCGCCATGGCCGACTTCTGTTCGCGCGACCGCCGGCTGTTCGGCGTCAGCCTGCTGCCGCTGGACGAGCCCGACCTCGCGCTGAAGGAACTGGAGCACATCGTCTCCCTGGGGCTGAAGGCCGCGTGGATCGCCCACCGCATCCCTGGCGATCGCTCGCCGGGCCACACCGACTTCGACCCGATCTGGGCGCGGATGGCGCGGGCGGGCATCCCGTTCCTGCTGCACGTGGCCGGCGCGCCGATCCAGGTCGACAAGCGCTGGTTCAACAACGGGCGCCCCGAGCCGAAGGACTTCATGGGCGCGGGCGAGAGTGTGCGCGGCAAGGACATGACCAGCCTGCACCACGCCGCCGAGACCTTCATTGGCGCCCTGGTGCTGGACGGCGTGCTGGAGCGGCATTCGACCCTGCGCGGCGGCGCGATCGAGCTGGGCGCCGGTTGGGTGCCGTCGATGCTGCGGCGTCTCGATTGGATCGCCGACATCTGGAAGAAGTCCGAGCCGGAGCTGGCGGCCCTGAAACGCCGGCCGTCGCAGCAGGTTATCGAGCAGCTGGCCTTCACCCCGTTCCCCTACGAGGACGTCGCCGCCCTGATCCGCGAGTCGGACCCGCGGCTCTACATGTTCTCCAGCGACTATCCGCACATCGAAGGCGGCCGCGCCCCCATCGCCAGGTTCGACGCGGCGCTGGCGGAGGCCGACGACAGCGCCAAGGATGCGTTCTTCGCCGGCAACTACGCGCGCCTGTTCGCGATGGCGTGAGGCGGTTGCGCAGGCACGTCCGTTTCTGACGCGGCGCGCCGCTAGCCTCGGCACATGTGGCTCTGCGAACCGCTGCCCTTCGACCCGCCGGACGCCGTCCCGCCGCCGATGGACCATGCGATCGGCGGCCACAAGCCGCGCCAGTACAGCAACGAGACCGCCCGCATCGTCCTGGCCCGCGCGGCCCGCGGCGAAACGATGAACGCCATCCTGGCCGTCCCCGGCATGCCGTGCCGCCCGTCGCACCCGCCACTGATCCTGCTAACCTGCGCCCCTCGCCGACCCGGAGCCCGCATGCGCCGTCGCACGTTCATCGCCAGCCTGCCCGCGGCCGCGCTCTCCGGGCCCTCTTTCGCCACCGCACGGGCCGAGAACCCCAACCGCGACCGGCCGGACGTGCGCATGGGCGATCGGGTGGACGGGGCCACCTGGGCCGGGCGCTCGGCGGTGTGGGGGACGCACGGCGCGGCGGCGACCGCGCATCCGCTGGCGAGCCTGACCGCCATCGAGATCCTGAAGGCCGGTGGGTCAGCGGCAGACGCGGCGATCGCGGCCAACGCGGTGCTGGGCTTTGGCGAGCCGATCGCCTGCGGCATCGGCGGCGACTGCTTCGTGCTGTTGTGGGACCCGAAGGCCGGGAAGGTCGTGGGTCTGAACGGGTCGGGCCGCAGCCCGCGGGGGCTTTCGCTGGAGACGGTGCGCCAGCGGGCGACACCTGCGGGGCTGATCCCGTCGCACGGCGCGATCTCGGTCAGCGTGCCGGGCTGCGTGGACGCCTGGGCGAGCCTGCACCAGCGCTATGGGAAGCTTGCGTGGAAGGACCTGTTCCAGCCGGCGATCCGGGCCTGCGAGGAGGGTTATCCGGTCATCCAGAACACCGCCTTCTACCTCGCCGCCTCGCAGCGCAACTTCAACAAGCCGGACGCCGGCATCGAGGAGGTGGCGAACTTCAACGCGCTGTGGGCGCCTGACGGCAGGACGCCGCGGGAGGGCGACCTGTTCGCGAACCCGCAGCTAGGCCGCACCTACCGGCTCATCGCCGAGGGCGGCGGGCGGGCCTTCTACGAGGGCGAGATCGCGCAGACCCTCGAACGCTACTTCAAGCGGATCGGCGGCTGGATGACCAAGGCCGATCTCGCGGCCCACAGGAGCGAGTGGGTGGAGCCGGTGAGCGTCAACTACCGCGGCGTCGACGTCTGGGGCCTGCCGCCCAACAGCCAGGGCGTGGTGACGCTGCAGATCCTGAAGATGATGGAGCGGTTCGACATCGCCGGCATGGGCTTCCAGTCGGCGGCGGCGCTGCACCATTCCATCGAGGCCAAGCGCCTGGCCTTCGAGGACCGGGCCCGCTTCTACGCCGACCCGACGTTCTACAAGCAGCCGACCGAATGGCTGGTCTCCAAGGACTACGCCGTCCAGCGGGCGAAGCTGATCCGCCCGGACCGGATCATGCCCATGGCCTATCCGGGCCAGGCGCCGGCGCACGGGGACACCACCTACTTCACCGTCGCCGACCAGGACGGGATGATGGTGTCGATCATCCAGTCCAACTACCGCGGCATGGGCTCGGGCCTGATGCCGGACGGGCTGGGCTTCATGCTGCAGGACCGCGGCGAGCTGTTCGCGCTGACGGACGGCCACCCGAACCTCTATGCGCCGGGCAAGCGGCCGTTCCAGACCATCATCCCGGGGTTTGCGACGCAGGACGGCAAGCCGCTGCTCAGCTTCGGCGTGATGGGCGGCGACATGCAGCCCCAGGGCCAGGCGCAGATCATCTCCAACCTGGTCGACTTCAAGCTGGGCCTGCAGGAGGCCGGCGACAGCCCGCGCTGGCATCACGAGGGCGGCAGCGAGCCCACCGGCGAGGACCTGGGCGCCATCGGCTGGCTCAATCTGGAGAGCGGCGTGCCGGCCGCGACGCAGGCCGCCCTGGCCAAGCTCGGCTGGCCCATGAAGGCCGCGCCCGGCGGCTATGGCGGCTACCAGGCCATCCAGGCCCACCCCGGTCGCTACGCCGCCGCCACCGAGATGCGCAAGGATGGCGTGGCGCTGGCCTACTGAGCCACAGGAAAGCCGGCAGGCCTCCGCCGGGTCGACTGAGCGCCTAGCGCACGCCCGGTGGAAAGACCTCGGGGAATTCCAGCTTCGTCACATCGTACCCGAAGCGGCCGACGCGGGCGGTCAGTTCGGCCACCCTCTCTCGCGTCGGGCGCGGCTCACGTGTGTAGATGTTGATCAGCTTGAGGTCAGGCGTCGCCTGGACGAACCAGTCTTCACCGTGGTCCAGCATCCAGTATTCGCGGGCGACGGGGATGAAGCCGAACAGCCGGTAACTGACATGGACCTTGTTGTTCTGGCCGGGGTTCAGGATCCTTAGCGGACCGGCGACCACCTTTTCCTTGCCGGCCGGCGAGCCTGCGCGGCAGGCGTCGCGTTCGATCAGGCGCCCGTTCTCGCGCAGATAGTCCGTGTAGCCGGCGACGCAGCCGTCGGTCAGCCTCATCGGCGTGCGACCGATCTCGTACCAGCGGCCGGCGAAGAAGGTCTCCGCCGCCACCGCTCGCGCCGGCTCGGGCGCTCGGACCCTGGACGACTTGGCCATGGTGGCGCAGCCGGCGAGCAACAGAAGGCCGCCAATGGCGGCCGCGACGGGGAGGACTTTCATCCCGGCGCAACCCCGCGGCGTCGAGACGGTTCCGCGGGCAGATTGACGGCCGCGGCGCCGGGCGCAAAATCGCGCCGCGACAACGGCGGAGTAGACGGTATGACCCAGGACGAGATGCGCGACATCGTCCTCAGCTTTCCCGGCGCCGAGGAAGGCGTGAGCTATGGCCGTCCCTCGTTCAAGGTGAACGGCAAGTTCTTCACCCGGCTGCGCCACGAGGACGACAGCGTGGTGCTGTTCGACGTGCCGCACGACGAGCGCGAGATGCTGATGGAGGCCGAGCCGGAGACCTTCCATTTCACCGCCCACTACAAGGACTATCCCAGCGTGCTGGCGCGGATCGCCACCCTGCACCCCGGCTCGTTCCGCGCCTTCCTCGAGCGCCGCTTCCGCAAGGTCGCCAAGAAGTCGGCGATCAAGGCGTGGGAGGTTGAGCGTTAGCGATCGCGCGATTGCGGGTGTGACAGCTGGCGGCTCCCGGGCGTCTAGGCGGCCCCCAATCGCACCCAATCCGCCGATTCGAGCGCATAGGGCGCGAACAGGAAATCTCGGATCTCCGAAATCTGGTCATCGCGCCAGTCGATCAGCACGAAGTGCGCCGGCTTCTCCATCGCGCCAGCTTCGAAAACCAGCATGGCCGGACTGCCTTCGACAGCACCGAGAGAGAACCTCCATTTCGTCTCTTCGGCGTAACGGGTGAAATAGGGGACGATTCTGTCGCGTCCTTCCCACTTGAGCCGGTTTACCAGTTCAAGCTTCACGTCGTCGGCAAGCATCGCTCGGATCGCTTCGAAGTCACCCAGGCGGAACAGGTCGACAAAGGTCGCCATTTTCTGCCGGGCCGCCTCGGGCATGAGCGGCAACCGCGTGTCCACGGGCGTCTGCGCGAGGCGCCGCAGCGAGTTACGACCGCGTTGAAGAGCCGATTTGGCGGCCGCGCCCGTACAATCGGCGATGTCCGCGACCTCTTCGATCGAATGACCGAGCACATCCTTGAGGATCACCGCACAGCGCTGAAGCTCAGGCAGTTGCAGGAAGGTGTGAAAGCTGATCGCGACGACATCCGCTTCGGGCAGGCGCGCAGCCGCGATGTTGTCGGTGAGCGGTAGGACCGTGTTCCGGGACCTGCGGCGAAGCAGGTCGAGGCTCGTATTGTGGGCGATGCGAAACAGCCAGCCCTCGAAATTGGCCACCCTGGCGCCTTCAGCGCGTGCGCTTAGCGCTTTGACCAGGGCATCCTGCAACACGTCCTCGCCATCGACCGTCGATCCCGTCATGCGGGCGCAGTAGCGATGAAGGCGCGGCCTGAGGGCGGCCAGCCGATCCTCGAATTCGTCGGCGCTCATGTCGCGGGACCCGCTTGCCTCCGCTCCGCCAGCGACAGGGCGGAGATGTCGAGGAGGATCGTCGCCAAGGCGGCCGGCTGCGACAGGAAGGGCGAATGACTACTCTCCAGTGTGTGCGTGATCGTCGCGCCGCCGATCGTGCCGTCGACCGTGGCGATCATGTGGTCCTGGCCGGTCAACGGGACAGCACGGTCCTGCGTGGTGCGGATGTAATGGCGCGGGACGGCGCCGAATCGACCAGGCGTGATTGCGGATGGGGTCAGGGCGCCGCCGTTCGGTTCGTCGCAGTGCAACTGGGACGCCGCCTGGGCAAAGTCCGCATCGGTCACATCCGCATAGAACGACGCCTTCAGGAGCGACTTGTAGGCCGCGTCGGCGGGACCGGGGTTGATCCGCGTCGCGCCGATCGCAGCGGGATCGCCCACGAACAGTCCAGTCGACAGCGCCGAGGACATGGCTTCATGCGGAAGCATCGCGAGCAACGACAGGCCGGGCGGGACCATGAACCCAGCAAGATAGACGATCGCGGCAAGCCGTTCGGGAACCTGTTCAGCAACCGCCGAGATGGTCATCCCGCCGGCCGAGTGCCCGACCAGCACGACGTTGCCCTCGCTGAGCGACGCCCCTTCGTTCACCAACGCGACAACCGCCTGTGTGCGCTCGTCCTGGGTCACGTCGGCGACAGGGGAGGGTTCGGTGGCGAACGCGGCAGGGGCGAACGGGCGGGCCCCAAGCGACTTCGGCGCAATCGCATTTGCCCCGGCGCCCGGAAGATCGAGCGTAAGGACCGAATGGCCCTGAGCTTCAAGGATCGGCGTGACCTTGTCCCAGCTCGATCGGTTGTGCCAACCGCCGTGGACGAGGACATAAGCTGCTTTGGGTGTCGACATTGTCGATCCTGCTTCGTGCGATTTCATCATTGCGGCCGATGCAGACGGCCGCTGCGGATCGGCTCAGACTTCCCGGGTGTCGAAGACGAAGATTTGGACGCCCGTATCATCGGGGGCGTACAGTTGGCGGTCCGCCGCGGTCGCGCGACCCTCCGGGCTGGCGAAAGCCCTTTGCATCGCCTCAAGATCATCGAAATGCACGGTCCCGATCAGGTAGACATCGGTTGGCCCGGCCAAGACCGAAATGGGACCGGAGCTGACCTCATATTTCCTGAAACCTGGCATCGCTTTGGCCAGGGGTATGTGCGTCTCGAAATAATGCTTTTCGAACGCTTCGACGTCAGCCGGCCTTCTGTAGATGGCGACGAGTCCAGCCATTGCAGCCCCTCCTTGTGCAAACGGACACAACCAAGGACGAAACCGCGGGCGGAAACGGATCGGGGCTTCGAAAAATCTCTTGAGAAGCCATCCGAATGAGCCGGGAAAGCCTAGGCGGGCCAGAGGTGCGGCAGCTTGGCCGCCAGCCAGCGGGCCAGGTGGGCGTTGACCTCGAGGGGCTTCTCCTGCGCCATCCAGTGGCCGCTCTCCACCACCGCTTCCGAGAGGTCGGCGCAGTTGGCCTTCATCGGCCGGGCCAGGGGCGCGTCGTCGACCGTGTAGCAGGTGTAGTCCCAGGCGGCGTGGAGGAAGAGCGCGGGCATCGCCAGGCGCGGCTTGGCGCGCGCGGCGAAGGCCATGTTGGCCTTCCCGTTCATGTACCAGCTGTCGGGGCCGAAGAAGCCGTTGCGGGCCAGGGACTCGGCGTAGGTGTCCTCGTCCGCCTGAGTGATCACCTCTTCGTCGCGCGGCGCGTCGGGCAGAGCCGCCCCGCCGAACCCGCCGTTGGCGCGGACGAAGGCCGAGCCGGACGGCTTTCCCTTGCCCTCGGGACTGCCGCGCCGGAACGCCAGCTTCACGAAGGCCCGCGGGTTCGCGTCCAGGCCGGCGGCGGCGGCCTCGAAGTTCTCCTCATAGGCCAGCATGTAGTCCCACTGCGCCGCCGGCAGGGTGTCCTCCGGATAGAGGTTGCGGTCGGCAAGCGCGATGAGCGTCTCGGGGGCGTAGCCCTCGGGCACATAGGGGACGCAGAGCGCCGCGACCCCGTGGGTGCGCTCGGGGTGCTGCTGGGCGAGGCTCCAGGCCACCGGCGCGCCCCAGTCGTGGCCGACCCAGATGGCCTTCTCGGCGCCAAGGTGGTCGAGCAGTTCGATCACGTCGGCGACGGCGTGCTCGAGCCCATAGTCCTCCTGGCGGCCATAGACCGACGAGCGCCCGTAGCCGCGCATGTCCGGGGCGACGGCATGGAAGCCGAGCCCGCCGAACACCGGCAGCTGGTGGCGCCACGAGATCGACAGCTCGGGCCAGCCGTGCGTGAAGATCATCGGCACGCCATCTTCCGGACCGCTGGCGAGGTAGAAGCTCCGGTGCCGGGCGCTCTTGGCGAATTTCTCACGGATCGCTTGGGTCAAAATTCATCCTCGATGGAAGAGCGGAAGTTCTCGAAGACCTCGCGCAGTTTCTGGTCCGGCTCGAGCTCGGGCTCGGTCTCCTCCGGCTCTGGCGCGTTGGACGCCATGAGCCTGCCGACCACGGCGCCGTGCTGGACGAGCAGCAGCTCCTCGCCGGCCGGGAGGTCGGTGAGCAGGGCGGCCACGCGCGGCGGCAGGTCGTCGAGATCGAGACGGGCCATGTTCCGGTCCTTTGGGGGTCCGATCCTAGACCCCATCCGGCGCCGCAGGTAAACCGCGACATGGCTTACCGCTCCCTGCGCGAATTCATGGCGAAACTCGAGGCGGCCGGGGAACTGGTGCGGGTGACAGAGCCGGTCTCCAGCCAACTGGAGATGACCGAGATCCAGCGCCGGCTGCTGCGCGACGGCGGGCCGGCGGTGCTGTTCGAGAACGTCCTGCGCGCCGACGGCGAGCGGTCGGCCATGCCCTGCCTGGTCAATCTGTTCGGGACGGTGAAGCGGGTGGCCATGGGCGTAACGCTCGACGGCAAGGAACGCACCACCGCCGGCGAACTGCGCGAGGTGGGCGAGCTGCTGGCGTTCCTGCGCCAGCCCGAGCCGCCGCGGGGCCTGAAGGACGCCATGGACATGCTGCCCTTGGCCCGCACGGTGATGAGCATGCGACCGCAGGTGCGCAAGCGCGCGCCGGTGCAGGAGGTGGTCTGGACGGGCGACCAGATCGACCTGACCAAGCTCCCCATCCAGGGCTGCTGGCCGGGCGAGCCGGCGCCGCTGATCACTTGGCCGCTGGTGGTCACCAAGGGCCCGTCCGAGAGCCGCGAGGACGACTACAACCTGGGCATCTACCGCATGCAGGTGGTGGGCAAGGATCGCACCATCATGCGCTGGCTGGCCCACCGCGGCGGCGCCCAGCACCACCGCCGCTGGAAGGCCGCCGGCAAGCCCGACGCCCTGCCCGCCTGCGCCGTGATCGGCGCCGACCCCGGCACGATCCTGGCCGCCGTGACGCCGGTGCCCGACACGCTCTCGGAATACCAGTTCGCCGGCCTGCTGCGCGGCGCCAAGCTGGACCTGGTCCCCGCCAAGACCGTCCCCCTGATGGTGCCGGCCCAGGCGGAGATCGTCATCGAGGGCCTGGTCCACCTGGACGACTACGCCGACGAAGGGCCGTACGGCGATCACACCGGCTACTACAACTCGGTCGAGAAGTTCCCGGTGTTCCAGGTGACCGCGATCACCATGCGCAAGGACCCGATCTACCTGACCACCTTCACGGGCCGGCCGCCGGACGAGCCCTCTGTGCTGGGCGAAGCGTTGAACGAAGTGTTCATCCCGCTGCTGCAGCAGCAGTTTCCGGAAATCGTCGACTTCTGGCTGCCGCCGGAGGGGTGCAGCTACCGGATCGCCGTGGTGTCGATGAAGAAGGCCTACGCCGGTCACGCCAAGCGGGTGATGATGGGCGTCTGGAGCTATCTGCGGCAGTTCATGTACACCAAGTGGGTGATCGTGGTGGACGCCGACATCAACGCCCGCGACTGGAAGGACGTGATGTGGGCGATCTCCACGCGCATGGACCCGGCGCGCGACATCACCGTCATTGAGAACACCCCCATCGACTACCTGGACTTCGCCTCGCCGGAGAGCGGGCTGGGGTCGAAGATCGGTCTGGACGCCACCGACAAGTGGCCGCCGGAAACACATCGTGAGTGGGGCCAGGTGCTGGGCATGGACGAGGCCACGATCGCGGCGGTGAGCGAGAAGTGGGCTAGGCTGGGCCTGCCGGGCGACGGCCGGCCGGTGGACTAAGAGGCTGCCCATGGATCCCAAGGACGCCGTCCACGCCGCCGCCCTATGGGCCGGGCTGCATCTGATCCTGCTCCTGGTGCTGTCGGTGCTGGTCACGCGCCAGCGGCGGCGCCACCGGATCGAGGTCGGGGACGGGGGCGTGCCGGCCCTGGCCCAGGCCATCCGGGCGTTCGGCAACGCCTCCGAGCACGTGCCGGCGGCGCTGGCGGGGCTGGCGATCCTGGCGCTCGCCGGGGCGCCGCCGCTGTTGATTCATCCGATCGGGCTGGTGCTGTTCGTGGGTCGCGTGCTGCACGGCATCGGCCTGTCGCGCTCGACGGCCGCGACCTGGGTGCGTGCGGCCGGAGCGGTCGGGACCTGGATCGCCTACATCGCCATGGCCGCGGCGCTCCTGTTCTACGCCATCCCGTAGGGTCTCTTTCCGGCGGACGCCCTCAGGCCGCCGCGGAAGACTGGCCGGAGGCTTGGCGAAGCGTCGCCTTTCGGGTGGCGGCGCGCTTTTCCTTGGCGCGTTCCAGTCGGGCGTGACGGCGTTCCCCGTCCTCGGCTTCGAGGGCTGGGAGCAGACCTTCCGCGGCCACGCGCTGCTTCTCGTCGCCGTGCTCCATGAGGCGGCGCGCATTGGCGAGCAGGTTGGCCACTTCCTCGTCGCTCAACGTCGGGATTCGTTCCAGCAGACTCATGGGCGCTCCGGCTTCCGCAGGCGCTCAACGAACGGCGCCTGGGAAGATAGCGTCCGGGCAGGCAGCTAGTTGCGTGATTCGGTTCACAAATTTCCGGGAACCAAAGCCTCGGTCGCGGCTTGCCGCCCTGCGGCCTTGCGCGCGAGGCCTCGCCCCTCTAAACGGCCCGCTTAACCTGCAGTTCTGACCTGATGCGGCGGCGCATTCGATCCGCGCCGGCGCCTGCGCGCGAGACACATGCCCAAACGCACCGACATTTCCTCGATCCTGATCATCGGCGCGGGGCCGATCGTCATCGGGCAAGCCTGCGAGTTCGATTACTCCGGCGTGCAGGCCTGCAAGGCGCTGCGGGCCGAGGGCTACCGCATCGTGCTGGTGAATTCCAACCCGGCCACGATCATGACTGATCCGGACGTGGCCGACGCCACCTACATCGAGCCGATCACGCCCGAGATGGTCGAGAAGATCATCGCCAAGGAGCGGCCGGACGCCCTGCTCCCCACCATGGGCGGGCAGACGGCGCTGAACACCGCGCTGGCGCTCGAGGCCTCTGGGGCCCTTGCGAAGTATGGCGTGGAGATGATCGGCGCGCGGGCCGAGGTGATCGACAAGGCCGAGGACCGCCAGAAATTCCGCGACGCGATGGACAAGATCGGCCTGGAAAGCCCCAAGTCCAAGGCCGCCCACACCATGGACGAGGCCCTGGAGGGCCTGGAGTTCGTGGGCCTGCCGGCGATCGTCCGCCCGTCCTTCACCCTGGCCGGCACCGGCGGCGGCATCGCTTATAACCTCGAAGAGTTCCGCGAGATCGTGGAGCGCGGCCTCGACCTGTCGCCCACCACCGAGGTGCTGATCGAGGAGAGCGTCCTGGGCTGGAAGGAGTACGAGATGGAGGTCGTCCGCGACAAGGCGGACAACTGCATCATCGTCTGCTCCATCGAGAACATCGACCCGATGGGCGTGCACACCGGCGACTCGATCACCGTCGCCCCGGCGCTGACCCTGACCGACAAGGAATACCAGTGGATGCGCCGCGCCTCGATCGCGGTGCTGCGCGAGATCGGCGTCGAGACCGGCGGCTCCAACGTGCAGTTCGCGGTCAACCCGGCCGACGGGCGCATGGTGGTCATCGAGATGAACCCGCGGGTGTCGCGCTCCTCGGCGCTGGCCTCCAAGGCCACCGGCTTCCCGATCGCCAAGGTCGCCGCCCGCCTGGCCGTCGGTTACACCCTGGACGAGTTGATGAACGACATCACCGGCGCCACGCCGGCCTCGTTCGAACCCTCCATCGACTACGTGGTCACCAAGATCCCGC
>NZ_CADEGK010000008.1:48197-51228 GCF_902826855.1 uncultured Phenylobacterium sp. | reverse complement strand
TGCCGGTGGCCAGCATGTCGATGCGGTTGCGGATCGGCGGCACCCAGATGTTGGCGAGGCCGGGGACCTGCACCGTCCGGTCCAGCTCCTCGACGAGTTTCTCAGGCGTCATGCCCTGCCGCCACTCGGCGCGAGGCTTGAACTGGATGGTGGTCTCGAACATCTCCAGCGGCGCGGGATCGGTGGCGGTCTCCGCGCGGCCGGCCTTGCCGAATACGGTCTTCACCTCCGGCACGGTCTTGATCAGCCGGTCGGTCTGCTGCAGCAGCTCCGAGGCTTTGGCGGTCGAGATGCCGGGCAGGGCCGAGGGCATGTAGAGCAGGTCGCCCTCGTCCATCTGCGGGATGAACTCGCCGCCCAAGCGGCTGAGCGGCCAGGCGGTGGTGGCGAAGACGGCGAGGGCGACCAGCAGCACCGTCTTGGGCCTGCGCAGCACCCAGTCGATGGCCGGGCGATAGGCCTGGGTGAGCCAGCGGTTCAGCAGGTTGGCGTTCTCGGGCGGAATGCGGCCGCGGATCAGGTAGCCCATCAGCACCGGGACCAGGGTCACCGACAGGATCGCCGCGCCGGCCATGGCGTAGCTCTTGGTGAAGGCCAGAGGCGAGAACAGGCGGCCTTCCTGGGCCTGCAAGGCGAACACGGGCACGAACGACAGGGTGATGATCACCAGGCTGAGGAACAGCGCCGGCCCGACCTCGGCCGCCGCTGCGGTGACGACCTTCCACCGGGTTTCGCTCGACATCGCGGCGCGCGGGTGCTCGTGCTCCCAGCGCTCGATGTGCTTGTGGGCGTTCTCGATCATCACCACGGCGGCGTCCACCATCGCCCCCACGGCGATGGCGATGCCGCCCAGCGACATGATGTTGGCGTTGACGCCCTGGACCCGCATCACGATGAAGGCGAACAGCACGCCGAGCGGCAGGGTGAGGATCGCCACCAGGGCCGAGCGCGCGTGCCAGAGGAAGAGGCCGCAGATCAGGGCCACGACCACAAACTCCTCGAGCAGCTTCTGGGTGAGGTTGGCGATCGCCCGGTCGATCAGCTGAGACCGATCATAGGTGGTGACGATCTCCACCCCGGCCGGCAGGCTCCGCTTCAGCTCCTCGACCTTGGCTTGCACGGCCTTGAGCGTTTCGCGCGGGTTCTTGCCGGAGCGCAGGATCACCACGCCGCCGGCCACCTCGCCCTCGCCGTTCAGCTCCGCCACGGCGCGGCGGGTCTCAGGGCCAATCTGAATGGTCGCCACTTCGCCCAGCGTCACCGGCACGCCCCCTGCGGCGGTGCGCAGTGGGATCGCGCGGAAGTCGTCCAGGGTCTTCAGGTAGCCGCTGGCGCGGACGATGTATTCGGCCTCGGCCATCTCCAGCACCGAGCCGCCGGCCTCCTGGTTGGCCCTTTGGATGGCCTGCACCACCTGCTGGTGCGTGACGCCGTAGCCGGCCAGCTT
Source organism: uncultured Phenylobacterium sp. (assembly GCF_902826855.1). Taxonomy (GTDB): domain Bacteria; phylum Pseudomonadota; class Alphaproteobacteria; order Caulobacterales; family Caulobacteraceae; genus Phenylobacterium. The sequence goes on along the minus strand of NZ_CADEGK010000008.1, from coordinate 49,781 downwards.
CGCGGGATCGAGCACCACCTGGTACTGGCGCACCATGCCGCCGATGGCGGCGACCTCGGCAACGCCCGGCAAAGTCTTCAGCTCGTAGCGCAGGAACCAGTCCTGGATTCCGCGGAGCTGGGAGAGGTCGTGACGCCCGGTTTTGTCGACCAGGGCATATTCGTAGATCCAGCCGACCCCGGTGGCGTCCGGGCCGAGCGCCGGCCTGGCCTGGGCGGGCAGCCGGCTCTGCACCTGGCTGAGGTACTCCAGCACCCGCGAGCGGGCCCAGTAGAGGTCGGTCCGGTCGTCGAACAGGACGTAGACGTAGCTGTCGCCGAAGAACGAGTAGCCGCGAACGGTCTTGGCCCCCGGGACCGAGAGCATGGTGGTGGTCAGCGGATAGGTGACCTGGTTCTCGACGATCTGCGGGGCCTGGCCGGGGTAGCTGGTGCGGATGATCACCTGGGTGTCGGAGAGGTCCGGCAACGCGTCCACAGGGGTGGACCGAACCGCCATGACGCCGACGACCAGGAGGGCGGCCGCCGCCAGCAGAACCAGGAAACGGGCGCGCACCGAGGCGCGAATGATCCAGGCGATCATCGCGCGGGCACCTTGCCCAGGCGTCGGACCGTAGGACCGGCCGCCGCCTGCTCGAAGGCGAAGGCAACCCGGTCGCCCACCTTCACGCCGCGGCCCAGCGCCGGATCGGCGAGCCGGAACTGCATGGTCATCGCGGGCCAGCCGATGGCGGGCACCGGTTCGTGGCTAAGGGTGATCCCCGTCGGCGTGATCTGCTCGACCTTGCCGACGCTCTCGTGGACTGCCGCCGCAGGGGGCTTCTGCGTCTCGGTCGCGGCCGGCCTAGCCTGGACACCGGAGAGGCTGGCCTCGCTGTCGAGCAGGAACTGGCCGGAAGCCACCACCTTCTCGCCTACGGACAGCCCCGCAAGCACCTCAGTCCTGCCGCCGCCTTCACGGCCAGTCTTGACCTCGGCCGGCAGGTAGCGACCACCTGGCCCGGCGACCATGACAAGGGTGCGCCGCCCGGTGCGGATCACCGCCTCGGACGGGACCAGTAAGGCCGGACGATCCGCGCCGCCCAGCCGCACCGTGGCGAACAGCCCCGGCCGCAGGCGCCCACCCGGGTTCGGCAGTTCGATGCGGACGGTAAGGGTCCGGCTCTCCGCCTGGGCCTGCGGCAGCACAGCCGTCACGTGGCCGGTGAACACCTCACCCGGATAGGCGGCCAGGGTCGCGTCGGCGGTCTGTCCGACGCGGACCTCGCCCGCCATCGCTTCGGGTACGGCGGCGTTCAGCCAGACGCGGGCGAGGCCGTTGACCTCCGCCAGCGTCTGGCCGGCGGTAACCGCCATGCCGGACCGCACGCTCAAGGTCTTGATGACCCCGCCCGAGGGGGTGGAGACGGTCGCCACGTTGCGCACGCGCCCGCTGCGCTCGACGGACGCGATCAGCGTCTCCGGCATGCCCAGCAGTCCAAGCCGCTGGCGCGCCGCCTGGATGAGGTCTGGGTTGCCGGTTCGTCTCACGGCCAGAAACTCGCCTTGCGCCCCGGCCCACTCGGGAACCAGCAGGTCCGCCAGC
>NZ_CADEGK010000008.1:0-48187 GCF_902826855.1 uncultured Phenylobacterium sp. | reverse complement strand
CCCAGCGGTGCGCCGGCCCCCACGATGTCGCCGGGCGCCCGGCCATAAACCCGCTGGACGAAACCAGCCGTCCTGGCCTGCACGACGGCCACGTCGCGCTCGTTGAATGCGATGACGCCGGTGGCGGAGACGTTGCTGGCCAGCGCGCCCCGCTCAACGGTCGCCAGCCGAACCCCGAGGTTCTGGGTTTTCGCCGGATCGATCTGCACGCCGGGTCCGCCCGACGCTTCGCCGGCGTATTTCGGGACCAGCTGCATGTCCATGAACGGCGACTTGCCCGGCTTGTCGAACTTCTGGCCCGGGTACATCGGGTCGTACCAGTAGAGCACTTGCTTGCCGCTCACTGGAGCCGGACCGTTGAGAGTCGGCGAAGGCGTGGTCATTCGCCCGACGCCGAAGCCCACCGCCGCGGCGATTGCGAGCCCAGCCGTGCTGAGGAACAGGATGCGTCTGCGGGTCATCGGTCGCTCCCATAGGTCAGGACGATGCGGGCCCCGTCGCGGAGGGTCATGGCCTCGCGCTCCAGCGCCTGCAGCTTGGTGTCCGCCAGGTCGGTGAGCGCGACCATCACGTCGCCGAAGGCGGCGCGACCGGCGGCGTAGCTGGACACCTCCAGGTGTCCGCGCTGCTCGGCGGCCGGGACCAGCACCTGCACGGATCGCACCCACTGCTGGTGATGCATGTCGTGGTCGGACAGGTCGCGTTCCAGCGCCGCCGCCAATGCGCGACGGGCATCTTCCCGCTCCAACCGCACACGGCTGACGTCGGACATCCGGGCGGCGATCAGGGGGTCCTGCCGGCCCCGCGCGAACAGCGGCAGGCTGACGGTGACGCCCGCCGACACCATGTCGCCGAACATCGGGTCCCGGCGGCCGTAGGAGACGTCGAAAGCCCAGTCCGGACGCCGCGCGGCCCGGGCGGCGTCAGCTTCCGCCTCGGCGCGCCGGGTGGTGGCCTGGTAGGCGATCAGTGTCGGCAACGCATTCAGCCCGGATCGAAGCGCCGCGGGTTCTATGACGAACGTCGGCATCGCTCCGGCGGCGGTGGGCGTGGGGTCGCCGGTCCAGCGGGCAAGCTCCGCGCGCGCCTTGGCCTGGTCCGCCACAAGCGTGCTGCGCATGTCCTCGAATTTCGCCCTCAGCCGGACGGGTTCCAGGCCCGCGGCCGGCCGCGCCGCCCCGGAGGCGATGCTGGCGGGCTGGCCTTCCCAAAGCGATTTCAGGCCGGCGGTGAGCTGGTCGAGGGTCGCGAGGCGGCGCTCGGCATAGGCCAGGTCGATCCAGGCCAGAGCGGCGGCGACCCGCACGTTGCGGGCCTCCAGCTGCGCTTCCGCCTCGGCCAGGCCGACATCGGCTTGGGCGCCGGAGACCGCCGCGCGTCGGCGCGCGGCGTTGGGCACCTCCTGCATGATCCCGATCCGGGCCATGGTCATGTCGTCGGCGTCGAAGCGCCCCGCGGGCGGCCCGGATATCGGGAAGTTGTCGATCCCGACGGCCAGCTTCGGATCCGGCAGGGTCCCGGCCGCCCGGGCGGCGGAACGGCTGGCCGTCACCTGCAAGGCCTTGGCATGCACGCTGGGGGCGTCCCGCTCGGCCAGCGCGATGGCGCCGGCATAGGTCATGGGGTCGGCGTGCGCGGTCGTCGCGAGCAGCGCGACCGCCAGGGGCATCAAGATTCGCATATTTCCTCACAATGGCGACCGGGGCAGCGGCGTCCCGCCTCAGGCGACCGGGGCGGAGCGTCTGGACCCTGCCGTCGTCGACAGGGCCTTCCCGCGATCAGCCTTGAGCTTGCGGCTTGTCGGCCTTGGGGTGCGCGCAGTGCGCGGGGTCCATCGGGCAGTCGGGCCTTTCAGCGCTCACCTGCATCTTCGGGACCTTCACGATGCGCACGAAGACGTCCTTGCCGTTGGGCGCACGGACGGCGCGGGTGGCGTACGCGCCGCCGGCGGGGGCCGCGCCGGCGGCTGAGCCTGCAAAGGTCGCGAGGGCGAGGCCGCAGATGGCCGCCGGCAGAACAGTCGAGAGGTTCATGATCGTCTAACCTGAATGAGTTGGATGGCCGCGCACGGATGCGCGGTGCTCGCAGGCGGCCCGGATCCCTTGTCGGGACGGACAGGCATGGTCCTGCAGCCGCCGGAGCGGCCTCTCAGGCTAGGGTTCGGGGCGGTCGCTTCAGGCCAGGCGGCGCGTGGGCGTGGAAGGCCCTGGACGGACTTGTCTCGAGGACCAGATGTCCCGCGGCCGGGATTGCGGGCGCCGCGAGTTCGATAAGGGCCGCCGGGCTGACGCACATGAGGGCGCAGGCCTGCGCGCAGGCCTTGCTGTCGTGCTTCGGCGGCGCCTCGGGCTGGTCGTCGCAGCAGCTGTGATCCGGGGCCGTGTCGCCCTGCGCGGCTGCCTCCATGGCCATGCTCATGACCATGGCGCCCTCGCCGTGATGCGCGCAGGCCGCTGTTCCTGCGGCCGCGGCCGCAGGAGAGAGGACGAGGCCCAGGACGGCCAACATGGCGAGCAGAAGTCGCATCAGCGCCAAGTATGACCGCTGCATCGTCAAGGTCACATGAATTTTCGGGAAGGCCGCCTGCGATGGGAGAGCCTGCCTCGGGCGGCTCCAGCGGCATGCGGAGCACGGGTGTGGCGCTTCGAATCCCAATCGCCAGCCCCGCAAGAGCGACGGCGCACCGTCTGAGCCAGTGAACCCGCCGGCAGGATCGGGCTTCAGACCCGCGGTCTTCCGGTCACCCGATGGCGGCCCCCTTGGCGAGGCTTGTGAGAGGAGCCACCGGCGTCCGACCGCCCGAACGACGGCCAGGATCACCAGCATCACCAGCATCACCAGGATCACCAGCATCACCAGGATCACCAGGATCACCACGATCACCAGGATCAGCAGCAGCAGCGGCGCCCTGGGCGCCCAACAGGTTAGGCGGTGGCCCGAGCGAGGTCCTCATGTTCGAAGGCGCTGGACATCCGCTCGAGCTGGTTGCCGGTCAAACCATACCCGCCGGCGATCTCGCGCCACGTGGCGACAGCCGCTCCGACCCCCTTCGCAATGGCCGTGGCTTCTGAGTGACTTAGCCCGAAGTACGGCGCCGCGACCATGGCGGTCTCAAGTGAGCTGTCCTGGTCGGTCGCGTTCAAGGCCAGGGCGTGCACGCGCGGTTTCACATCTGTGGGCATGGGATTGAGGTCGTAGGCCGGCGAAAGTCGCCAGCCGCCGGGCTCGCGCAGGAAGCCGTGGTTTCGCAGGTGATCGTCGGTGTTGGAGATGAGGATGTTGAAGACCATCCGCCGCCACAGCTGGGCGGCGTCGCCGGGGGCGTCGGCGCCATCCTGGCGCAGCACGTCCACGAGCTCGAGGTAGCTGCGGGTTTCGCCGTCGCTGGCGCTGAGCGCGGTCAGCGCAGAGCAGAAGGGACGGCGCGCGCCGTCTGGGGTGCGGTCGAAACGCGACATCATGAATACAGGCCGCTTGGCGACCTGCTGCAGTCGGAAGGGAGGCACGGTGATACCCGCGCGCTCGGCCAGGGTCATGGCCACCGCCTCCCACGTGGGAACCGGCCAGTCGTCGGTCTGGCTCGGGAACTTGGCCATCAGCAGGGCGCCGTCGGGTCCGAGGACGGAGGCCTTGGGGCGGGCCCCGCCCAGCGAGCTGCCGGGCGCGAGCAGCAGGCGCAGGTCTTCGTCGGTCTCGCGGTCGTCGATGATCCGTCGCGCGGCGCCCAGCAGGCGGGGCAAGGCCACAATGGGCGGCACCGGTTGGGTGTCGACGGCCTGGAAGGCGTCGGTCCCGACGTCGCGAAAGCGCAAGGCGCCCAACCGGGTCTCGTCGTCCACCAGCATCAGGAAATCGGCGTCGAGGAGGGTGCGCGGCGCGCGGCCCTCCATCTTGGCAAGGTGGCGCTCGCGCCGGCCCATCAGGTTGCGGCCCCAGCGGTCCGGTGCGGGGTCGCTGAAGGCGTTGAACAGGCCGCCATCCCAGTGGGCGTCGCCGCGGACCAGGGGCAGGTTGGGGTCGAGCGCGAAGGCGCCGGCAAGGCCGAGCCAGGCTCGGTCGTAGGCGAAGGAGCAGGTCTGGCGCGCGCCTCGGGCGCGGGCCCACAGGCGTCCGACCGGCCCGGTTTCCCCCGCCCAGTCCATCTGCACCTCGATCTCCCGGTCCATGGTCAGCGGACCCCGACGCTGTCGCGCACCCGTTTCGGCAGTTTCTCTTCCGCCAGGGTCAGTCCGACCTGGTCCGTCGCGGGGTCGGCCAGCGTCTGGAGCCGGTCCGCGAAGCCCAGGACGAACAGCACGGTGGCGTAGATGCCGAGCGCGACGCCCGGGTCTCCGCGCTCCACGCGGGTGATGGTGTTCCGGCCGACGAAGGCCCGCTCCGCCAGGGTGGCGACGGTCATGCTCCGGCGGCGGCGCGCGGTGGAGATGTCGCGCCCGAGGGTCGCGAGGGCGCGGCGGACGGGCAGCGGGAGGGCCGATTGGGCCTTGGACGCTTTCATGGGTGCACCAAAAATGTAGCGTTAGGAGAGCTAAGGCATGTTTTCTGGTGCAGCAAGGGCTTATACAATCCTAATGCGTCGATTGCTGCACCATAAATGATGCGAAAAGGCAGTTAAGGCACGAAATCTGGTGCAGGACATTTGAGGGCGAGAAGGTCTGGCCTCGGCGTCCGCCCGGTCCAAAGATCCAGCAGGAGAGCCCAATTGCGAAAAGCCCCCGATCCTAGGGACCGGGGGCTGTTGCGCGACCTACAAGTCGGGGGGCGTTCGGCCGCGCGCCTCCAATCAACGGCAGGGGCGCGCCGCAGTTCCCACAGGCGCAACGTTCTTCGGACAGGTTCTATGCGCCCGGGCGAACCCGGAGCGCAACGCCACGGCGAGCTTGAGGCCAATCCACTCGCCCAAGGTGAAGTTGATCCGGCGCAGAGCTGTTCTTCTCTCGTGCGACTTGTCTATTAAGTCGGCGCCCCGGACCAGAGCTGCATATTCTCAATCGGAGCCAAGAAAGCCATCCGTCGAGCTGCTCCGAAGCGTGGGTCGGGCTGGACGTGGGGGCCGCCGGGGGGTGGCTGACCTGGCCTAGTGAAGCAGTTGGCCGAGGAAGGCCTGCGTGCGGGCGTGGCGCGGATGCTCGAAGAACTCGCCGGGCGGTGCGGATTCCACGATCTGCCCCTCGTCCATGAAGATGACCCGATCCGCGACCCTGCGGGCAAACCCCATCTCGTGAGTGACGGCCAACATGGTCATTCCGTCGGACGCCAGGGCGATCATGGTGTCCAGCACCTCCTTCACCATCTCGGGGTCGAGGGCGGAGGTGGGTTCGTCGAAGAGCATGATCGAGGGCCGCATGCACAGCGCCCTGGCGATCGCGACCCGCTGCTGTTGTCCCCCGGAAAGCTGCGCTGGGTGCTTGAGGGCCTGCTCGGCGATCCGCACCCGTTCCAGGTAGGACATGGCGAGCGCGTCGGCCTCGGCCCGGGTGGCGAGGCCCGTCTGGACCGGCGCCAAGGTGCAGTTCTGCAGCACGGTCAGGTGCGGGAAGAGATTGAAGCTCTGGAACACCATGCCCGCCGCGCGCCGGATCGCCTGCAGCGCCTTCGGGTCGGCGGTGGCCTCGCGCCCGTTCACCGTCACGGCGCCAGCCTGGTGCCGTTCCAGCTGGTTGATGCAGCGGATGAGGGTGGACTTCCCCGAGCCGGAAGGTCCGCAGATGACGATCCGCTCGCCGCGCGCCACCGTCAGGTCCACGCCGCGCAGCGCGTGGAAGCCGCCGTACCACTTGTGGACCGCGCGGAGTTCGACGGCGGGCCCGGACGCCTCGGTCGTGGCTGGCCCGGTTGCGGACTGGGTCATGAGCTGTCCTTGCTTCGCGACTCGAGCGCCTGGGCGAACCGGCCGAACCCAAAGCAGAGCGCGAAATAGATGGCCGCGATGAAGGCATAGGTCTCCAGCGCCGGAGAGCTCCACTCGGGGTCAGCCAGGGCCGCCCTGCCGGAACTGATGAGGTCGAAGAGCCCCACCACCATCACCAGGCTCGTGTTCTTGATCATGACGATGATGGTGCTGGTGAGGCTCGGGATCACGATCGCGATCGCCTGGGGCAGGATGACGTGCCGCTGGGTCCGCCAATAGCCGAGCCCCAAAGCCTCCGCCGCTTCGTACTGGCCCCGCGGCATGGCCTGCAGGCCGCCCCGGATGACCTCGGCCAGGTAAGCCGCGGCGAACAGCAGGAGCGCAATCAACGCGCGGAAGAACTTGTCGGGCAGCAAAGCCTCCGGAAGCAGCAGTGGCAGCATGATGGAAGCGATGAACAGGATGCTGAGTAGCGGCAGGGCCCGGGTGAGTTCGATGAAGAGGACGCAGAGCGTGCGGATCGCCGGAAGCCAGGAGCGGCGGCCGAGCGCAAGCAGCATAGCCAGAGGGAAGGCTCCGCCGATCGCGGTGACCGTCAGGATCAACGTCACGGGCAAGCCGCCCCACATGGTCGTGGCGACGAAAGAGAGGCCGCCGAAGCCGCCGAACATGAGCATCAGGACGCCGGGCAGGGCGACCACCCACACGATCGCCAGGCTCGGCCGCCAGGCTGCAGGGCGCAGCGACCAGCCCAGGAGAGCGAGCAGAACGGCGCAGACGAGCATCGGCCGCCAGCGCTCCTCGATGGGGTAGATGCCGAACAGGATCTGGCCGCTCTTGGCGGCCACGAAGCTCCAGCAGGCTCCGGATACGTCGCGGCAGGCGGCCGGGTTCGCCGGCAGCACGACCGCGTCGAACACCGCCCAGCGCAGAAGCGGTGCGGCGAGGGACCATACCGCCCACGCCACCAGCAGAGTCAGGAGCACATTCAACGGGCTGCCGAACAGGCCCCGGACAAGACGTGTCGACCGAGCGGCGGGACGCGGGGGGAGAACGGCGGCGTCCGTCATGCGCGGCCCACCAGCTGGACCTTGCGGTTGTAGAGGTTGAGCACGCCTGAAAGGGCCAGGTTGATGGCCGTGTAGACGAGCACGATGATCAGGGTGCCTTCGATCGCGTGATTGGTGCGGTTGATCACCGTGCCCATCACCGTCATGAACTCAGAGTAGCCGACGGCGATCGCCAGGGTGCTGTTCTTGACCGTGTTGATGTACTGGCTCGTCATCGGAGGGATGATGACGCGCAGCATCTGCGGCGCGACCACGAGGCGCAGGATCTGGCGTTCGCGCAGCCCGAGCGCGCGGCCCGCCTCCCACTGGCCACGAGGCACCGACTGGATTCCGGACCGGACGATCTCGGCCACGAAGCCCGCGGTGTAGACGGTCAACCCGAACAGCGCCGTCGCGAACTCCGGCGTAAGCCGCGCGCCGCCTACGATCTTGTCTCCCTCGACCAGCGGCAGCTCGAACCCTGCCCCTGGAGCGAGCGCCGCCCCGAGCCAGGCCACCCCGATCGCTGCGAGCGCCGCCGACCGGTACGGCGCTCGTCGCCCGGCGCGCGCGGCGCGCCGCGCCGCTAGGGACGCCGTCAGGTAGAGACCAGCTGAGAGTGCAACAGCAGCCAGCAGCGCGAGCGGGGGCAGTCCGAGAGAGAGCTTGGGAACCGCGAGGCCACGGATCGAGGCGAGTACGCCGGGCGCCACCTCTCGAGGAGCCTCGGCGGGCATCACCTGTCCCCAGAAGGCATACAGGAAGATCAGCAGCAGGAGCGGCGGGGTGTTGCGCACCGCCTCGACCCAGATGGCCGCCAGCGCCGCGACCAGGGGGTTGGTGCTGAGCCGCGCCACGCCCAGCGCCGCGCCCAGGACGGTGGCCGCGATGCAGACCAGGGCGGAGAGGAACAGCGTGTTGGCGATGGCGACGAGGATCGCGCGGAGATAGCTGTGATCGGGGACGAACGGGATGACCGTGTCCGCGATCTTGAAGCCGGACCGGTCGTTCAGGAATTCAAAGCCGACCGGGATTCCACGCAGCTGCAGGTTCGAGGCGGTCGTCACGGCCACCAGCGCCAGGGCCGCAGCGACGAGCGCCAACGCCCCCGACTGGATTGCGATAGCCCCGCGCGAGGCCGACTGGGCGCGAGGCGGCGCTGCGGCGGTCGGCGCGGTCATGGCCGTCAGACGTCCCACGGGAAGGGGAACTGCAAGCCGCCTTCTTTGTATGGCTTGTTGAGGCGGCGATCGGCCTTGATGCGGGTGGCCGGTCCAAGATTGCGGTCCCAGATGTCCCCGTAGTTCCCGACCTGTTTGATGACCTGGTAGGCCCAGTCCGCGTCCAACCCGATCGCGCGCCCGAAGGCGGGATCGCCGCCCAGCACGCGTCGGACGTCGGCGGGTCCGCTTCGGCGCTGCTCATCCACATTGGCCTGGGTCACGCCGTTTTGCTCGGCCCAGATCAGCAGGTTGACCGTCCAGCGGACCACGTCGAACCAGCGGTCGTCGCCGCGGGAGATGGCCACGCCCTGGGGCAGAAGATGGTCGAGGTAGAGCAAGGTGTGCTCAGCGGGGTTTCGCGCCACCGTCGCCACCTGGCTGGCCCCGAGAAAGCCATCGGTCACGTAGACGTCGCAGCGGCCCGAGAAGTAGGCGTCACGAGCCGTGATCGTGGAGTCGAAATAGACGCGCTCGAAGTGGATTTTCTCGTCCGTCTCCACGCGAGTGAGGGTGTTGTCCGCGGAGCTGCCGCCGCTCTGCAGGCATACGGTTCGGCCGTCCAGGTCCTTCGGCGTCGCCGCGCCGAGCGCCCGGCGGAAGATCAGGACATCCGTATCGAACTGAGTCACCGCGACAAACCGGATCGCCATGTCGCGCGTGAAGGTCACCGTCGTGGTCCGGGAGAGGACGTCGATCTCGCCGGTCTGCACGGCCGGCAGGCGCTGCGCGGCATTGAGCGGGATGAAGCGGATCTTCTTCGCGTCGCCAAGTAGGGCCGCCGCGAAAGCGCGGCATACGTCGACGTCGAACCCGCGCCAGACGCCTTTTTCGTCGGGCCGGGACAGACCCGTGATGCCCTGGCTGGCGCCGCAGGTCACATAGTCCCGGCCAACCATTCGGGGCACCGCGCCGCGTTCCTTGGGGGGTGGGGCACAACCGGCGAGCAGTATGGCCGCCAACCCGGCAAGGGCCGTCGCCACTCGCAGCCGCGCCGCGCGGCTATCCATGGCGTTCAGAGCTTTCGCCCGATGCGAGGCCCCCGAACGCCTGGGCGAGGTCGGCCAGAAGGTCGTCGGCGTCTTCAAGCCCGACGCTGAAACGCACCACCGGACCTTTGTGGAGCAGGGGCGCGGCTGTGCGCAGGGGCGGCCCGTCGAGGACCGCCACCAGGCTGCGGGTGCCGCCCCAACTCGCGCCGATGGCGAAGAGCTGCAGCGCCTCCACCGCCGTCGCAAGGCCCGGGCGCGCCCACTCGTGCAGGAAGACCGAGAACAGGCCCGCGCCGCCGGTGAAATCGCGCTTCCAGAGGTCGTGGCCGGGGCTGCCGGGCCGTGGCGGGAAGCGCACCTCGGCGGCCCAGGGCTGCTGCGCCGCCCAGTCCGCCAGCCGTGTGGCGCTCTGCTCGGCGCGGTCCATCCGCACGGCCAGGGTCTCCAGCCCGCGGAGCACCAGGCTGCTTTCGTCGGCCGAGACGCCGTAGCCCAGGTAGCGGCTGTAGTCCTTGAGCCGCCGGTAGAGGTCCACGTCGCCGACTGAGACCGACCCCATCATCACGTCGGAATGGCCCGCGACATATTTAGAGAGTGCGCAGATCGAAAAGTCGACGCCGTGCGCCAAAGGCTTGAACCGCAAGGGGGTGGCCCAGGTGTTGTCGGCGGCGACCTTGGCCCCGCGGGCGCGGGCGGCCGCGGCGATCGCCGAGACGTTCTGCACCTCCATCGTCATCGACCCGGGCGATTCCACCCACACCAGGCCGACGTCGTCGGTGAGCTGCTCGCCGAGGCCGCCGCCGGCCATCGGGTCGTAGTAGCCGGACGCGATACCCAGCCCGGCCAGGAAATGGGCCGCGAACGGCCTGACCGTGTCGTAGATGCTGTCGGGGAACAGCACCCGCTGTCCGGGCGCGACCGCCGCTAGGGTCGTGAGCGCGATCGCGGCAAAGCCCGAGGGTACGACGAGGGTGCGTGCCGCGCCCTCAAGGCGCGCGAGCCGGGTCTCCAGTTCCCGCGAGGTCGGCGTTCCGTAGAGGCCGTAGGAGAAGCCGTCGTAGATCTCGTCGCGCCGGCCCTGGTAGGCGGCCACTGTGGGGAAGACCACCGTCGAGGCGCGGTGCACGGGAACGGCGAGGCTCTGGAACGGCCCCGGATCGCCGTCGCCCGGCGTCACGCAAAGGGTGGGATCACGCATCTCAACAGCTCCGTTGGCCAAAGGCGTAGCCCGCAGGCGCGGGGGGTTCAAATTCATAGTTGCGGGCAAAGCATGCGCAGAGGTTATGCTTGGTCATGAACCTGACGCTCATCGAAGCCTTCAGCGCGGTGATGAAGACCGGCTCCACCACCGCTGCCGCGGAGTTGATGCGCATGTCTCAGCCGGCCATCAGCCGCTCGCTGAAGCGGCTGGAGGACACGACCAAGCTGAAGCTGTTCGAACGGTCGGGGCCGCGGCTGACGCCGACGCCGGAGGCGCACCTGCTCTACCAGGAGGTGCTCGACACCTTCGTAGGCCTCGACCGGCTGCGCCAATCCGTGGCCCGGATCCGGGCGGTGGGCACCGGCTCCGTGCGGATCGCCAGTTCCGCAGCGCTGGGCTTGTCGTTCGTGCCCAAGGTGCTGAAGCGCTTCACCGACCGATGGCCGGGGGTCTCGGTGCGGTTCGAGATCGGCAATTCGGTGACGGTGCGCAACCTGGTGGCCAGCGGCTCCTACGACATCGGCCTCTGCGCCGAGGAGATCGACCGTTCCAACCTGGTGGTTTCCCCGTTCATCGAGACCCGCGGAATCTGCGTGATGCCGCCGGACCACGCGCTCGCTCGGCACGACATCGTGCGCCCGGAGCACCTGGACGGCCTGCGGGTCATTTCGCTGGCGCCGGACGACACCGCGCGCATCCAGTTCAACGCCGCCCTGGAGACGGCCGGCGCCAAGCCGCAGTTCGTGGTGGAGACCCAGTTCGCCGCCACCGTCTGCCAACTCGCCATCGAGGGGGTGGGGGTCGGCCTGACCAATTCGCTGACCTATGTGTCGGATCGCTTCGAGCCGCTGGGGCTGGTCGCCCGGCCGTTCGAGCCCGGTATCGCTTTCCGATCTTTGATGATCCTGCCGCCGCATCGCGCGCGCTCCCGGCTGGTGGATGAGCTTCTGGTTTTCCTGCAAGCCGAACGCGACCTCCTCGACGCCGCCTGTGAGCGCCGCTTCGGCCGCTTCGCGCCGTAGGCCGCCTATTCGTCCACCGCAAAGGTGGCGGCCACCTCCACCGCCGCGCCCAGCGGAAGGCTGCCCGCGCCGACCGCCGCGCGGGCGTGCCGCCCGGCCTCGCCGAACACCTCCACCATCAGGTCCGAGGCCCCGTTCACCACCGTCGGGTGGTCGGTGAACTCCGGCGTCGCGTTGACGAAGCCGGTGAGCTGCACGCAGCGGCGCACCCGCCCCAGGTCGCCGCCCAGCGCCTCGCGCAATTGCGCCAGCACCGCGAGGCCGCATTGGCGCGCCGCGTGGCGGCCCGCCTCCAGGCCGACGTCCTGGCCCACCTTGCCGGTGATCAGGCCATGCTCGTTGCGGGGCAGCTGCCCCGAGACCGTAGCGACCCCGTGGTGCAGCACCACCGGGACGTAGTTGGCGACCGGGGCAGAGGCGGCTGGCAGGGCGATGCCGAGCGCCGCCAGCCGCGCATCGATCGAGGCGGAGTCCATCTGCCGGCTCAGAACTTGCCGGTCAGGCGGACGTACCAGAACCCGCCGTTGAAGCCGAAGGGCGAGAACTGCGGATAGACGATGCCGTTGTTGATCTGCGCCTGGCGGCGGTCCTTGTCGGGATAGGCGTCGAGCAGGTTGTCGGCGCCGACGGCGATGGCGAGGTTTTCGGTCGCCTGGTAGCTGACCTCGGCATCGACCAGCCATTCGGCCCCGAACTCCTGGTCGAAGGAGAGCGCCGTGGGGACGGCGTTGGGCACCGCGTCGATCCACTTGCCGTAGTAGTTCGCCCGCACCAGGACATTCCAGGGGCCCCGCTCCCAGGTGCCGGTGACGTTCCCGCGCCAGCGCGGGTTGAAGTTTCCGATTTCAATCCTCCGCTCGCGGTCCACGGCGCGAGGGTCCCTGAGGGCGGTGACCTTGCTCTTGGTATAGTTGGCCGCGGCGGTCAGTCCGACCTTGCCCAGGTCCATCGCCCAGGACTTGGAGAGCACGATGTCGACGCCCTCGGTCTCGGTGTCGAAGAAGTTGCCGAAGAAGCGGACGCTCTGGAGGTCGCCGGCCGGCGTGCCGCGGGCGATGAGGGCGGCGCGGTCGGCCGGGGTGATAGTGATCCGCGAAGTGAGCGCGACGCGGTCATCCACCTGGATGTTGAAGTAGTCGACAGTCAGTACAAAGCCGCTCAGGTCCAGGACGGCGCCCACGGCGTAGTTCTTGGACTCTTCCTCCTTCAGCGGCTGCGCGCCGTAGAACTGGGCGATGGGGTCGGTCGGCGGGCGGGTGGCGATCAGCAAAAGGCCGCCGGTAAGGGGGTCAATGTTGGTGGCCACGTCGGAAATGTTGGACTGGCCGGGGGTAGGAGCGCGGAAGCCCGTGTTGACCGAGCCCCGGACGGCGAAGCCGTCAAACAGCTCGTACCGGCCGGTGAGCTTCCAGTTGAAGGTGCTGCCGAAGTCGGAGAAGTCCTCGTAACGGGCGGCCGCGCCGATGGTCAGCCTCTCCACGACCTCGGTCTCGAGGTCGACGTACGCCGCCCAGTTGCTGCGTGAGAACGAACCAGCGGAAGCCGGCGTGTACCCCGGGAAGCCGCTGGAGCCCACGGCCAAGCCGACAATCCGGCCCGTGTCCGGATCTACAACGCTGGCGAACCGTCCCGCCTGGTACGAGGCGGGCTCCCCCGGCTTGATCTCGAAGGTCTCGCGGCGATACTCCGCGCCAAACGCCACGTTCAGCGGTTCGGCGAACATGCCGGTGTCGACGGGATACACGAAGTCGGCGTTGAGCCGCGCCTCTCGCTGCTGCAGTTCCCCAGCGCGGAACGAGGCGGGGGAGTCCGGTCCAAGGGACGGGTTCACCGTGTTGTCGAGCTTGAACTCGATTTCGTTCTGGGCGAGCCCCGCGCTGAAGTCGTAGCGGAGGCCGCCGAAGGCCTCACCCTTCGCCCCCGTGGTCAGGCTCATGTCCAGCATATTGCTGCGGAAGATCGGGGCGAAGCCGCCCGGGAAGCGGCCGTTGAAGCTGAAGCGCGGCCCACCCGGCGTCGTAGTAAGCGGCACGCTGGCAAAGACATCGGCGCGGCTCAGCGGCCGGTAGAAGAAGTCGGATTCAGCCGAGGCCTGTCCGAAGTTGCCGAAGGCGTAGGCCGTCACCGTCTCGGTCGCCGGCAGCTCGGCATTGAAGAACAGGCGGGCGGCGTCGACCTTCGGCGCGCCCCAGCGCTGGGCCGGGACCGGCACGGCCGTGTTGCCGGAGTTGATGAGCGCCTGGGCGTCCGGCCGCTGGGTTCCGCGCGAGGTCTTGGCCGAGCTGGACAGCTCGCCGCTGATATTCAGGAAGCCTTCGGCGGAGAGCGGCAAGCCCACATTGAGCTGGATGTTATAGTCCTCGCCGTCGCCTTCGTAGAACTGGCCATAGCGGGCGATGGCGGTGACGCCTTCGCTCTGGCGCTTGAGCTGGAAGTTGATCACGCCGGCAATGGCGTCGGAGCCGTACTGCGCGGCCGCCCCGTCTCGGAGCACTTCGATCCGGTCCACAGCGATGGCGGGGATGGTGGAGAGGTCGACGCCCTGGGCGCCGGCCGCGAGCGGCTGGTTGGTGATCTGCACCACCGCCGAGCGGTGGCGGCGCTTGCCGTTGATCAGGACGAGCGTCTGGTCCGGCGGCAGGCCGCGCAGGCTGAACGGTCGGACGAAGGCCGAGGCGTCCTGCGCCACGAATTTCTGGACGTTGAGCGAGACGACGGTGGTCTTCAGGGCGTCGTTCAGGTCCGAAGACCCTTGCCGTTGCAGGGTCTCGCCAGACACCACGTCAACAGGTGTCGACGATTCCGTGAGGGTGACGCCGGCGCGCCGGGTGCCGGTGACCACGACCTCATCGACCTGGTCCGCGGCCGTCTCCTGACCGAGGGCGACGGCAGGAAGCCCTGCGATCAGGGCGCCGCCGAGCGCCGAGACGGATGCCAGAAGCGCCGCACGCGCAACCGAGCCCTTCGAACCCATGCCTTCCCCCAATTGCCTGCTCCTGGGCTGCGAAGACCCGCACCCTCGAGAGGACCGGACCATGGGGGGATCAGCACATCAAAGGCGGATTTGAGCGTCATCATGCATCGAGGTTATGGAAGAGACTGCAATTTTTGCCGGCACTGGCGTCAGAATCGAGAGTGCAGTGCGACCCGCACGGCGCGTGGGGAGCCCGGCAGGATGTTGTGGTCTCCATGGCTAGTGGGGAAGTAGCGCCTGTCGAACAGATTCTCGACGTTGACCTGCGCGCGCCACCCGTTGCTGAGGTTGACGAACGCTCCAGCGTCCACCCGCGTGAAGCCAGGCAGGGTCACGGCGTTGGAGATGGAGGCGAACATCTTGGTCTGATGGATCACGCCCAGACCGACGCCGAACGTCGACGTGAGCTCGTACTTGTTCCACAGCGAGAAGGTGCGTTCGGGTACAAGCGGGACCTTGCGTCCCGCCGGCGCGGCGGAGGTTGTGCGGGTGATCTCCGCATCCTGCCACGCATAGCCGCCCGCCACCTGCCAGCGCTCCGTGAGCTGGCCCCTGATTTCGGCCTCTAAGCCTTCGGTCCGCTGGGCGCCGGTGAGCAGCAGTTGGCCGGGACGGCTCGGATCGGGCGCGGTGGTGTTGTCCCGGTCGAGCCGATAGAGGGCGGCGGTGAACAGCAGGTCGGGGGCGATCTCCCATTTCAGGCCGACTTCGAAGTTCTCGAACTTTTCCGGTTTGAAGTTCTCGCTCGCCGCGCTGAGCGAGGAGAACTGGTCCCCCGAGCTGGGCAGATAGGAGACGCTATAGCCTGCGTAGAGCGAAATCGGCTCGATCGGCTTGAAAACCACACCCAGCCGCGGAGACCACAGCTCATCCCGGCGCGAGAAGTCGCGCCGCCCGGCGGCGGAGGCGCGGTCGTCGTGGAAGTCGAGGTCGAAGCTGTCAAACCGCAGGCCCACGATGAGCTGCACCTGCGGGGTAACCTGCACCTGGTCTTGGATGTATCCGGCCACGATCGTCGCTTCGGTTCGGTTGAAGGCATCGTTGCCGGTGTTGGTGAAGAAGATGGTCTGGCCGCGGCGAGTGGGATCGTCGAACGGGTTGCCGGTGAGCGTCGTGGGCCCCGTCACGGTGTTGAAGCGTCCGTTGAGGCGGAGGTTGCGGGTCTCCTGGCGGCCGAGTTCGACGCCGGCCAGCAGGGTGTGCTCCAGGCCGCCGAACTCGGTCTTCCAGACTAGGTCAGTTTGGTTGAACAAGTTCTCGCGGTTCATCAGGTTGTTGTAGGCCTGCAGCGGATAGGTCGCCGGCGCGCCGGTGAGGCCCGGAGCCGCCGGGCCGCTGGGGAAGACGTTCTGATAGAACTTGTCGTAGTAGCCGAGGACCGTTCGATTGCGGACGACCAGCCCGCTCATCGCTTGATACTCGAAGGCGAGATTCACCAGGTCCACATCGGTGGTGGCGTAGCTGCGCTCCGGGTCGCCGAAGAAGGCGCCGCGCGGGGCGGGCGCGGGCCGGCCGTTGAACGAGGGCAGGCCCCGGTCGACCGTGCGGTCGTCCTCGAAGTGTTCGTAGGACAGCTGGACGGTCAGGTTCTCCACGCCGCGCCACGCGATGGACGGGTTGATCCCCCACCGCTCGACGTTCACGAAGTCGCGGAAGCTTTCGGATCGTTCAAACAGTCCCACCACGCGGCCCGCGAGGTCGGCGCTGAACGGCTGGTTCGCGTCCAGGGTAAACCTGCGGTGGTCCCAGGAGCCCAGCTCCGCCGAGAGCGAACGATCCGCGGACCAGTCGGGCTTCTTGACGACGCGGTTGATCACCCCGCCGCCGCCGCCGCGGCCAAAGATCATGGCGTTGGGGCCTTTAAGCACCTCCACCCGCTCCACCTTGTAGAGATCGCGAAAGTACTGGACGTCGTCGCGCACCCCATCGACGAAGAAGTCGGACGTCGTCGCGTTGCCGCGAAGCGTCGGCGCGTCGCGGTGCCCCTCGCCCTGCGCCATGGTGACGCCGGGCACATAGCGCACTACGTCGGCCATTCCGCGCATCGACTGGTCGCGGATCAGCTCGTCCGTGATCACGGTGATCGCCTGAGGCACGTCGCGCAACGGCGTGTCCGTGCGCGTGGCGCTCGAGGTGCGCTCGGCGCGGTAGGTGTCGTCCTTGGGCGCGGTGACCACCACCGGCGAGACGTCGGCGGGCGCCGCCACCTCCTCGGCCCTGGCGGCCTGAGCGCCGAGCGCAAGGATCAGGGGAGCGGCGGCCACGAGAGCTCGGTTTCGGTTTGGATTCACGGTGCCCCGGAATGTCTTGCTAGTGCGAGTGAGAAGCGTTCTTAACTGGCCAGTTTCGCCGCGGCAACGGCTATTGCGGCTAGCCAGTCCGCGCGAGCCAGTAAGGCGGCGGGCATGAGCTCAGGCGGTAGAATATGTCGGGACGGGAGCTAGGGCTGCGGGGCGCCATTAGCCCGGCGGCGGCGTGGGACGAGCCGCCCTAGGTCCGTCTTTGCTCTACGCCACGCGAGCAACACCCCTGTCGCGGCGGCGGCACCCGCGAATGTCAGGAGGGCCGCCATGGCGTCGGCCCAGTTTGGACCCCGGTCGAACCCCCGGCTAAAGTCGAGCCGGTGCAGCCCCAGATGCAGCCAGCGGAATCCCCTCGCCGCGGCATCGGTCGAGGCCAGGACCTCTCCGCTCGCCGGATCGAGGTGGTAGCGCGTGCCGTCGGCGAGCACGACCCGCCAGGCCGGTAGGCGGACAGGCTCATGATGTCCGTAGTAGTAGGCATCCTCGCCGGTCATCAGGCCTTGGCCTTGCACAGCGCCAAGCCGACCTGCGGCCCGGGCGAGGACAGCGGTCGCAAGGGGCGCAGGGCCTCCTGACGCGTCCAGACGATGTCCCTCCGCCACCAGGAACAGTTAGTCTCCCAAGGGGGCGAACCGTACTTGGCGCACTGACGGCGATTTCGCCTTGAGCGCTGCCAACGCCGCCAAAAACTGACCTCCCGTGACCGATGACTCCTCATAGCGCTCCAGCCGGTGGTCAGGCGGGCTTTCAAGTAACCCCCAGGGCTGCATCGAGAGGAAGCGGCGAGCGCCAGCGCACCAGCCGAAGCCTTCACGATGTGCCGCTGGTCTGGGCTGAACCTCATCGCGGGCGGCCTCCAGCTACGGCTTCGGAGCTGCCGCGCCGGGCGCGACCCGTGTGCAGGGTCAGCCAAGGGACGCTCTTGCTCATGCGGGTCTCCTCGGGAGAGGCTACATCCTCTAGCCAGTTGAGGATCAAGGGTCTGCAATAAGCACTTGATCGCGCCCCGCGCGCCGCGGCTAGTGCAAGCCATTCTCAGTCGCAGCAGGTATTCATGACGTCGCTTCTCGCCCGCGCTTGCATGATCCTCTTGGCCGCCGTGGTTGTCTTCGCGCGACCCGCGGCAGCGCAGGAGGCGCCCCCGGCCGCAGTGGCCTGGCGACTGCTCGACTACATCGCGGTCGACTACTCGGGCGCGGTCCAGGGCGGCCGAGTTGTAAGCGAGCTTGAGTACAAGGAGATGCAGGACTTCTCCGCCGCCGTGCGGACTCGTCTGGCCGAGTTGCCAGACAATCCCGCCAAGGCAGGGCTCGTGCGCGAGACGGAACAGCTGGCTGCGCAGATCGACCAGAAGGCCCCGCCGGAGGCGGTGGCGAAACACGCGCAGCAGCTCGCATCACGGCTGCTGGCGGCCTATCCCACCCCCGTGGCCCCGCGCCGCGCGCCCGACCTCCAGCGGGGCGCGAGACTCTATGGCGAGGTGTGCGCCTCCTGCCACGGCGTCACAGGGCGCGCGGATGGGCCGGGCGCCAAGGGCCTCGACCCGCCGGTGATCGCCTTCACCGACGCCGAGCGGGCCCGCCAACGGAGCCTCTTCGGCCTCTATCAGGTGATCACCCAGGGCCTGGACGGCACGGCCATGGGAAGCTTCGCGCACCTGTCCGCGGAGGATCGCTGGGCGCTCGCCTTCTACGTGGGGGCTTTCGCGTTCGATGAGAGGGCGGCACAAGCCGGAGAGGGCCTCCTGAAGCAAGACCCGCAGCTGCGCGCGCGCTTCTCCGACCTGAGCGCGGTCACCCAGGCGACGCCTGCCCAGCTGGCGCAGGAATTGGGCGCCGCGCGCGCCGATCAGCTGACGGCCTTCACGCGCCGGCATCCCGAGGCGCTGGCCGCGCAGGGCGCCGGAACCCTCGTCATCGCCCGCACGAAGCTTCAGGAGAGCCTGGCCGCCTACCAGCGCGGCGATCGGGCCGCCGCGGAGTCCCTCGCGTTGTCGGCCTACCTCGACGGCTTCGAACCGGTCGAGCCGACGCTGCGGGCGCGCGACGGCCCCTTGATGGCGAGGGTCGAGGCGACGATGGGCGAGTTGCGCGCCAGCATCTCCCGCAACGCTCCACCGAGCGAAGTCGCTGCGCGTGTCGAGACGCTCCAGCAGCTCTTCGACGAAGCCGAGATAGCGCTGTCGCCCGATCGCGCCAGCGCTATCTCCAGTTTCCTCGGGGCCTTCACGATCCTCCTGCGAGAGGGCCTTGAGGCCCTCCTGATCGTGGTGGCGATGGTAGCCTTCCTGCGCAAGGCGGAGCGGCCGGAGGTGCTGCCGTATGTCCACGGCGGCTGGATCGCGGCCCTGGTCGCGGGTGCCGGGACGTGGGTCGCCGCTACCTACCTGATCTCGGTGAGCGGTGCGAGCCGCGAGCTGATTGAGGGTTTCGGGGCGAGCTTCTCGGCGCTCGTGCTCATCTCGGTGGGCGTGTGGATGCACGGCAAGAGCCAGGCCGAAGCCTGGCAGCACTACATCCGTGAGAAGCTCACGTCCGCGCTTTCGAAACGCTCGGCCTGGTTCCTCTTCCTGTTGGCGTTCGTTGTCGTTTACCGGGAGGTGTTCGAGACGATCCTCTTTTTCACGGCGCTTTGGAGCCAGGGCGGGCGCACGGGCCTGATTGCGGGCGCCCTTGTCGCGATGGCTCTGCTCACGGTCATCGCCTGGATCCTGCTGACCTACAGCCGCAAGCTCCCGATCAGCCGCTTCTTCGCCTACAGCGCGCTACTGATCGCAGGACTGGCCATTGTCCTGGCCGGGAAGGGCGTGGCGGGCTTGCAGGAAGCCGGTGTCCTGGGCGTACGCCCGCTGCCCGCGGTTCCACGGATCGAGATCCTGGGCGTGTATCCCACCTGGGAAGGCGTGTTGGCGCAACTGGCCGCGGCCGCCATCCTGATCGTGGGATTTTGGAACGCTGGGCGCCAAGCGCGGAAAACGGCGTAGGGCACGTTGAGCGTGAATCTGAAGCCTCAGCGGGCTGCTTCTTCGCTGGCTCGTGGCGCGCATTGATGCTCCGAGCCGCCAGAAGCTCAGAGTTGATCCCCTTCCCGCAGTCTGGCGCGTGATGAGGATATTCCGGGCCGTACCGCGGCTGTTGTCAGGGCGTCTTCGCCGCTGAGGAATCCAAAGTGAGGCTGCCAAAATGGACGCGCGCGGTATAAGGCAAAGCCACGTATGGCTCGGAAATCTCTATGCGCCCCCTCTACCTTCTCGGACTCGCTTCGCTCTGCGCCAGCCTCAACGGACCGGCCGTCGCTCAATCCGGCAAGTTGAAGGAGGTAGAGTCCCCCGGCGCCGCACGGCATCACGACAAGACCTACCGGTCGGATACCATCGAGGTGTCCCTGAAGGCTGCCGGTGAGCCCGGGCATAAGATCGAATCCATGGTGCGCATGAAGTCGGGCGATCTGCTTGTCTATAGCTGGGAAGCTCCGCCCGGGACGGAGATCTGGCACGAGTTCCACGGGCACTCCACCGGCACGGTTACGTTCTACAAGAAGGCCGCAGGCCCGGCTCACCATGGCGCGTTGACCGCTCCCTTCGACGGCGTTCAGGGCTGGTACTACGAGAACCGGACCAAGGCGCCGGTGACGGTTCGCCTCAAGCTCAGCGGCTATTACGAGATCGTGCCCAAAGACGCGAAGTAGCGAGCGCCAGTGCGTCGGCGGGCGCGCCTGTAACCTCCGCTGTAACCCCCTGAAACCGTAAAGTACTGCCCGGCCGCGAACGGACGTGGGACGTGGCGGCATTGAGAGGCGGCGTCGTCCAGCGACTGCCCAGCTTACGATTTGGGGGTTAGACATTGCACCTTTCATCACGCGCGCGCTGCTTAGCAAGCGCGGCGCTACTGGCCGTCTGGGTCGCGGCGCCGGCTGCCGCTGAAGAGGCGGACGCGCCCAACACCGTTTCAACCTTGACGGTTGAAGGCAAGGGCCTCGGTCTAGAGACCCGGGCGTCGGGCAGCCGTTTGGAACTCACGCCACTCGAGACGCCGGCCAGCATCGAAGTCATCTCCGGCGAGCAGATCAGACAGCGCGGGGACCGGCTGCTGACGGATGCCATCACCCGGGCTACAGGGATCACCTCCACCGCGGCCCCCGGCAACGGCGGGACGGCCCTCGCTTCGCGCGGGTTCAGCGGCCAGGGCTCGGTCATGCTGCTCCGGGACGGCATCCGCCTCTACGTGGGCGCGGGCACCATCACCTTCCCCTTCGATACCTGGACCGTGGATCGCATCGAGGTGCTCCGCGGTCCGGCGTCCGTGCTCTACGGCGAAGGCGCCATCGGCGGGGCGGTCAATGTGATCTCCCGCCGGCCCGAGGCTATGCCCCGGTTCGACGCCCAGGTCGGAGCCGGTTCGCGCGACACCTGGCGTGCGGCGGTGGGTGGTGGAATGCCGATCAACGATCGTATGGCGTTCCGCGTTGACGCGGCCTACGACCGCTCGGACGGATACGTCGACCGCGGCCGCTCGGAGAGCCTGGCGATCTCCGGGGCGGTCGAACTGCGGGCGACCGACGACCTGACCTTCACCTTGAGCCATGACTACGGCGACAACAAACCGATGGCGTACTTCGGCACGCCGCTGATCAACGGCCGCCTGGACGAGCGCAACGCGCGCCGCAACTTCAACGTCGCTGACTATCGGATGAAGTTCACCGACAACTGGACCCAGCTTCGGGCCGAGTACGCGCCCACCGATACGGTGACGGTTCGTAACGTCCTCTACAGGTCCAAGACGGACCGGAACTACTACAACGTCGAGGCTTACGCCTTCCAACCGGCCTCGAACATGGTCCGGAGAAGCGACTACATCGCCATCGGGCACGACCAGGAGCAATGGGGCGACCGCGCCGACATCACGCTCAAGCACGAGCTGGGCGGGTGGTCGAACCAGCTGGTCGTAGGTGGAGAGGTCAACAAGATCGACTTCACCCACTCAAGCAACACGCCCTTCGGCGGTACGTCTCTGGTCGACCCGTTCAACCCGGTGCCCGGGCTCTTCGTCGTCACCGTGCCGTTCATCAATCGCTACAATACGGACACCGACACCTACGCCCTGTTCGTGGAGGATCGGCTTGAGATCAGCGACCAGGTCGCCCTCGTCGGCGGCCTTCGCTACGACAACGCCGACTTCGAACGCCGCGACCTGATCACCAACGCAACGTTCGGGAACGTCTTCAAGGACCTGACGGGCCGCATCGGGCTAGTCTGGACGCCGAGCGACACGCTCTCGATCTACGGTCAGTATGGCACGGGAACAGATCCCCTCGGCTCGCTGATCACCTCCAACACACAGCAGGCCAGCTTCGACAACGCCACAGCGCGCCAGTTCGAGGTCGGCGTGAAACAGGTGTTCTGGGGCGGGCGCGGGCAGTGGACCCTCGCGGCCTACGACATCGTCAAAAAGAACCTGCTTTCCCGCGACCCGCTGAACCCGACCGTCACACAGCAAATCGGCGCCCGTTCCTCACAGGGCGTCGAAGCGGCCGTGACGGCGGAGCTAGGCTCCGGCTGGACGGTCGACGCCAACGTCGCCCTGCTGGACGCTGACTTCGACGATTTCGACGAGTTGGTCGCCGGGGCTCTGGTGTCGCGCGAAGGCAAGACGCCTCCCGGGGTGCCGGAGAAGACTGCGAACCTTTGGGTGTCGTGGGATGCAACCTCAGCGCTGCGGGCCTCGGCCGGCGTCCGCTACGTGGGGCGGCGGTATGTCGACAACGCCAACACCATCACGCTGCCGAGCTACACGGTCGTAGACGCGGATGTGCGCTGGCAGGTCAACGACTCGCTGGCGGCCCACGTCAGCGTCCGCAATCTCACCAAGGAAACCTACGCCGTCACCGGCGGCGCTGCGCAGTGGCTGCTGGGCGCACCACGGTCCTTCGAGGTGCGGCTGACGGCGAGGTACTGACGTGGACCGCCTGACCCGGATCGGACGGCGCTGGCTCTTTCTCATCCACCGCTGGCTGGGCATTGTCACGTGCCTGCTGTGCGCCGTGTGGTTCGTGTCCGGCGTGGTCATGATGTACGTGCCCTACCCGGCGCTCACCGCGAAGGAGCGGATCGCCGGACAGCAGCGCATCGACTGGTCGCAGGTGCGGCTTTCCCCGCAGGAGGCGCTCGGGCCGGCCTTGGGGGACAGGTTCCCCAAGGATCTTCGTCTGGAGATGCGCCAGGGTCACCCCGTCTACCGCCTCACCGAGGCGGACGGCGGGCGCTCGGTCATATCCGCCGTCGATGGCTCGCGTCTCGGCGGCGTGGACGCCGCGGGGGCTCAGCAGATCGCCCGCGACTTTGCCCACGACCCCGCTGCGCGCTGGGCGCGTACGATCCAACGGGATCAGTGGACGGTGGCCCAGCGCTACAACAAGGATCGGCCGCTGCATGTAGTCAGGCTGAGCGACGCCGCGGGCACGGAACTTTATGTCTCCTCGACCCAGGGCGCGGTCGTGGCCGACACCCACCGCAGGGAGCGCTTCTGGAACTGGGTCGGCTCGGTGCCGCACTGGCTCTACTTCACCGTAGTGCGCCAGGACGCCGACCTCTGGCGGCAGGTCGTCATGTGGGCGTCAGGCCCCGCGATTGTCGGTGCGGCGCTCGGTATCTGGGTCGGGCTCCTACGCGTGCGGGTCCGGCGGCGATACCCGGGTGGCCGCGTGACGCCCTACCGAGGCTGGATGAAGTGGCATCACGTCGCCGGCCTGATCGGGGGGCTCTTCGTGGTGACCTGGCTCTTCAGCGGCTGGCTGTCCGTGAACCCCTTCAAGTGGTTCGCCCGCGACGGCCTCGGCGCCGAGGCGGCCGCTCGCTACGCGGGCGGCCCTGGCCGGCGACACTTCACCGAGGTTCCGGCCGGCCTGAAGGGCTCAGAGGACGCGCGCGAGGTTCGCTTCGTCTGGGTCGCGGGCCGGCCTCTCGCGCTCGCCGAAACTCCGGTCGGCCAGCAGCTGTGGGACGCCGGCGGGAGGCCGTTCCAGTTTACCGACGCCGCACTCATCCAGGCCGCGCGTCGGATGCTCCCTGACACCCGGCTGGAGTTCGCACGACGCCTGACGGCCGAGGATGCCTACTGGTACTCGCATCACAACGACCGCCCGCTTCCCGTGGTCCGGGTCGCGTTTGCGGACCCCGCCGCCACGTGGGTCCACATCGATGCGAAGACCGGCCTTGTCGCCGGAGAGACGAACAGGAGCGGCCGCACCTACCGCTGGCTGTTCAACGCCCTTCACAGTCTGGATTTCAAGCTGCTGATCCAAGCGCGGCCGGCATGGGACGTGGTCGTCTGGCTGCTTGCCCTCGCGGGTCTGATCGTCTCGGTTACTGGCGTCGTGATCGGCTGGCGGAGGTTGAAGCACGACTTCCGCGGGTTGCGTGCGCCCGCGGCGGATGAGGCGGTCGAAGCTCGGCGCGAAGCCGCCTGACGGACCGCCGCCTCACGGGTTGGCAGGCCTCAAGTCGAGAATCTCGCCCGCGCCGTCCAGAACAACGGCGCGGAAGTAGACCCGCTGTCCAGGCTTAAGGGTGGGGATGAGCGTTCGCCGGATGCGAAACGTCATCACCATGCCGGGCCAGTCTTCGACCGTCGCCTGTCGATGGCGAAGGGAGACAGTCAGCGCAACGGGATCGACAGCGACCACCTCACCTGATCCTTCCTCGGAGCCGAACTCGCGGATCGCCGGCCCGACGGGTCGCACGGATGTACAGGCAGGCGTCCGGTACGACTTCGAACCCCGTAGGCGCGCCTATCTCATCGTGGGTTTGAGGTCGCTGCGTCCGTATTGGTTCGATGTAGACGCGGCTGTGTTCCTCTCAGACCGCGGCGATTTGCTGGCCAGGGTCGAGGGCAGCACCGACTTCCGCCTCACCCAGCGGCTCATCCTGCAGCCCCGCGCCGAGTTGGACTTCGCCGCCCAGGATGTGCGGGAGAGAGACGTCGGTTTGGGCCTGTCCACCGCCGAATTCGGCGTGCGCCTTCGCTACCAGATCCGCCGCGAGTTCGCGCCCTATGTCGGCGTCAATTACGCGCGCAGCCTTGGCGAGACCGCCGACTTTGCCCGCGCCGCCGGCGAGTACGTCGAGGAAACGCGTTTCGTCTTCGGCGTCCGCGCCTGGTTCTGAGCCAAAGGGTCCAGCTTGGTTCGCGGCGAATCTGGCGCGGCTTCCGCGCCTGTCCCGTACGGAGTAGAATGGCCCGGAATTCAAAGGCTCGACGACTCCCAAAAGGATATCACCATGGACATCTTCGGCAGAGGCGCCGCACTCGCGCTCGCCATCACACTCCTCGGGGCCGGCGCGGCTGCTGCCGCTGAAGCCTGCGCCTGCTGCAAGGAAGGCGCGAAGATGGAGTGCTGCGACAAGATGAAGGACAAGGCCGCAGCCCCGAAGCCGGGCGAGACCAAGCCGGCCGAACCCGAGCACAAGCACTAAGCTGCACCGTCGTCGGTTCCGGGTCGGCGTAGCCGTCAGCGCGCTGGCGCTGCCCGCCGAGGCCGCGCCAGTCCCGGCAATCACCAGCTACAAGGCCACCGCCCAGTCTAGCTCCGATTGAGGCCTGGAAAGAGATGCCGTTGACCAAGGCATCATGCCCACGATGCCCCGGGGGGTAGCTGCGGCGCGAGTGTGCGATCGAGAGGCAGAAGGCCAGGCGGGCATCTTAGCTCCGCGAGTTCGAGCGGAGAGGCCCGCATGGCGCTATCGCCCGATCAAACGGGAATTCTGCGCGGCGGCGCTCTCGCGCTGCTGCTTGCTGCTGTCGCACTGACGGCGGCTTGGCTTTGGCTGCCTCCGGCGTTCGTCGGGATAGCTGAAGGCCTTCCGGCCGGCGAGCGGCTCGCCTACGCCCTAAAAGCAGAGTTGCCGGTCTTCTTCTGGTTGGCGGGGGCGATCCGAGTGGTCTCGAGCGGCCGTTTCAGGTCGCCGGCGGACATCCGCGGCTCGGCTTACGGACCGCCCGGCGACAGACTGGCGATACCTGCGGCGGTTCTCCAGAACTCGTTGGAGCAGACGGTCCTCTTCGTCGGTGTTCACCTCATACTGAGCGTGATGCTACGTGACGCCGAATTGGTCCTGCTCCCGGCGATGGTGGCGATCTATCTGGCGGGGAGGATCGCCTTCGCCTGGGGATACAGCCGCGGCGCTTCAGGTCGCGCCTTCGGGATGGTGCTGACGGCAGCGCCCGCGCTTTTCGGTCTCTTCGCCGCCGCAGCGCTTATCGTGGCAGGCAGGTAGATGCAGCGCGCGCGCCGCTCCGATTCTTGAGACAATTGGGTTCCAGTCGGCGTCCCCACACGGCGTCCTGTCATGGCGCAGGCGCGCGCTGGATGACCAGGATTTCGCCCGCGCCGTCTCGCACGAGGGCGCGGAAATAGACCCGGTCGCCCGGCGAAAGGGTTGGGATGAGCGCCCGTCGGATGCGGAACGTCATCACCATGCCCGGCCAGTCCGCGCGAGAACGCTGGCGGTGGCGCAGGGACACGGTCTGCGCGGCGGAATCGATGGATACGACTTCGCCAACGCCCCCCTCAGGCCCGAACTCCGTGACGATCGCGCCGACGCCCCGGCCGTGATCGGGGTCTATGCGCTTGAGCTTCATGTGCTCCAGAGCGGCGGGTGTCCGTTCGACGGTTTGCTTCTGGCAACCCGTCAGGCCGATGGCGATCGCCGTGACCGTTGCCAGGGTCCGTGCGCAGGATCGCATGGGGACGCGGATCCGCATCCTCAGGTCCCCGGAGACTCGGCGTGGTCCTGCTCGCAGAGCGCATGGTCGCTCAGGACTTCGATGACCCGGCAGTCCGACACCCGACCATCACAGGCCGCTTCCACCATGCGGCGAAGCTCGCCCCGCAGAGCCTCCAGCTGGCCGATTTTCGCGTCGACCGTCTGCAACTGGGCCGCCGCAAGCCGGTTCGCCTGCTCGCAAGGCCTATCCGGGTGATCGGCGAGATCGAGCAGGTTGCGGATGGCGTCGACCGAGAACCCGAGCTGGCGGGCATGCTTGATGAAGGCCAGCCGGCTTACGGCGGTCTCGTCATAAATGCGACGATCGCTTTGGGTCCTCAGCGGCTCCGGCAGGAGGCCGATCCCCTCGTAGAACCGGATGGTGGGGACCTTAACGCCCGTGGCCTTCGCCAGGCCGCCGATCGGCATTTGCGACATCTGTGCATTCCTGAACCAGCCGCTGAAATAGGCGCTTGATCCTCAACCTACTAGAGGATGCAGACTGGTCGCATGTCATTCTGTTCGTCAGAACCCGCCAAAGACAGCGCCTCCGCTGGTTGTTGCGGCGTCACGGCCGTCTTTGATGGGGCTTCAGTGGCCTATCGCCGTGTTCTGGCCTGGGTGATCGTGATCAACCTGCTGGGATTCGGCGTCGTGGCCGTTGGGGCGGTCCTGGCCGGCTCCACCTCACTTGCCGCCAACACCCTGGACTTCGCGGCAGATGCCGCCACCTACGCGTTGAGCCTGTGGGCGATCGGCAAAAGTGCGCAAGTCCGGGCGGTGTCCGCGCTCTTCAAGGGCGCGAGCCTGGCGGTCATGGCCGCCGCGATCCTCGTCTTCGCGGTCTGGCGCGCGGTGTCGGGGACCGTCCCCGACGGCGCGGCCATCTCCGGTCTGGGGCTGTTCGGCGCCGCGGCCAATCTCGTCGCGGCGGTCCTCCTCATGCGCTATCGCGAAGGTGACGCGAATGTGCGCTCGGTCTGGCTGTGCACCCGCAACGACCTGATCCAGTGCCTGGCCGTCGCCGCGACCGGCCTGGCCGTCGCGCTCACAGGCTCGCGCTGGCCGGACCTCGTGGTCGGCGTGCTGCTCGCCGCGGTCTTCCTGCGCTCCGCCTGGCAGATCACCGACCAGGCCCGGGCGGAGCTTCGGGCGGCGCGTGTCGGACAACGCAGCGATATTAACTATCCTTCTACCGCCACCGGGCTATAGAGCGGCTGTGACGGGATCTCAGACATTCTGGCGAAGAGTCGGCGGCTTCATGGCTGTCGTGCTCGCGTTCGCCCTAATGACAGCACCGGTGGCCGAGGCCGCGGTCTGCAGCAATGAAGCGCCCGCCGCGGTCGCTCAACAGGTTCTTGATGACGGGATGGCGACGTCGGACTCCGCGACCGTCGCATCCGACACCCCCGGATCCCCCGCGCCCGACGTGGGTGGCGACCGTGGCCTTTGCCAGCATGGCCACTGCCACCACGCGACCCCTTATCCTCCATCGCTCGCCGTCGAAGTAGTGGCCCATCCCACGGTGACGAGCCTCGCCGTGAAGGTGCAGAGCCAGCACGCGCGCTCCCGAGCGATATCACGCCTGGAACGGCCCCCTCGCGTCTGAACGAACCTCGCGCGGGTGAACGCGCCCGCATTCGTTTCAACGTGAGAAGGGTATACCTTGTCTGTCATCAGTCGACGGCCGTTTCCGACGGCTCTGCTGCTGGGCGTTAGCGCCTATGTGCTCTGCGCCGGCGCGGCGTTTGCCGACCCAGCGCCTCCTTTTCCGGAGTTGCTGCGCCAAGCCCAGACCACGGCGCCGCGCCTCTCCGAAGCCCGCGCGGAGATCGCGCGCGCCGAGGGTCTGGCGCGTCAGGCCCGGGCCATCCCCAACCCCACGATCGGCGTGGAGGTCGAGAATTTCTCGGGTTCAGGTCCGTTCAGGGGCACGAGCCTGGCCGAGACGACTGCCTCGATCGAACAGACCCTCGAACTGGGCGGCAAGCGCTCGGCCCGGGTCGCGGTTGGCCGAGCGGAGGTGCAGGCGGCGCGCGCCCGCGCCGTGCGGATCCAGGGCGAGTACGCCTTCGACCTGGCTGCAAGCTATGCCGAGGCGGAAGCGTCGGATCGCCGGCTGCAGTTGGCGATGGAATCGGCTGGCTTCGCCCAGGAGGACTCCCGCATCGCCAGCGCACTGGTGGAGGCCGGCCGCGAGGCCGACCTGCGCCGCGTCCAGGCGCTGGCGGCGCTGCAGGCCGCCCGGGCGGCGGTCGAGGAGGCTCGCGCCGCACGGGCCACGGCCTTCTCGAACCTGACCGCCTTGGTGGGTGCGCCCGCGCCGATCACCTCCATTTCGATCAGCCTGCTCGCGCGCGCTGACCAGGCCTTCCCCGCAACGCTGCCCGATCCTCTCGCCAGCCCCGGCTATCTCGCGGCGCAGGCTGAACGTGAAGCCGCTGCGCGACGCATCCGCGTCGAGCGTATCCGGGCCGTTCCCGACGTCACCGTCTCCGTCGGGGCCCGGCGCTTCGAGGGCGACGACGCGACAGCGATGGTGGCTGGGGTCTCGATCCCGTTCCCGGTCTTTGACCGGAACCGCGGCAACATCAGCGCCGCGCAGGCCGAATTGAGCGCCGCCGAGTCTCGGCTCAGCGCCGCCCTGTTGGAGGCCGAGGCCGCCGTCCGTTCGGGATCGGCCCGGCTCAGCGCGGCGGAAACCCGGCTTCGCGCCTCGCAGGAAGGGGAGCGCACCGCCGAGGAAGCATACCGGCTGACCCGCCTTGGCTACGAGGGGGGCAAGCTCGACCTCGTCGAACTGCTCAACGCCCAGCGGGCGCTCGCTGAGGCGCGCGCCCAGACCATCAACGCCGCCGTCGAACGCCTGAGCGCCCAGGCGGGCCTCGCGCGTCTCGCGGGCGCCACACCCTTCGGAGATCCCCGGTGAAGCAAGACAACAAGATGCGCCTCTACGTTGGAGTGGCGGCGGCCGTGGTGCTCGCCGGTGCCGGCGGATTCGGCATCGCCAAGATGACCGCCGGCAAGGCTCAGGCCCCCGTCGCGACGGAAGAGCCCGAGCACAAGGAGGGAGAGGCTGACGCAATTGAGATGACGGCGGAAGGGATCACCGCCGCTCGCATTCTCGTCCAGCCGGTAGCGGTCGGAGGGTTCGCCAACGAGGTGTTGGCCCAGGCCACCGTTGAGGCCGCACCCAACGGCCAGGCGGTGCTGACGGCGCGTGCGGCTGGCGCTGTCACCCGCATCTACAAGCGCCTGGGGGACCCGGTACGGGCCGGCGAGCCGCTGGCGATTGTCGAGAGCCGCGAGGCCGCACAGATCGCCGCTGACCGGTCCGTGGCGTCCGCGAGGGCGAGCCTTGCCCAGAAGCAGCTTGCCCGCGAGAAACGTCTCTTCGAACAACGCGTGTCGGCGCGTCAGGACTATGAGACCGCGCAGGCCGAGGCCGCGGCGGCCAACGCCGAAGCGCGGCGTGCGCAGGTCGCCTCTGGAGCGGCGAACGTCACCTCCGATGGCCGCGGCGTAGTGGTTTCGAGCCCGATATCAGGGAGGATCACCGCCGCCTCGGTCAGCCTGGGTGCATTCGTGCAGTCTGAGACGGAACTCTTCAGGGTCGCCGACCCGCAGCGCATCGAGGTTCGTGCGTCCATCAGCGGGGCGGACGCTCCGCGCATCTCGCCCGGTGACCGCGCCGTGGTGGAATTGGCCGACGGCCGCACGATCGAGGGCCGCGTTCGCTCCATCACCCCGTCGTTGAGCGCTGAGACTCGCACAGCGACCGCCGTGGTCGACGTGCCGGCGCTCGGGCTGCAACCGGGCCAGACCGCCCGCGCGCGGATCATTCCGAGCGTTGTCCGGGCCTCGAAAGCCATCGTCGTGCCGGACGAAGCTGTGCAGAGCTTTGAAGGCCGCGACGTGGTGTTCGTACGCACGGCCAAAGGCTTCCAGGCGCGCCCGGTCACCGTGGGACAACGCAGCGCTGGGCGGGCCGAGATCGTTCACGGCTTGACCGCCGGCCAGACCATCGCCGCACGCAACGCCTTCCTGCTGAAAGCCGAACTCGGAAAGGGCGAGGGCGATGAACACTAGCCTCCTCGCGCCTGCCACCGCCGCAGTCCTTGGGCTCTGCGTTAGCGGCTGCGCGACCCGGCCCAGCGCAGCATTGGCGAAGAGCGAGCCGATGCCTGCATTCTCGCTGGAGAGCGGTCGTCACCTCAGGATCGTCAGCGGCTACCTCGGTAAGGGGTCCAACACGGTCGTCAGGGGCGTCGTAAGCCGCGATCCCCTGTGGAGCGGCCCGATCTACGGGCATCTTCACGTCACCGCTTTCGGTCCCGACGGGACCATGGTCGCGCGTGAGCCGACCGTGTGGCGAGGCCGCTTCACGGCGAACCACCCCGAGACGCACCCCTACCAAGCGGACCTTCACGTACCGCGCGCCAGCGTCGCCCGTATCCAGGTGAGCCTGGTCGGCGGACCGCACACTGAGTTGGAGTTTGAGCAATGATCGCCGGCCTCATAGCCCTGTCCGTCCGGGCGCGCTGGGCGATCGTCTTCTTCATCGCCATCGTCTCGGCGATCGGCGTCTGGCAACTGACCCGGCTGCCGATCGATGCGGTCCCCGACATCACCAACAAGCAGGTGCAGGTCAACACGGTGGACCCCGGGCTCTCGCCCGCCGACATCGAGAAGCGGGTGACGTTCCCGATCGAGACCGCCTTGGCGGGCATTCCGGGGCTGGAGAGCACCCGGTCAATATCACGCAACGGCTTCTCGCAGGTGACGGCGGTCTTCAAGGAGAGCACCGACCTCTACTTCGCGCGCCAGCAGGTCAGCGAGCGGATCGCCCAGGCCCGCGAGAACCTGCCGGAAGGCACGCAGCCGCAGATCGGTCCGGTGACCACCGGACTCGGCGAAGTCTTCATGTACACCGTCGACTTCGCCAATCCGGGCGGCAAGGGCGCCAAGATCCGCGACGGCCAGCCCGGCTGGCAGTCGGACGGCAGTTACCTGACCGCCGAAGGCGAGCGGCTCACCGATGACGTCTCGCGCGCAGCCTACCTGCGCACCGTCCAGGACTGGATCATCAGTCCCCAGCTGCGCACGGTCAGCGGCGTCGCCGGCGTCGACTCGATCGGCGGGTTTGAGAAGCAGTATCTCGTCGAGCCGGACCCGGTGAAGCTCAACGCCTACGGCGTCTCGTTCTCCGACTTGGCCAAGGCCCTGGAGGCCGCCAACCTCTCTGTGGGCGCCAACTTCCTCGAGCGCGCCGGCGAGGCCTACCTCGTCCGGGCCGACGCCCGCATCCGATCGGCCAACGAGATCGCCAATGCTGTGATCGCGACCCGCGGCGGCGTGCCGATCACGGTCAAGGATGTGGCCACGGTACGCATCGGCGGCGAGCTCCGCACGGGCGCGGCCAGCCAGAACGGCCACGAGGTCGTGGTCGGCACCGCCCTGATGCTGATCGGCGAGAACAGCCGGACCGTCGCCAAGGCGGTGGGCCAGAAGCTCGAGACGCTGGAGAAATCGCTTCCGGTCGGGGTGGCCGTCAAGCCGACCCTGGACCGCTCAAAGCTCGTCAACGCCACGATCGCGACGGTTCAGCGCAACCTCTTCGAAGGCGCCGTGCTGGTGGCGGTGGCCCTTTTCTTCCTGCTCGGCAACGTGCGGGCCGCGGCCATCGCCGTGCTCATCATCCCGATCTCATTCCTGATGACGGCCATCGGGATGAATACTCTCGGCGTCTCGGGCAACCTGATGAGCCTGGGCGCGCTCGACTTCGGCCTGATCGTCGATGGCGCGGTGATCATCATCGAGAACTGCCTGCGCCGGCTGGCCGAGCGGCAGCACCACGAAGGCCGTCTGCTGGACCTTCGCGAGCGGCTCGAGGAGACCATGCTGGCCTCCCAGGAGATGATCCGGCCGACCGTCTACGGCCAGGCGATCATCTTCCTGGTGTTCGCACCCCTGCTCACCTTCCAGGGGGTCGAGGGCACGACCTTCTCGCCCATGGCCATCACCCTGATGCTGGCCCTGGCGGCGGCCTTCATCCTGTCGCTGACCTTCGTGCCGGCGATGGTCGCCCTGCTGATCCGCGGCAAGGTGGCGGAGAAAGAGGTCTGGCTGATCCGCAAGGTCAACCAGCATTACATCCCGTTGCTGCATAGGGCCGTGGCCCGCCCCTGGCCGTTCATCGGCGCGGCGGTCGGCATCTTCGTTCTGTCTGGCTTCGTGTTCACGCTGCTCGGGCAGGAGTTCATCCCCCAGCTCGACGAGAAAAACCTCGCGGTGGCCTCGCAGCGCATTCCCTCCACCTCGCTGGAGCAGTCGCTGCGCATGCAGCGCGGCGTCGAAACGGCGATCAGCAGCCTCCCGGAAGTGGAGCTGATGTTCTCCAAGACGGGCACCGCAGAGGTCGCGACGGACCCGATGCCTCCGAACATCTCCGACGGCTTCGTGTTGTTGAAACCGCAGAAGGATTGGCCGAAGGGCGTCAAGACAAAGGACGACGTCATCGCCCGCATCGAGGCCAAGACCGGCGCCCTCGTCGGGCAGGGCTACGAAGTCAGCCAGCCGATCGAGCTTCGGTTCAACGAGCTGATCGGTGGGGTCCGCGGCGACGTGGCCGTGAAGATCTACGGCGATGACCTCGACAAGATGACGGCGACCGGCAAGCGGATCGCAGCGGCTCTGTCGTCCACCCCCGGCGCGGCCGACGTGAAGGTCGAGCAGGTCAGCGGAGCCCCGACGCTGGACGTCCAGTTCGACCGGGGCGCGATCGCGCGCTTCGGCCTTACCGTGGAAGAGGTGGCCGACACCGTGGCTGCGGCCATGGCGGGTCGTGAAGCGGGGATGCTGTTCGAAGGCGACCGGCGCTTTGACGTCGTGGTCCGCGTACCCGCGGCGACACGCGCCAGCCTGGACGCCCTGGGCGCCCTGCCGGTCATGTTGCCGGGGGAGGACGGTCACGCCCGTGGTTCCGTCCCGCTCAGCCAGTTGGCGCAGTTCCGCTACACCGAGGGCCTGAACCAGATCAGCCGCGAGAACGGCAAGCGCCGGGTCGTGGTCTCCTCCAACGTGCGGGGACGCGACGTCGGGTCCTTCGTCAAGGCTGCAAGGCCCAAGGTCGAGTCGGTGGCGTTGCCCCCGGGCACGTTCCTCGATTGGGGTGGCCAGTTCGAGAACCTGCAGGCGGCTTCGCAACGGCTTTCGATCGTGGTGCCGATCTGCTTCCTGGCGATCTTCGCCCTGCTCTACATGGCGCTCGGCAGCGTGCCCCTGGCGGTCGCGGTCTTCACCGCCATCCCGCTGGGGCTCGCCGGCGGGGTGTTTACCCTTGCCCTGACACGGATCAACTTCTCCGTCTCGGCCGCCGTGGGCTTCATCGTGCTTGCGGGCGTCGCCGTCCTGAACGGCCTGGTGGTGATGAGTGCGATCCGCCAGCGTCTGGACGACGGCCTTCCGACCACCAAGGCCATCGTCGAAGGCATGATGGAAAAGG
The DNA here is from genome assembly GCF_902826855.1 of uncultured Phenylobacterium sp. Classification (GTDB taxonomy): domain Bacteria; phylum Pseudomonadota; class Alphaproteobacteria; order Caulobacterales; family Caulobacteraceae; genus Phenylobacterium. The sequence goes on along the minus strand of NZ_CADEGK010000008.1, from coordinate 14,311 downwards.
TCCGGCCGGTTGTGATGACGGGCCTCGTGCCGGCCATCGGCTTCATCCCGATGGCGCTGGCGCACGGAACGGGCGCGGAGGTGCAGAAGCCGCTGGCCATGGTGGTGATCGGCGGCCTCATCACCGCGACCGCGCTCACGCTGCTGGTGTTGCCCGCGATCACCCAGGTGGTCCTGGACTTCGCCGAGCGTCGCAAGCGCCGGCCGCGAACCGACCCCAGCCTCGTGCCGGCAGAGTAGGGCGCGCGCCGTGACCGCCCAGGAGACCCCACCGATGGACCCCGTCAGCAAACTGCTCCGCATCTTCACCGATGAGGCGGCCTATTTCGGAGACCGCAAGGTCTTCGAGGTGGTGGCCATCCGCGCTCGCGAAGCGGGCCTCGCCGGAGCGACTGTGCTCCAAGCCCTCGTCGGCTTCGGACACACCCCGCATCTGCATGCCCGGCGCCTGCTGGAGGACGACCAGTCCGTGGTCATCGAGATCGTGGACGAGGAGCAGAAGCTTCGGGCGTTCGCGGCGAGTCTCGCGGACCTTCCGGACATCGGCCTCATCACACTGGAGGCCGTCGAAGTCCTGCGGCACGTGACGCGGGCAGCCCCGTCGCCGTCCTAGCGGCCTCGCCAGAACGGAAGCCGCCATGGCTGAAGACAAGCCTACCAACGAGAGCCACCAGACGGCCGGGCGCTGGACCGCGGCGAACGATGCCGTGCCCGGTGCTCCTGATCCGCACGCGGGTCACGCGCACGGCCCCGGCGAGCACGGAACGTCCGACCCCGCCCACAAGCATGGCCCTGGCGGCCATGGTCACGACCACGGCGGCGTCTTCGGCGAGCGGACGGAACTGATCTTCGCGGCGATCGCGGGCGCCGCGCTCCTGTCCGGTTGGTTGCTGTCGTTCCGGGTCCCGGGCGCCTTTCCGTTGGGCTTGTACGGCCTGGCCTATGTCTTTGGCGGCTACTTCACCGTGCGGGAGGCCGTCGACAACCTGCGGCATCGCCGGTTCGAGATCGACACCTTGATGCTGGTCGCCGCGGCAGGTGCGGCGGCCCTGGGCGAATGGGCGGAAGGCGCGCTGCTGCTCGTCCTCTTCAGTCTGGGCCACGCCCTTGAACACTACGCCATGGGGCGCGCCCGGCGCGCGATCGAGGCGCTCGCAGAGCTGGCGCCCGAGCGCGCCACGAGGAAGCGCGACGGCGAAGTAGAAGATGTCGCCGTCGCAGATCTTCAGCTCGGCGACATCGTGCTTGTCAGGCCGAACGATCAGCTTCCCCCCGACGGGCCGGTGGTGGCGGGCGAAAGCAGTGTCGACCAGGCGCCGGTGACCGGGGAGAGCATCCCTGTCGACAAGCGACCCGCCGCAGTGGGGGCCGACTTCAGTAAGGCATCGGCGGAGCACCGGGTGTTCGCCGGGACCATAAACGGCGCGGGCGCACTTGAGGTGAAGGTGGCCCGGCTGGCGACCGAGTCGACCCTGGCGCGCGTCGTGAAGATGGTCGCCGAAGCGGAGGCTCAGCGATCGCCGACCCAGCGGTTCACGGACCGCTTCGAGCGCATCTTCGTGCCCTCGGTGCTTGTCCTGGTTGGCGGGCTGATGCTGGCGTTTCTCGTCCTCGACGAGCCGTTCAGCGTCAGCTTCTATCGCGCCATGGCCGTCCTGGTGGCGGCCAGCCCGTGCGCCCTGGCCATCTCGGTGCCGAGCGCTGTGCTCAGCGGGGTCGCGCGGGCGGGGCGGGGCGGCGTCCTGGTGAAGGGCGGCGGGCCCCTGGAGAACCTTGGTACGCTCACCGCGCTCGCCTTCGACAAGACCGGGACGCTGACCGAGGGAAAGCCCCGGGTGACCGACATCGACCCGGCGATAGGGGTCACGGAGAAGGAACTCCTGGAGACGGCGGCAGCCGTGGAAGCGCAGAGCGACCACCCGCTGGCCTCCGCTGTCGTGCTTGCGGCTCAAGAGCGGGGGCACGGTGCGACGCTGCCATCTGCCGAGGCCGTCGAGAGCCTGACGGGGCAGGGCATTCGTGCTCGCGTCGGGGGGATCGAAGTGTACGTCGGCAAGCCAAAACTCTTTGAAGCGCTGGCCGACGGTGGGCTCCCCGAAGAGATAATGAACGACGTAAGTCGTCTGGAACGGCAGGGCCGGACGGTGATGGTGGTGCGGTCTGGCGCCCGCTACCTGGGAGTCCTCGGTCTGCTCGACACCCCCCGTGAGGCCGCGGCCGGCGTTATCTCGCAGCTGCGGGGCCTGGGTCTCCGCCGGATCGTGATGCTGTCGGGCGACAACCAGGGCGTCGCGGACGCCGTGGCCGCCAAGCTCGGCCTGGACGAAGCCATCGGCGGCATGATGCCGGAGGACAAGGTCGCCTTCATCAAGACCATGCGCGAGAAGGAGGGCCTGGTCGCGATGGTGGGCGACGGCGTCAACGACGCGCCGGCGATGGCCAACGCCACGGTCGGGATCGCGATGGGCGCGGCAGGGTCCGACGTGGCCCTCGAAACCGCCGACGTCGCCCTCATGGCCGACGACTTGCGGCACCTCCCGTTCGCGGTGGGCCTGAGCCGGCAGACGAGCCGCATCATCAAGCAGAACCTCTGGGCCAGCCTGGGCATGGTGGCGTTCCTGATCCCGGCGACCCTGTTCGGGCTGAAGATCGGGGCGGCTGTCGTCTTCCATGAGGGCTCTACCCTGCTGGTCGTCGCCAACGCGCTGCGCCTGCTGGCCTATCGCGAGAAATCGGCGTGAGCGTCGCACTCCTCCCGGCCTGGCTTCGGCCCGTCCTGAGCTCCCACGGGGAGCCATCGCGGCGGCTCGGCCAGGCGCAGAGCCTGGGCCCCTGTCACCCGGCCGGCGTGACCAAGAGCAGGCATGTCGATCTCAGCGGAGCCTGGGGCGCGCGCCTCGGTTTGCGCCTCGTACTGTTGGCGCTCCCCACGCCCCCATCGACCGGTCTCCCGACGCGCCGCCAGTCCTTACCGGTGCGACATGCATGACCCCAAGCCTTCAACGAACCGCGCCTCGCTCTGGGCGGTGCTCCTGCTGCTCGCCGCCCTCTTCTTCCTTGCCGTCATCGTCACCTTGTTTCTGCTGGGAGTCTGACCGCCGGATGCCGAAACCCCTTGAGTATACGGACCCGGAACCCGGACGTGCTGGAACTCCTGCGGTTGGCCGCGCCGTCGCCCTGCGCGTACTGCGGCTAGCCGACCGGCCAGACCTTCGGCTGACGAAGATCTACGGGTCTGCGCCGTGCGGTTCCGGGACGCCTGCGAGGCGACCCGATGACCCCCCACCCATGCCGCCCATCGCCCGTCGGATATGTCCGGCGTCGGAAGGATTCCCAATGACGCGTCGATTGACCCACCCCGCCAGCTGGGCGCTGCTTGCGACCCTGTGCATGGGCGGCCTGACCCTCGGCGCCTGCGCCCCCATCACCGCCTATTCCGGCTTCCAGGCGATCGATTCCAAGCCGACCGAGCTGGTGGTGGGGACCGACACCAAGTCCACGGCCCGCGCCAAGCTCGGCTCGCCCTCTGTGGTATCCACCTTCGACCCCAACGTCTGGTTCTACATGAGCCAGATCAAGCAACGGGTGGCTTTTCGCCGGCCGCAGGTGGTGAAGCGCGACGTCGTGGCGGTGACCTTCGACAAGGAAACCGAGTCGGTGGCCAGCGTGCAGAGCTTCAACCTGGGCGACGGCAAGCAGATCGCCTTCAGCTCCCGCGAGACGCCGACCCGCGGCCGCGAGATGACGGTCCTGGAGCAACTGCTAGGCAGTGTCGGCCGCGGCGGACTGCTGCCGCAGCAGGATCAGGGTGTCCCCGGCAGCCGGCCAGGGGACCGTCGGCGGTGACGCTTTTCCATTTGTCCGCCCTGTCGTCACGCAGGAGCCTGCCGCCATGGCGACGCTAGATGAGCTTACCGCGGGGGCTACGGGGCCTTTCCGGAGCGGCGCCGCCGCACGCGACGGGTCCGCGGCGCCCGGCGCGAACACTGCGGGCATTGGCCGTGGGCTCCTGGCTGGAGGCGGCCCCATTGTAGGCGAGCGGCGCAAGTCTCAACCGAGAACTCCGCATCGGTCGACACCCTGGAACAAGGGAACGGAAGCCGTTGAGAGCCTGTTCCCAGGTGTGCACCGGAGCTTCCCGGCAGCGCGCGCACACACTCGAGGCTGGCGGGGCGCGCAGCGAAGGTCGTGAGGCACCGCAGGTGGGTGAGGGGAAGTTCGCCATGAGCCAAGAAGCGTCGCAGTCCCGCCATGCCAGTGAGCCTGGTGACGCGGGGCACGGGAAGGCGGGCCATGCGCACAGCCACACGACCAACGCCAACGCGCGCCAGCTGACCATTGCGCTGGCGTTGACCTCGACGTTCCTGGTCGCCGAGGTCATCGGCGGGCTGGTCTTCAAGAGCCTGGCGCTGCTCTCCGACGCCGCGCACATGTTCACCGATGTGGTCGCCCTAGCGATCGCGTTGGCCGCCATCAAGATCGGAGCTCGGAAGGCCGACGACCGCCGGACCTTCGGTTACCGGCGCTTCGAGATCCTGGCCGCCGCCTTCAACGCGATACTGCTGTTCGCCGTGGCGATCTATGTCCTCGTCGAAGGGGCCCGCCGCCTCTTCGAGCCGGCGTCGGTGGAGTCCACCGGCATGCTCATCGTCGCAGGCATCGGCCTAGCCGTGAACCTGGTCTGCATGCGCATCCTGGCCGGCGGGAAGGACAAAAGCCTCAACGTCAAGGGCGCCTACCTTGAGGTCTGGGCCGACATGGTGGGTTCGATCGGAGTGATCGGCGGCGCCCTTGTCATCCGCTTCACGGGCTGGGCTTGGGTCGATCCGATCGTCGCGATCGCCATCGGATTCTGGGTCCTCCCCCGAACCTGGGTGTTACTGCGCGACAGCACCAACATTCTGCTAGAAGGCGCGCCGTCCAGCGTGGCGCTGGATGCCCTTCGCAGGATCATCGGCGAAACGCCCGGCGTGGCGGGGGTCCACGACCTGCACATCTGGGTCTCGGGCGCGGACCAGCCCAGTTGCACGGTCCACGTGGTCCTCGCCCCCGGCGCGGAAGGCGAGGCCGTGCGGCAGCGCGTGACAGGCGCCCTCGCGGCGGACTTCGATGTGCATCACGTCACCATCCAGACAGAGACCGCCCCGTGCGATGCGCTGGCGGAGCTCCATTCGTGAACGCGGACGCCCACGATCACGGTGAAGCCCACGGACATGGTCACGGCCACCACCACGACACCGAGGGCATGAGCGACGGACGTCTGGTGGGCGCTGTCGTCGTGAACGTGCTGCTCACAGTCGCCCAGCTGGTTGGCGGCGCCATCTCCGGGTCGCTCTCGCTGATCGCCGACGCCCTGCACAATCTGAACGACGCGGCGTCCCTCGCCATCGCGCTCTTCGCGCGCAAGGTGGGTCGCCGGCCCGCCGACAAGCTGATGACTTTCGGCTACGGCCAGGCTGAGGTGGTCGCCGCCCTGATCAACCTGACGACCCTGATCATCGTCGGCCTCTATCTGGTCTACGAGGCGATCCTGCGGTTCATTGACCCGCAGCCCGTCGAGGGTTGGATCATCGTGATCGTCGCGGGGATCGCCCTCGTCATCGACGTGGCCACCGCGCTGATGGTGCGGGTCGGCGCCAAGCACAGCCTCAACATCAAGGCCGCCTTCCTGCACAACGTCTCCGATGCCCTGGCGTCGGTGGGGGTCATCATCGCCGGCACGTTGATCCTGCTGTTCGACCTCTATGTCGCCGACCTGATCGTGACGCTGATCATCGCGGCCTACGTCCTCTACCAGGGCTTCTCGCTCCTGCCGCGGACCATCCGGTTGCTGATGCACGCGACCCCGGACAGCCTCGACTTCGACCGGGTCGTCGATGCGATCCGCGGTGTGGACGGCGTGCTTAACGTGCACCACGTCCACCTCTGGAACCTCGGCGAACACGCCCGCGCCCTTGAAGCCCATGTGCAGCCGCAGAGCGCCTCGCTGTCGGAGTTCGCCGCCGTCAAGGCCGCGATCCGGACGATGCTGGCGCGGGACTTCAAGGTGAAGCACGCGACCTTGGAGGCCTGCGAGGCAGGCGAGCATCCGGATGAGGGACCCCTGCAGATCCCTCATAAGGCCTGAGGTCACCCGATGTTCGAAATCAGCCGCGAGGTGAAGGTCAACGCGCCACCTCCGGCCGTCTGGCGCGTCCTGACGGACTTTTCGGGCTACCGGGCCTGGACCAAGGCGGTCCTGGTCGACGGCGCGCCCGAGGTCGGCTGTGCGATGGGCTATCAGCTCGGGTGGCGAACAAAGTCAGGCGTCCATCGCGCCGTTCGTTTCGAGAGCAAAGTCAACACGGCGGAGCCGGGCGCAGCGCTGATCTGGACGTCCGGGGTTCCAGGGATTCTGGGCCTGCGGTTCGGGTTCGAGTTGCGACCGGCTGACGGCGGCACTGCGGTCCGTCACTACCTGCAGATATCGGGCGTGGCCGCTCTGTTCCGTGACCGCCTCACCCGCATGTACGGACCCGCCCTGGGCGCCGTGACGCAGGACCTTGCCCGGGTCTTGGCGAAGACGCGGCTCAGCTCCTTGCGGACGCTACCGGATATCCGGCGGCGCAAGCGGAAGCGCTAGCGCCCGACCGCGTCGAAATGCGGGCAGTCTCCGTCGCGCCAGGGGCCCAAGAATCGAATAGGGACCAGACTGCCGCAGCCGCGATTCCGTGCTTACGCCGATCGTCGCGACGGTCGGTCGGGAGGGTGGCGTGGTGCGGCGTCGCTTGAAGATCGTCATTGCGCCGCAGCGTGACGCGCACGGTCTTCGCGGCGATCGCGGGGCTGGAGGCGATAGGGCGCCCCATATCGGGGGCCCAAGGCATGCCTTGCGGGCTTCGTGGCCTGACCGCCGCCCAGATGGCTCAGACAGCCTCGTTTGTCGATGAGGTGAAGCCCGAGCGCTTTTCATTCATAGCGAAGGGGTTGCGGGCAAGCATCCTCTCTGATGTCAGCGGGTTTCTTGAGTAGACGTGGATTCGCCTCGCGGCGAACCTGCGCTGATGAAAGACAGGAGCGTGAGATGACGAAGCAACCCAGGTCGCCGAGCGGACGGCCGACGCGAAAGCCAACTGGTCCGTCCGAGCCCGGTAGCGCTCAGGTTCCGAACGTTGCGGGCGACGCGGGAACCGGCGGAATGATCGGTGAAGGGACGTCTGGGGAACCTGCAGCCGATGTCACCGAAGACGATCCCAGAACTACGCGCCCCGGCGGCATGGTCGGTGAAGGCTAGGGCGCCAGGTAATTGGCGACCGCGAGGCGGTGTCTCTCAGGTTTCCTCCTAGCCCCCGATTGCTGAGCCGCCTGTCCATCGGCCGCGCGCAGCGCAGGGTCAGGAACGGTGTGAGGCTGATGGCCGCGATGTCGTAGAGGCGGTATCCGACTGCCGCGCGCAGAGCACCCGTCGCCCACAGGCTGGCCGCCGTCGCCGTGCCAGTCGCGTTGCCGCCCGCTTCAGGATGGCGCCGCCTCCGATGAAGCCGACACCGGTGAGCAACCCTTCCATGATCCGGGACTAGCCTATGGACTCACGTCCGAGTATCGCGACGCCGACCAGCACGAAGCCGCAGCTGGCGATCGCGACGAGGGGGAAGGTGCGGATGCTGGCGCTGCGATCGTGGCGCTCCCGGCCCCAACCGACGGCAGGGCGAGCGCGAAGGCCAGCGCGAGGTTGAAGACGTGGTCGCGATCTCCCAGAAGCCGTCGGTGTCGAATGTCATGGGAGTTCCCGACCTGTCGTCCTGCACATGAACAGCAGATGACGCCGACCGTTCCGTTGGAGTTCAGGCGCGTGCGGCGAGGATGCCTGATCGCTGCGCGGATATTCCGCCAGCAAACCGGAGTAAATTCCATGAAATTGCTCATCGCCGCAGCGGCGGCCGCTTCTGTCCTCGGCGGGTCGGCGGCGCTGGCGCAGCCCTACGGCTACGGCGGCCAGCAGGGCTACTACGACCTGCAGCCCTACTACGGTCAGCAGCAGCCCTATCGCGGCCAGAGCTACGATCGCGGGTCCTACGCCCCGCCCGTGCAGTACGGCTACGCCCAGCCTTACGGCGGCAGCGCCTACAATGGCGGATCGGCCTACTACGGCGCCCAGGGCTACGGCTACAACGGCCGCTCCGAACGCCACGTACGCCGCGAGCATCGGCGCGACCGCGACCACCATGTGGGCCGGCGCGGCGGATACGATCGTCACCACTAAGGCGCACTTCACCTTCTCCGAAGGCGCCCGCTCGCCCGCGCGAACGGGCGCCGACAGGAGAGGCAGATGACAAACACCGGCGCTCCGCTCGACCCGCCACGATCAGGGCCTCGTTTGCCCCGCTTGCCGGGTGGAGCTGGTGATGACCGACTGCTAGGGGATCGAGTCGACTACTGCCCGAAATGCTGGGGGGTCTGGCTCGATCGCGGGGAACTCCACAGGATTATCGAGTGAAGCGCAGCGTATGACCGAAGCGGCCCCGCCGCAGAGGTTTCCCGAGCCGGCCGCCAGATCGGCGCCGGGCTACGGCCAGCCCTGGGATAGAGGTCGGTCCGGGCAACACGGCGGTGGGCATGGCGGCGGCGGCCACGGTGGGCGGCGGCGCGGCTTTCTCGGCGGCCTCTTTGACGACTAGGGTCTTCGGCGCCGCTTTGAGCCGCAACCGGAACACTGCGCAGCCGTTGCGCTGAGGAACTGCGTCCGCCCAACCCCGCAAACTTCGCCAACCTGACCGTTGCGTCGGACCCTGACGCTCCGAGCATCCGTGAGCCGATCATGCTGCCTGACCTGGACCTGCGATCAATGCGGGTCGCCGCTTTGCTGAATACTTCGAGTGGTGGCTGCGATGCGTCACCGCAGGATGATCTTGAGGTTCCGCTTAAGGCTGCGGCCATCGACATCGAAGGCGCGGGCGACGCCATCCGCCTGGTGGCGATCTCTGCCTTTCGGGACTGGCGGGCCGATCAGACCGTCACCCATGCCCGCCTGGAGAGTCTGGAGATCAACTCGGACGATCCCATCCCCGCCATCCTGGACGGAGAACGGTTCACGCTGCGCCGGTCCGAGCGCGTCACACGGGTGCGACAAGCCTTCTATGCCTTGCGGCCCTCAGCCGCGGCGAACCTCGATGAGCCACAGGCAAAGGAGGCGCGCCATGGCGTCGTTTGACGTCGTCATCATCGGTGGAGGACCGGGCGGCTATCCGGCCGCCATCCGCGCCAGCCAGCTCGGCATGAAAGTGGCCGTCGTCGAGGAGCGTGAGCTGCTGGGCGGGACCTGCCTCAACATCGGATGCATCCCGTCCAAGGCCCTGTTGCAGTCCACGGAACGGCTGGTGGCGGCCAAGGGCCTAGCCGCCTTCGGCGTCCTGGTCGACAATATCCGTCCCGACCTTGCCGGCGTGATGGCGCATAAGACCCAGGTCGTCAGTGAGTTGGGCGCTGGCGTGGCCTACCTGTTCAAGAAGAATGGCGTCACCTGGCTCAAGGGCCGGGGCCGTCTCCTGGCTGCCGATCGCGTCGAGGTCACGAAGGCGGATGGCGGCGTCAATGAGGTGACCGCGACCCGCGCCGTGGTCATCGCAACCGGTTCGGAAGCGACGCCCCTGCCTGGGGTGCCGGTCGATGAGCAGCGGATCGTCTCATCATCCGGCGTGCTCAGCCTTCCTGAGATTCCCAAGCGGCTGGTCGTGGTCGGGGGTGGATACGTGGGCCTGGAACTGGGGTCAGTCTGGCTCCGCCTCGGCAGCGAGGTGATCGTGGTCGAGTACTTGGATCGCATCGCCGCCGGCCTGGACGCGGAAATGGCGACAGCGTTGCAGAAGGTGCTGGAAAAGCAGAGCATGCAGTTTCGTCTGCAGCAGAAGGTGACCGGCTGCCGCCAAACGGAGAGTGGGATCAGCCTGGACCTTGAGCCGAGCGCGGGCGGCGAACCGGTCCGGCTTGAGGCGGACTACGTCCTGGTTTCCATCGGACGGCGTCCGCTCACGGCGGGCGCAGGACTGGCGGAACTCGGCGTCAAGCTCGACGCGAAGGGCATGGTGACTGTCGACAAGGACTTCCAGACCAGCGTGCGCGGCGTCTACGCGATTGGCGACGTGATCGGCGGCATGATGCTGGCCCACAAGGCCGAGGAAGAGGGCATCGCCTTGGCCGAGATCCTGGCCGGTCGCTATGGCCATGTGAATTACGCGGCCATACCGGCCGTCGTCTACACCTGGCCGGAGCTTGCGTCGGTGGGACAGACGGAAGAGCAACTGAAGTCTGCCGGGGTCGAGTACAGGGTCGGGAAGTTTCCATTTTCGGCCAACGCCATGGCGAAGGCTCGCCTTGAACGTGAGGGCCTGGTCAAGGTGCTCGCCCAAGTTGGCACGGATGAGATTCTGGGCGTCCACGTTCTGGCTCCAGACGCCTCATCCCTAATTCACGAAGCAGTGGTGGCCATGGAGTTCCGCTCAGCCTCCGAGGATATCGCACGGACAAGCCACGCCCACCCGACGCTGTCCGAGGCTTTGCGCGAGGCCTGCCTCGCCGTCGAAGGCCGGACCATCAATCTCTGAGCGACCGAAGATGCTCGTGGATAGACTTCTCTCGCTCGCCTCAGACCCTGCCGCCTGGGTTGCGCTGGCGACCCTCATTGGGATGGAGGTCGTGCTTGGGATCGACGGAAGCGCAAGCGGTCGACCGAGCCGCGGACGCAGAAGCCGGATTGCGAGACATCAACGCGTGGCGGCGACCTCGCCCCGCACCAGGTCCTGAAACTGACGCACGCCGAACTCCTGCAGCGGCTTGCCGTTCACGAAGAAGGTGGGCGTCTGCGAAACGCCGACCGTTGCAAGATCCTGGATGTCCTGCTTCAGCGCCGCGGTGATCTGCGGAGCCATCCTCGCCTGCCTCGCGCGCGTCAAATCGAGGCCGGCCTCGCCAGCGATTGTCCACGCCTTGTCGAGATCCATCGAGCCGTGCGCCGCCCATTCCGGCTGTCGTACGAAGAGCGCCTCCAGCACGGGCATGAAGACGTTCTGGAGTCTGGCTGTCTCCAGTATGCGCACGGCCTCGTCCGAGCCCGGATGAAGCGGCGCGTAGCGCAGGACCAGCCGAACGTTCCCAGGATACCGAGCAATCGTCTCTTTCACGATGGGATAGAAGGCGCGGCATGCCTCGCAGGCTGGGTCGAAGAATTCGACGATGGTCACCTTGGCGGCGATCGGCCCCACGGACGGCGAATGGGTCCTCACGAGTGTGTTGTCGTCTGCCGCAGCCGCCGCCGGCTGCGACGGATTAGCCTTTAGCGCGGCGGGACCGAGTGCAGGATCGCCAACGGCGGCGGCCGGCGTTCCTGCCGGCCCGGCAATGAGCGGCGCAACCTGCGCGGACGCGCCCGGTCCCCGCACCTGAGCCGCAGGCGTTTCTGTCCCACGGCTGTTGTACATGTAGACCGCGGTTGCGAAGGCGGCCAAAGCGAGGCCGGCGATCACGAGGACGATGGTCCGGCTGTTCATGGGGACCTGCGGCGAACGAGGAAGAGGAGGACGATAATGGCGGTGAACGCTGCCAGCGAGAGGACCGGAATCGGAAGCCAGCCAAGAATGATCGTGTCCGCGGTGGAGCAGGAGGGCCCGGCGCCGCACGGCTTGATTTCTTCGGGGATCACACCGGCAAACAGGAGCATGTGGTAAGACGCGATGAGCCAGCCGGTGGCGGCCAAGGGCAAGGCGTAGCGCCCCACCCGGAAATCCCCGACCATGCACGCCACCATCAGCACGATCGCCAGCGGGAACATGAACGCACGCTGGAACCAGCAGAGGTTGCACGGGGCTTGCCCCATGACCTCGCCGATGAACAACGCGCCGAGCGTCGCTGAGAGGGCGATCAGCCAGGTGAGGGTCAGGAGCGTCCAGGCGACCCGGTCGGGCGGTCCGGCCGTCGCCGCAGAAAGTCGCGCGGGGTCTTCCATTGCAGCCAATTCGTCACGGACCTCGTAGCCAGGCTAGTTGCTCTGGCTCGAACGGCATACGTGTGGAGTTCTCAAGCAGGCAAGGCGACCCCTCCGCCGGCCGCAGCTGCAGCTCAGTAGAGGTCCTCGCATAGTGCGCGAGGCGGCTTCCCACAGCGGGAGGTCGTCGGCTGCCGCCACGCCGGGAGGGGCAGCGGCGCGGCGAAGAGCGCCTCGCTGAAGCGGACGATCGGTCTCTGGGCGAACCAATCGGCGGAGTGCACTTGGCGCACGATCTCCGCCGACCGCTCATTGACTGGCAGGACAGGCGGTCGCGACTTAGTGCCGGCGGCCCCCCATGTGGCCGAAACCATTGTGCCCGCGAGAGTAGCGCCGCGAATAGCTTTGACCACGATCGTACCCGTAGGGCGCCGTGTAGATGGCGCCGCGACCGTAGCTGTAGGACGCGGGCGGGGATGAACGGCCATAGTATCCATAGTCGCGCGCGCCGTAGGTGGAGCATCCGGCCAAGGCCAGGCCGGCGAGGCCTGCAACGAACACCGGTGCGAATTGGACGAATTTTGTGCGTGCCATCACGTCCTCCTTCCGAGAATGAACACGAGATCGCACAGTTAGTTCAGAGTTGGGATGAACGACGTCCGAATGCAGTGTTCATGAAAGTCGACGGGACGGGTCGATTGTGCGCACGCGAGCGCCTGTAAGCCGGACACGCGACTCACAAGATCGACCAGGAGCGTGCGCCCCCAGCGCCGCTACGACCCGCGAGCCGGTGAGCTGCACTTCAGGCGCGCGGCGCCGGCCTCTGGATCCGCGGCCCGAGACTCTCCAGCACGGCGCGGGCGTCGAACGCGGCCGGATCCTCGGCCGGCTTGGCCCCGCGTCGCATCACGATCTCGGCCGTCGCCTCGAATTTGTCGATGGTCCGGACGTCGAGCCGGTTGCCGAAGAAGGAGCCGCCCAGGTGCGGGCCCCAGCTGTTCCAGCCGTGGCCGTGGCCGTAGTAGCGCCAGCTCGGTGCGAAGTGCCCGAAGTGAGAGCCATACCAGGAATTATAGAAGGGGTCGGTCTGCACATAGGCGCGCGCCTTCCGGTCGGTCTGGCGATCGGCGATCGTGAACCAGTCGAAGCCTTGCGCCGCCGTCAGTTCGGCGGCTCGGTAGAGCAGGTAGCTCTCGACGGTCTCCCGCGACGTCAGGCTGTTGCCGGCGAAACTCACCCGAAACCGGTCGGGCTCGATGCGCTGTTCCGAGAAGCCGCCCGGCGCCGGACGCCCGGCGGCGATATTGGGTTGGTACGGCGTGGCAGTCGCGCAACCGCTGAGCATTGCGAGCGCCAGCATGGAGCCCGCGAGGAGACCCGATCGTTTCGACATTCCCATCGTCCTACTCGTCATGCTCTCAACATTTTCCGCCAGCAAGCTGCGCCAGCTTATGGATAAGCCCATGAAATCTCTACACAGTATTCGTGGCGTCAATCTGGCCGCCGCGGTCCTTGCCGGCCTCGCCTGGTCGGCTGCTCCCGCCGTGGCCGAGCCATACCTGTTTATCGGACACGCCCGCCCGCCGGGCGCCACGGCGCCGAGTTCCAGCCGGGACACTTCCGCGTACTCTTTGGCGCGACCGAGCCGTCCATACGGAAAGGCGCCCTCCCAGATCTCCAAACCCTCGACCGCCCGCGCCACAACGCCGCCACGGAGCGTCTGCCGCCGACTGGGTCGTGATCCCCGCTACGGCTATGTCGAGATGCAGTTCGCCTGCTGACTCGGCGCGCTGCGCGGGAGACGCGCCAACGAGTCCCAAACGTGCGCTCAAGGCTCGTTCCCGTCCATCAGCGGCCGCCCGGGACGCGCGCACCTGTTGAGCCGGCTTGGAGCAGGCTCCGCGCGCTGAGCCGTGCGATCCCACGCGCTTCGCCGGCAATCGGCCGGCCGCGCCGGTCCGCTGAGATCCAGGCTCAGGCCCAGCGATCGTCCTGAATGCCCGCCATAGTCATAGGCCCCCTCATATCCATAGCCGTACCCATTGCCATAGCCGTAGCCGTCCCCATGGCCACGACCACCCTGCGTCTGCTGGACGAGGAGCCTCAGGTTTCCGTTTCGCCTCAGGGGCATGTCGCCCTGGAGGTAGGCGCTTCGATAGCCGCCGGTGCCGACCGCGACCCCAACCTGGCCGTGGATCTGCCGCTCTGGCCTGCCCTCCTGCCGATCGAGAGCTTCGGCATCCTGCCAGGGCGTCGTGGGGGCTGCCCGAAGGTAGGCGTCGATCTGCTCGCTGGTGGACATCGGCGCCGCAGGGGGCCTGGCGACGGCGGGCGCGGGCAAGACGGGTGCATTGGC
>NZ_CADEGK010000007.1:51736-56087 GCF_902826855.1 uncultured Phenylobacterium sp. | reverse complement strand
CGGATCGCCCGCCAGCGCGTTGGGCAGGCGGCAGGGGTTCTCGGGGTCCGCGCAGCCCAGCTCGATCGCCGATGGCGAACGGCCGCCCTGGCTCAGGCTGGCGTAGGCGGTCACCGTGTCGCTCGGCCTCCAGGTCACGCCCAGGGCGGGGTTGAAGCGGTCGAAGTCGTGGGAGCCGTCGAGCGAGCCAGGCCCGCCGCCTGGGGTGATGGCGTCGCGGTTGCGCACCCGGTCGGCGTCGAACCGACCGGACACCGTCACCGACAGCCGCGAGGTCACGTCCAGGGTATCGGCGGCGAACATGCTGAACGTCCTGGTGCGCCCGACCAGGTCCACCCGCGCGTCGTCGGGCTCCTCGGAGGCCTGCGTCCCATCGGCGAACGCGCCCGGGCCATCGACCCCGATGATACCGCGGTCCGGCGTCAGATAGCCGTACTGCGTGGACTGGACGAAGTGCGCCCGGCTCTGCTTGAAGGCGGCGCCCACGACCAGTTGGTTGTCCAGGTCGTTCAACATTGAACGATAGGTGAACTGGGCTCCGGCGCCGCCTTCGTGCTGGCGCGTGGCTGTGCGGTTGATCAGGCCGTTGCACGTCTCGCCGGGCTCGCTGTTCAGGAGCACGTTGGCGATGCAGCGGAACCTCGGGAACGGCGTGTTGGCCGCGCTCTCGCCCGCTGTCGGCACGCCGGCGAACCCCGCCGCCGCCAGCGCCGCGCCCTCAGCCGCGTTCGGCTGGTAGACCGCCTCGGTCAGGGTCTCGTCGTTGATGTCACCGTTGTAGGTGCGCGTGTGGATGTCCCGGTAGTAGGCGTTGCCCGAGAACGACAAGCCGCCACCGGCGTCGTGCTCGAACGTCAGGTTGCCCAGGCCCGAGGTGTTCCGTGTGATGTCGGGCTTGGTGTAGACGCTGGATCGGTCGGCGGCCAGGAAGCGCTGCTCCTGCAGGCCGTTGCCGGCGAGGTCGGTGCGCCCATAGGTCCCTGAGAGCGCGATCCGCGTGGCGCCGTCCCCCCAGCCCAGCTTGGCGAAGGCCTGCGTCGCGTTCGACGGCGAGTCGTTGCGCCAGCCGTCGTCCTCGAAGGCCGAGACGGTCGCATAGGCGTCGAAGCCGCCGGCCGCCCAGCCGATCTCAGCCTCCGCCAGGCGACGGTCGTAGGCGCCATAGCCCAGTTGCACGGATCCGCCGGGGTTGCGCGCCCCGTCCTTGGTGCGGATCGCGATCGCCCCGCCCAGGGTGTTCAGCCCGAACAGCGGGTTGGAACCGGGGATCAGCGCCATCTCCGCGATCGCCTGCTTGGGGATCAGGTCCCAGCTCACCACGTCGCCGAACGGCTGGTTGAACCGCACCCCATCCACATAGACCGAGAGCCCCTGCGGCGTGCCCAGCAGCGGTGAGGCAGTGTAGCCGCGGTAGTTCAGGTCCGGCTGCAGCGGGTTGTTCTGGATATCGTTGACGTACACCCCGCCGAGCTCGCGCGTCATGAAGGCCGAGAGATCCAGCGCGTGGCTCCGCTCAATGCGGTCGGCGCCGGCCGTCTGGATGGCGGCGGCGGCCTTGTCGATGGCGAGTTCGCCGCCGAGCGGGGTCACGCCCACCACCTCGATCGGAGCCACCTCGACCGGCCGCGGTTCGGCCTGCGCCGCCATCGCCACCGCCAGCGGCGCGGCGGCGCCGAGCGCGCGCCTCAGCATGGATGCTCCCACCGACCGACTCTCCCCCCGCCGTATTTGTAGGGAACCTAGAGCGTACGCGATGTGCGATCCTGAGAGCCTTCTCAGGATCGCTGCCCTAAGATCGGGCGATGGCGGCCCTCGATCCACACCGACCCGCATCGGGCGGCGCACCCAGCGCGTTCCGCCGGACCCTCGCCGCCACCGGGCTCCTGGCGCTGGCCGCCCTCGTGGCCATGGCCGTGGTGATGACCAGCGGCCTGGCGCGGGCCGACGCCCTGCTGGAGCGCCTGCGCAGTTCGCAGGACCAACTGGCGCAGGTCACCCGCATCCAGTCCGACGTGAACCGCATGCGCGCCGACGTGGCCACCGGACGGCCCGGCGTCGCGGCCCGCGTCGTCGACGTGGAAAAGGCCCTGGACGCCTACCGGCGGTCGGTCGCCCAGGAGATCCTCGGACCGGAGGAGCGCTCGCAGACCCATGCCGGAGAGATCGCCGACGCCGGCGCGCTCGCGCGGATGTTCACCACCCTTCGCGAGCCGTTCCTCGCCGGGACCGCTCCGCCGGAAGTCGCCGAGAGCGCGTTCGAAGCCCTGACCGACCGGGTCGTCGTCCGCGAGCGCGCCGAGGCCGGCGCGGCCAGCCTGGCCATGAGCGACCTGCGCCGGACCATCACCGTCCTGGCGGTGGCGATCCCGACGTTCATCGCCCTCCTGGGCGCTGCAGGGGCCTGGCTGATGTACGCCGCGAACCGCGACCTCGAACACCAGGTCGGCGCGCGCACCTCGGAGATCGAAGCGGGCCGCGCCGCGCTTGCCGAGGTCGACGCCAACCGCCGCCTGTTCTTCGCCCGCATCGGACATGAACTGCGCACGCCCGCCACCGTCATTCGCGGTGAGGCCGAGGTCGTCCTGCGCGATCCCGCGGCCGACGTCGAGCGGCTGCGCGCATCCCTCGGCATCGTCGCCGCCAACAGCCAGGTGCTGCAGCGCCGGCTGGAGGACATGCTGGCCCTCGCCCGCGCCGAGGACGGCCGCATCGCGATCCGCCGTGAGCCCGTGGACCTTGCGGAGGTCGCGCACCGGGCGGCGGCCCTCGCCGAGCCCTATGTCCGCGCAAACGGCCTGCAACTTGTCACCGATGTCGATTCCGTCGCCACCTCGCGCCTCGACGGCGACGCCAGTTGGCTGCAGCAGGCGATCCTCGCGCTGGTAGACAACGCCGCCAAGTTCGCCGACCCGGGCGAGCCCATCCGCCTCACCCTGTCGCACCAGGCCACCGCTGCGCGCATCACTGTCGCCGACAGCGGCCCGGGGGTGGAGCCATGCGACCTGGCGAACATCTTCGATCCCTGGCGCCAGACGGCCGCCGGCCGCGCCCGAGGCGGCTCCGGCCTCGGCCTCTCCGTCGCCCGCTGGGTGGTGGAACAGCACGGCGGCGACATCCGCGCGCAGAGTAGCCCCGGGCGGGGCCTGACCGTGGTGATCGACTTGCCCCTCCTGGCTGAGGTGGCGGCTCGCCCATGAATATCCTGCTGGTCGAGGATGACCCCGGCATCGCCAGCTTCGTCACCCGCGGCCTCGCTGCCGAGGGCTTCCAGGTGCACTGGACCCGGACGGGGGCCGAGGGCCGCCGCTCGCTCACCAGTGGCGCCTACGCTGCAGCGATCCTGGACCTGGGCCTGCCCGACGGGGACGGCCTCGACCTTTGCAGCGCGGTACGCCGCGCGGGGGTGGCGACGCCGATCCTGATGCTCACCGCCCGCGGCGCGTTGGAGGACAAGCTGGACGGGTTCCGGAGCGGCGCTGACGACTACCTTTCCAAGCCCTTCGCCTTCGAAGAGCTGCTGGCGCGGCTCACCGTCCTGGCCCGCCGCGGACGGCCGCTCGAGCCCATCGTCGCCGGCGCGCTCAGCCTCGACCCCGCGAACCGCACGGCCACTGTGGGCCAGCAGTCTGTCGCGCTGCCCGCCCGCCAGTTCGGGGTGCTGGCAGGGCTCGCCGCAGCGGCAGGCCGGCCGGTGAAGCGCCAGGCGCTGCTGGAATACGCCTGGGGCCCCGCGCCCGATATCGCCGACAACACCCTCGACGTCTATGTCGGCTACCTGCGCAAGCGCCTCGCCGCCCTGCCAGGCGCCCCGTCCATCGAGACCGTACGCGGCGTGGGTTTCCGGCTCGCGCTTCAGCGTCCGGCGTGAGCTCCGTCGCGCCTACGGCGATCCGCGTGGGGCTGAGCGGCGCGCCCACTTGCCTCGAGCGACCGTCTGGACGCGGGGATTCGAGGTACTGAACACGTAGCGGCGGCCGAGGTTGTCGGTGGCCACGTCGTGCGTCAGTCGAAGCTCACCATCATAGCTTCCAGAGCGCTCGATGCGCTGAAGCCGACGACCGGCGCCGCCCACGATGGCAATGCTCGAAAGATCCGCGCCCGACAGCGCCCGTTCGCCGTCGTCGGCGACCACCACTTCGGCGCCTGAAAGAACCCTGAGCCCTTGGAGCTGTTCAGCCGCCAGGGCTTTGATCGGCCGGCCGTCGATCACCGCAATGACAGACGGCGTGAAAGCGGCCATGGGCGATGGCTCCGGTGACAGCCGCCCAATACGGCGGAAGACCAGGACCCCGCCGCCGGCGCTCGCGCCGACTCCGCCCGCCGAGGCGCAGAGCCGCCCCCCCCCACGCGC
>NZ_CADEGK010000007.1:0-51726 GCF_902826855.1 uncultured Phenylobacterium sp. | reverse complement strand
CCAGTGTGGATAAAGGTGCGCTTCAGGCCGCTGCGCGCTTCTCGGCGACCCCAGAGATGCGCGACCGGGCGATCTCGTTGGCCACCTCATGTGTCGGGCGGTGTTCGCGGAGCGCTTGCTCGAGGACCTCCTCGAGGGTCAGCGCCAGCCGGTCGAGCTTGGCGTCGACCCATTCCGGATCGAAGGCCTCGTCCCGCTCCAAGGCGCGGATCTCGCCGGCGACGTTGATGATGCCGCCGCCGTTGATGACGTAGTCGGGAGCGTAGAGGATGCCGCGCCTGAACAGCTCGACGCCCGCCGCCGGATCGGCCAGCTGGTTGTTGGCGCCTCCGGCGATCACCCGGGCGCGGAGGCGCGGCAGGGTGTCCAGGCTGATCGCGCCGCCCAGGGCGCAGGGCGCGAAGACGTCGGCGTCGACATCGAATATGGCGCTGGGAGCGACGATCTCGGCGTCCGTCGCCGCCGCGACGCGGCGTAGCGCTTCGGCGTTGACGTCGGTCAGGATCAGTTTTGCGCCGGCCGCGTGCAGCTTCTCGGCCAGATGTGCGCCGACGTGGCCGACGCCCTGGATGGCGACGCGCACGCCGTCCAGGTCACGCTTCAGGGCGCGCTCGACGCAGAGCCGGACGCCCCGGAACACCCCTTCGGCCGGGATCGGGCTGGGGTCGCCGGAGGCCGCGGGATGGCCGTCGAGCCCGGCGACGTAGCGGGTGTGCTTGCGTGCGTGGGCCAGGTCTGCGGGCGAGACGCCCACGTCTTCGGCTGTCCAGTATCTGCCGCCCACGTCCTCGACCGCGCGGCCGAAGGCTTCGAACAATGCGGGTGTCTTGGCTGTGCGCGCGTCTCCGATGATCACCGACTTGCCGCCGCCCAGCTCCAGGTCGGCCATGGCGTTCTTGTAGGACATGGCGCGCGACAGCTTCAGCGCGTCCTCAAGCGCGTCCTCGGCGGTGGCATAGTTCCACATCCGGCAGCCGCCCGCGGCGGGGCCGCGGACCGTCGAGTGGATCGCGATGATGCATTTCAGGCCCGACGCCGCGTCGTAAAAGGCGTGGACGCCCTGGTGTCCCTCGAAGCTTGGAGAATCGAACAAGGTCATGCCTGAAACTCGATATTCTAAGGGACGATTTTATCAGAAAATAGGGCGGTTCAGGGCAAGTCACAACCCCGCCGAACGACGCGAGTCGGAACTCGAGGCAGGCACATGCTTCGGCGCGCCCGGGATTGGCGGGGCGGCCGACGGCAGCGGCGCCTCCGGATCGCGCAGGAAGGCCAGGACGTCGGCCATCACCACCGGGCCTTGTCGATCGCGGGTGAGCAGATGGTGGCCGGCGGCGTAGTAGGCGGTGCGGTCGGCGGGCTGGAGCCGCTTCGCCGCCGCGAACGCGGCCTTCTTGGGGATGATGTCGTCCCTGGCGCCGTAGAGGTAAAGGGTCGGCACCTCGTCCTCGCCCACCTGGCTGGCGGCGCGGCTCATCAGCTTGACCAGGCCGTAGAGGGTGTCTGACCGCGCGCCCCAGATCATCAGCCGGTCGCGGCCCATGGCCCGCAACTCTTCGATGTTGTCGGTGGGGTAGATGCGGTCAGTGACGAACCTCGGCGGGGTATAGACCTTCGAGGCGGTGAGGTTGGCGGCCAGGAAGAGCGCGGTCCTGTAGGGTAGCGGCTGGGTCTTGAAGCCCCAGACTCCGGGAGACAGCAGCACCAGCCGGTCGGCCGCCGGGGGGTTCTCCGAGGCGAACGCCGTGGCGGCCACCGACCCGCCCATGCTCTCGCCCACCACCGCCAGGACGGCGTTCGGGTGCCGCGCGCGGGCGAGCGCCACGACTGTGCGCAGGTCCTCCGCCAGCAGCGCCTCCCCGGCCCAGACGCCGCGCAAAGGCGAGCGGCCGAACCCGCGCTGGTCGTACGCGTAGGTGGTGACGCCCGCCTCGGCCCAGCGGCGGCCGGCGATGTGGAAGGCGTTGGCGTAGTCGTTCATCCCGTGGACCGCCACGACCACCGCCCAGGGCTCCTCCGCGGCGGCCCAGGTCTGCAGGCCCAGGCGCGCGCCGTCGAAGCTGACCACCCGGTCGGCCTCGAAGTGCGGCCCGACGAACCCGACCGGCGGCAACGAGGCCTGCTGGCGCAGCATCGGGGCGCAAGCCGTGAGCGTCAGCAGCAACAGGAGGGCAGGGATCAGGCGCATCATGTCGAGGTGAGACTATATGAGCCCGCCGTGAAGCCTGGGAAAAGGGGACGATGTGTCCCGGCGCCGACGGCGTCAGGGCAGACGCAGCCGGTACACGCCCTTGAAGTCATCGGGATCGGCAGGCTTGTTGTGGCGCAGGATCACCACCCGACCCTCGCGCGCCAGCCCACGGGCCACAGCGCGGACATGGCCCAGCGCGCGCTGCCACCGCTCGGGCTCTACCGCGCGGGCGACCTCCTCGGGCGCGATCGACTTGCCCGTCGCCGCCTTGGCCAGAAGGTCGAAGATCGCGGTCTCAACGGCTTGCGACACGCCCTACCCGCCCCGCTTCAGCGTCTCGCGGGCGATGATCACCTGCTGGATCTGGCTGGTTCCCTCGTAGATGCGGAAGATGCGCACGTCGCGGTAGAAGCGTTCGATCCCGTACTCGGCGATGTAGCCGGCGCCCCCGAAGATCTGCACCGCCTTGTCGGCGACGCGGCCGACCATCTCGGAGGCGAAGTACTTGGCCGCGGCCGCCTCCATGGTGACGCTCTCGCCGGCGTCGCGCTTGCGAGCGCTTTCAAGGGTGAGTGCGCGGGCCGCCAGGGCCTCCGTCTTGCAGTCCGCGATCATGCCCTGGATCAGCTGGAAGCCGGACAGCGGCTGCCCGAACTGCTTGCGCTCCGTGGCGTAGGCCACACAGTCGGCGATCAGGCGCTCGGCCACGCCCACGCACAGCGCCGATATGTGCAGGCGGCCCTTGTCCAGCACCTGCATTGCCACCTTGAAGCCCTCGCCCTCCTGGCCGATGCGGTTCTCGGCAGGAACGCGGACGTTGTCGAAGTTGACGTCGCAGATCTGGGCGCCCTGCTGACCCATCTTCTTCTCGGGCTTGCCGACGCTGAGGCCCGGCAGGTCGCGGGGCACGAGGAAGGCCGAGACCCCGCCCCCGCCCCTGATCTCCGGGTTGGTCCGCGCCATCACCGTGAAGAGGTGGGCGTTGTTGGCGTTGGTGATGTACCGCTTCGACCCGTTCAAAACGTAGTGGTCACCGTCGCGGACCGCGCGGGTCTGCACGGCGGCCGAGTCCGAACCCGCCTCCGGCTCGGTCAGGGCGAAGGAGGTGACGATGTCACCCGACGCGATGGCGGGGAGGTACTTCTGCTTCTGGTCCTCGGTCCCGAACATCACCAGGGCCTGCGAGCCGATGCCGACGTTGGTGCCGAAGGTGGAGCGGAAGGCCGGGCTGGTCCGGCCCAGCTCGATCACCACCAGGCACTCGTCCTCCATGGAGAGGTCGAGGCCGCCGTAGGCCTCCGGGATCGACAGGCCGAAGAGGCCCAGCGCCTTCATCTCGTCGACCAGGTCCGCAGGCATGGCGTCGTCCTCGGCCACTCTCGCCTCGAGGGGGCGAAGGCGTTCGGAGACGAAGCGGCGGACCGTGTCGATCAGCTGGTCACGGGTCTCGGCGTCGAGCGCCATGCGGTCTGATCCTCTAGTGCTTGCAGGTGACTTTGACGGGGACGTTGCGGCGCGCGCCGGTCTTGCTGGTGGGGTCGAGTTCTGCGCGCCAGGTGTCCACCCCGATGTTCGGCCGGCCCGTGCAGTTCTGCACCGGCGCCAGCCGCTTGCGCTTGGCCCACGCAGGCACGCCGTTGGCGTCGACGGCGTTCTCGATGTTGGCCGGCGGCTTCGGGGGCGTCTGGATTTCGGAAGCCTCGGGCGGCGGCGGCGTGGCCGCCGACTCCACCGGCTGAGCGGCGAGGAACAGGGCGGCGAGAAGGCCGATCACGTGGTCTGCCCTTGCATGGTGGGTCCTCGATGAGGCTTAAGCGTCTGACAAACTAAGGGTCGAATCCGCGGGCGGCAAACGGTTCGCGGAGATCGGGAGGGGTGATGGACGGCGGCGTGGTGGAGAACACCTACATCTCCAAGCTGATCACGGTCAGCGACGGCGAGTGGGCCGGGTGGCAGTGCTATCCAGGCGGCGATCCCTTCGAGGACCTGGCCGGGCCGTTCTACTTCCGCATCGGCGACGACGGCGTGCCGGTCTGCGCCTTCCGGGCCGAGAAGAAGCACCTGAACGGCGGCGGCTTCCTGCACGGCGGGCTGGTGATGACCTTCGCCGACTTCGCGCTGTTCGTGATCGCGCGCGACGTGATCGACGGCAGCCGCACGGTCACCGCCACCTTCAACGGCGAGCTGGTGGGCACGGCGCACGAGGGCGACTTCGTCGAGTGCCGGGGCGACGTGGTGAAGGCCGGGCGCAGCATGGTGTTCGTGCGCGGCATCATCTCCTGCAAGGGCGAGCCGCTGATGAGCTTCTCATCCGTCCTGAAGAAGACCACGATACGCGCGTCCTGAATTGTTCACATTCGTCCTGATAGTGGCCGCCGCTGTTGCCTAAGGGAGCCGTCGTGCGTCGCTTTTCGTCCTTGATCCTGGCCGCCGCCATTGCCCTGACGGCCGTCCCGACCTGGGCGGCCGCGCCGCTCACCGCCGTGGGGGTCTGGCGCAACCCCAAGGACAGCGTGCACATCGCGCTCCGCCCATGCGGCGAGGAGATCTGCGGCTTCGTCGTGTGGGCCAGCGACAAGGCCAAGGCGAAGGCCCGCAAGGGCGGCACCCCCAACCTGGTCGGCCAGCAGCTGATGCGCGGCTTCGTGGTCGACAAGCATGGCGTCGGGCGCGGCAAGGTCTTCGTGCCCGACCTCAACAAGGTCTTCACCGGCTCGGCGACGATGACCAGCGAACGTACGTTGCTGGCCAAGGGCTGCTTGTTCGCGGGCGTCCTATGCAAGACCCAGGTCTGGACCCGGATCGACACCCCGAGCTGAGCGGCGCGCCGACACACTCCGCCGCCTCTGAGACTGGACACGCCGGCCGGACGGCCCCAGCTATGTCAGTTCAGTGACGGGAGAGCGCCCAATGATCCAGGCCGTGTGCCACTGCGGGGCCGCCAGGCTGACCGCGCCGGCATTCGCCGAGGTGACGGAGTGCAACTGCTCGATCTGCCGCCGCCTCGGCGCGCGCTGGGCCCACTACAGCCCCAAGGACGTCACCCTGCCGGATCCGCAAACGACGCAGCTCTACGTCTGGGGCGACCGCATGCTGGCCTTCCACCGCTGCAAATCTTGCGGCGTGGCCACGCACTGGCAGAGCCTGGACGGAAGCCGCGACCGGATGGCGGTCAACGCGCGGCTGGTGGACGGCGTGGACTGGACCAGCCTGCGTATCCGCCAGTTCGACGGGGCCGACACCTGGCGCTACCTGGACGAGGCCTGAGAAGCAGGTCGCCGCGCTAGTCGGCCTTCCAGGCTCCATCGACCTTGCGGGCGTTGGCCCAGGTCCCCTTGCCGATCATCACGGCAGCGGTCTGTTCGCGCACGACGACGCGGCTGGGCGCCTTCAGGCCACGGATCAGCTCCGGAATCAGCTGGGCGCGCGCCATCTTCAGCGCCTCGGGCGGCATGGCGGCAAGGTCTGCGGCAACGGCGGCGGTCGATAGCTGGGCGACGGTCGCCATGTCGCCCTTGGCCATCGCCTCGGCGCGGGCCAGCAGCACCCTGGTCGGCTCCGCGGCGGCGGCGGCCGCGCCCTTGAGGTCGGCGGTGACGGCGTCGGTGAAGACCGGCGCGCTGAACGTGAAGCTCATGTTCTCGCTGGCCTCGGCCTTGAGTTCGCCGTCGGCGCGGGTGGCGTTCACCTGCAGCCGCGCCCACAGGCCCGCGCTGTTGCTGAGCGAGACGTTTGCGAGGGAATAGCCGGGCTCCGGGCGCGCCAGGACCGTGACCTGAAGCGAGTTCGGGTCGGTTGGATCGAACTCCAGCAGGAGCCCCTTCACCTCGCCGTCCCGCGCCATCTTCCACACCGGCGGGAAGGCGCGACCGGTCAGGACGGCGGCGGGCAGCTCGACGTCCGACAGCACGACGCGGACCTGCTTCTTCACCGGCGAGTCTTCCACCACGTCCATGGCCATCGCGATGGCGTGGGAGAAGCTGAGCTTCCCCTCGTCGCCCTCGTAGCGACCGCTGGCCACGCCAGGATCGAGCGCGAAGGCCGGGCCTGCGATCATCAGCAGAAGCGCGAGTACGGCGGTGCGGAAGGCGGTCATGGCGATCTCCCCAGGGGGTCCCTGGTTACCGCGCCGCCCTGAAGAAACCCCTACGCGGTCAAGCCGCCCGTTGCGGCATGCCAGCCTGGGCGGCGGGGCGCGCCCGCATCGCCTCGGCCCAACGGGCGACGTTGGGCAGCTCGTCAGGGACCCGGAACTTGATCATCCGGCCGAAGTCGATGCCGATGAAGGCCACGATGTCGGCGATGGTAAGCCGATCGGCCCCCAGCCATTCGCTCTCCGCCAGCCGCCGGTCCAGGACCTTCAGGGCGGCCGTGCCGCTGGCGATGTTGTGCTCGCCGATGACCGGGACCTGCTGCTCCAGCGCCGCCATGGCGGGATGGGTGTGGCGCACGCCGATCATCAGCGGCGTGGCGACCATCATTTCGGCGCGGCGCATCCACATCTCGATGACCGCAGTCTCCTCGGGATCGCGCCCGAACAGGTTCGGCTCGGGATAGCGATGCTCCAGATAGCGGCAGATGGCGATGGATTCGGTGATGCAGACGCCGTCGTCGAGTTCCAGCATCGGCACGTTGGCGAGCCCGGCCTTGGCGAGGTAGTCCGGCGTCTTATGCTGGCCCTCCATGAGGTTGAGCGTAATCACCTCGACGTCGGTGATCCCCTTCTCGGCCATGAACCAGCGGACCCGGCGCGGGTTTGGCGCGAGCGGGGTATCGTAGACTTTCATGTCAGCGTTCCCTCAAGATCCCGGACACGTAGCGACCTTCCCCGCCCGTCAGGCAAGCGCTAGCCGAACAGCCCGGCTGGCAGGAGGCCTACGACCGAGGCGGTCAGGCAGGTGGCCAGGAAGCCGGCCATCATGGCCTTCCAGACCATGCCGACGACCTCGTTGCGCCGCTCGGGCACCAGGACCGAGAACCCGGCCAGGTTGATGCCCACCGAGGCGACGTTGGCGAACCCGCATAGCGCGTAGGTCAGGAGCACGCGACTGCGCGGGTCCATCGCGTCCAGCGGGATCGCGCCCAGCCGGATGAAGGCGGTGAACTCGGTCAGCACCAGCTTCACGCCCAGCAGCGCGCCGGCGGCCGGCGCGTCGTGCCAGGGGATCCCGATGGCCCAGGCGAGCGGCGCGAAGAGCACGCCCAGCCCCTCCTCCACCGAGAAGACGTAGCCGAACTGGTCGCCCACCGCGCCCAGCATCAGGTTCAGCATCGCCACCAGCGCGACGAACACGATCAGCGTCGCGCCGACGTTGAGCACGATCTGCAGGCCGTCGGTGGTGCCCTTGATCAGGGCGTCGATGGAGCTGTCGTACTTCTTCGCGGCCAGCGGATCGTAGGCGGTGGTCTGCTCGATGGCGTCGTCGCGCGGCACGATGATGCGCGCCAGCAGCACGCCGGCGGGCGCCGAGACGATGGATGCAGTGACCACGTGCGCGGCGGCCTGCGGCAGCACGCCGGCCAGGATCGTCGCGTAGGCCACCATGGTGGAG
Organism: uncultured Phenylobacterium sp.; assembly: GCF_902826855.1. Classification (GTDB taxonomy): domain Bacteria; phylum Pseudomonadota; class Alphaproteobacteria; order Caulobacterales; family Caulobacteraceae; genus Phenylobacterium. Next base: position 43,983 of record NZ_CADEGK010000007.1, on the reverse strand, counting down.
CCCGACACGCACGCCATCCCGACCGCGATGAGCATGAACAGCTCCGAGCGCGACAGACTGGGGAGGTAGGAGCGGATGAAGATCGGGCCTTCAACCTGGCCCATGAACACGGTGGCCGCCGTCGCCAGCGCCGGCGGGCCGCGCAGCCCCATGGTCTTCTCGAACACCACGCCGAACGCCTGGGTGACCCAGACCAGGATCTTCCAGTGCCAGAGCAGCGCCGCCAGGGCGCAGACCACCAGGATCACCGGCAGCACACGAAAGGCGAACACGAACAGGGCGCCGGGGTCGGTCAGCGGATAGGGCTGGCCCGGCGTCCCGGCCAGGAAGCCGAACACGAAGGCGACGCCGGTCTGGGTGGAGGTCGCCAGCCCGTCGACGACGACACCCACGGCCTGCAGGCCTTCGCGCAGCGCCGGGACCCCGAACAGCAGAAGCACCAGCAGCGCCTGGGTGGCCGTCGCCCCGAGGGCCAGCTTCCAGGGGAAGCGCGCGCGGTTCTCGGAGATCGCCCAGCACAGCAGCAGCACGCCCGCGATCCCCACGAGGCTCTGGGCGTTTTCCAGACCGAACATTCGTCCCCCGACGCGCCGCCGAACTTGCCGGCCCGAGCCATTAAGGGCGCCAGATCACGGCGCTGCGCAAGGCGCTAGGCGGTCCTCGAGACGAGGGCGCCAGCACGGTAGGGCGTCGCCTGGGGAGCCGCGGCCGGCGCAGGGGCGGCGTCGACCAGTTTCCGGGCGGCGGGGGACAGGTCGAGGCGGTCGGGGGCCCGAGCGGCGCCGAAGAGCTGAAGGACCGAGCGGGTCCAGTCGGGCGAGGTGTTGTCGCGCCGCTGCGACAGCTTCACGGCGGCGGAGAGCTTGGCGTCGTCGGACCGGGCCGCGGCGGCCCGGTAGTCGAGTTGGCCGTTGGCGCCGACGACACCGGCGGCTTGCATGTAGTCGACCATGCGGCTCTGCGCCTCGGCGTTGGCGCGCCAGGCCGGCGCGTCCGAGTATGGGCGGGCCCCCAGGCGATCGGGCGCGTTGAGCGTGGTGGCGAAGAGGACCTTCTGGTCGGACGCCGACAGGCCATCGAACGCCGAGGTCGCCGCCCTCAGAGCGCCTGCGGCGCCGCCGGACCGGCCGGCCTCGTTCACCGAACGAAGGAAGGTTGACGACAGCTGCTGCGCGCGCTGGCCGATGTCGCTGTCGAATGTCGCCCGGTCGAGGAGTTTGCGACGCTCGTCCTCGGCGCCGATCAGCTGACCGCTCGCCGACATCGCCTGCAGGTCCTGGTAGGCCGCCAGCCGCTGCTCCTCGCCGGCCTTGCCGTCCAGCACCGTGGTGGCCAGGAGGTCGAAGCGCGCCATCCGCTCGGCATAGTCCGGCAACGCCCGGCTGGCGACGGCGCGAACGGCCGCCACCGGGGCGACGTAGGCGGAGGTGGCGGGGCTGATGGGATCCATGCTCGGCTGGGCTGATCGCGCTGGCGAGAGCCTTCACTACGCCCCGAGGCTTAAGAAACTGTCCGCTTCGGCTCCGGCCAGGCCGCGCCGCCGCATTACAAAGGTTTAATCGGCCCCGCCGCATCTGCCGACGCGAGCCCGCGCCTCTCTGCACTGAGCGCGATGAACGGCGTCCGCACGACCTCCGGTTGCTCCGCCTTACGGCGATTTAACTGGTTTCATGAGGTTGCACACGACGACATCCGCGCTTGAAGGCGAGGGCGCGCAGTCACGATGTCATTGGCTCTGGCGACACTGATCTACGAGTGGCGACGCTACACCGCGGCGATCGTGGCGCTGGCCTTTTCGGGTCTCTTGATCCTGGCCCAGGTGGGCATGTTCACCGGGATCGTGATCGGCATCAGCGCGCCCATAGACCGCAGCCGCGCCAGCATCATGATCCTGCCGGCCAAGATGGAAAGCCTGGTCAACTCCGGCGGCGGGGCGCTCCCGGCGCGCCTGCAGCCGCAGATTTATATGCATCCCGAAGTGGTCGAGGTGGCGTCCTGGAACAACGGCGGCGGCCGGTGGGTGAACCGGCCGAAGGACGGCGGGAAGGCGATCGACACTTTCATCAACGTCAACATGGTCGATACTCGACCGGGCGCTGCGACCCTTCCGGTCGACTATCCGGAGTCCATCCGCGCGGCGCTGCTCGAGCCGTACGCCATCGCCATCGACGAGAGCCAACTGAAGCGGCTGGGGGTCGGGCTCGGCGACTCCGCCTCGCTCAACGGAAAGACGGTGCGCGTCCGCGCGATCCTTCACGGCTATCCCGACATCAACAACCCTTCGGTGACCATGAGCCGTGACTCGATGCGCCTGGTGGGCATGGCGACCAAGACCGACGAGACCGGGCCCCTGATGGTGCAGATCAAGGACCCGTCCCGGGCCGAGATCGTGCGCGACCAGCTGAACGCGACCTCGCGCGGGGTCTACCGCGCCTGGACCCGCGAGGAGCTCGGCGAGAAGAACCGCAGCGCCGTAATGGAGCAGCAGATCATCGGCGTGTTCCTGACCTTCTCTCTGTTCCTCGCGTTCCTGATCGGGGTCGGCATCACCTCCCAGACGCTGCGGGGCGCGATCCTATCCTCGATCAAGGAGTTCGCCTCCCTGCGCGCGCTGGGCGTCGGCATGGGCTCACTGAGGATCATCGTGATGGAGCTGAGCTGGTGGGTCGGCCTGGCGGGGCTTGCCGCCACCGCCGTCTCCGTCACCGCGGTCTACTTCGCGGCGGAAAACATGTCGGTGCCCATGGGGTTTCCGACGCCCTGGATCATCGGAGTCTCCATCCTTCTGCTCGTGATCTCCGGCGCCTCGGGCCTGCTGGCCCTCGGTATCCTGAAGAAGAGCCAACCTGCGGACCTGCTGCGATGACCAACCCGACCGCCATCGAGGCGCGCGGCCTCTACAAGCGTTTCAAGACCGGACGCAGCCACATCGAGGTGCTGAAGCGCGTCGACTTCGTCGCCAATCATGGCGAGGTGACCATGGTCATGGGCCCCTCCGGCTCGGGCAAGTCGACGCTGGTGGCGGCGCTCTCGGGCCTGATGCGGCCTGACGAAGGAACGGTACGGGCGCTGAGCCAGGACATCTGGGGCCTGCGCTCGGGCAAGCTGGACCGTTTCCGCCTCGACCACTGCGGGTTCATCTTCCAGGGGTTCAATCTGTTCTCGGCGCTCACCGCCCTGCAGCAGGTGGAGATCGTGCTGAAATACCAGGGCTACTCGCGCAAGGACGCCCGGGAGCGGGCCGCCAACGCGCTGATGGAAGTCGGCCTCGAGGCCAAGCTGAACCAGCGCCCTTCCGAACTGTCCGGCGGCGAGAAACAGCGCGTCGCCATTGCCCGCGCCATCGCCAAGGACCCGCAGCTGATGTTCGCCGACGAGCCCACCAGCGCGCTCGACGGCGAGAACGGTCAGGTGGTCATCAAGCTTATCCAGCGCGCGGCCAAGCAGTTCGGCGCGGCGGTGATCTGCGTGACCCATGACCCGCGGCTGGAAGCCTACGCCGATCGGGTCATCCATCTCGAGGACGGCCTGATCACGGACGACCGGCGGGTGATCCATAGCCCCGCCGCCGACCTCGACCATCACCGACAACCCGCGCTCGCTGGAGCCTGAAGTCCATGGCCGCCCTGTTCCACAACCGTTTCGTCTGGATCGCCCTGGCCATCGTCGCCCTGGTCGGCGGCGGGGGACTGTTCATGCAGACCCACGCCGCGGCGAAGAAGGCCGAAGCCGCCAAGTCCGCTGCGGCCGTCCGGCCCAGCCCCTATGCCGCCATCGCCAACGGCAAGGCCGACGTGGAAGGCGGCATCATCCAGGTGGCCGCCCGGCGCGCCGGCGTGATCGACGAGGTGCTGGCGCAGGAGGGCGACATCGTTTCCAAGGGCCAGGTGCTGGCGAGGCTAGAGGACGACGAGCCGCGGCTGGCGGCGGCGCGGTCGCAGGCCGAGGTGCGCCAGGCGCACGCGGCGCTGGCGCTGCTGCAGGTGCAGCTGTCGGCCACCCAGCGCGAACTTCGGCGGCTGGAGGGCCTGGCGCCGAGCAACTTCGTGGCTGCCCAAAGGCTCGACCAGGCCCGCGACGCGGTGCGCGAGGCCGAGGCCCGGATTATGGCCCAACGGGCCACCGTCGACACCGCCCAGGCGCGGGCCAACGAGGCGCGCTACGACCAGGAACTCTCGGTCATCCGCGCGCCGGCCGACGGCCGCATCGTGCGGCGATACGCCAATCCCGGGGCAGGCGCCTCGACGCTGAACGTCTCCAACATGTTCGACCTCGAGCCGCAGTCGGGCCGCATCGTGCGCGCCGAGATCGCCGAAGGGTCGCTGTCGTATGTCGACGTGGGCCAAGGCGTGCAGATGTCGCCGGAGAGCGACCCGACCAAGGTCTATCCGGGCAAGGTGCTGCGCCGCGCCGCTGTGTTCGGAGCCCGAAAGCTGCAATCGGACGACCCCAACGAGCGCGCGGACGACCGCGTGGTCGAAGTGGTGGTGGATTCGAGCGGCGCCCCGTTCCTGATCGGCCAGCGCGTCCTGGTGAAGTTCGTCCGCGCCCGGCAGGCGGCCGTGGCGCCTGCGTCGCCGCCCGTCTGAGACGTCGCTCCCGCTCCACCCCCGCCGCGCTCAGCGCGAGGGGACCGTCGACCGCGGCGGGTGCGGCCCGGTTCCGGACGTCTCGAACAGCAGGGCAAGGCCGGACTCCGCGAAGCCCAGCAGCTCGTTCCGGCTTTGGCCTGCGCGCGCCCGCAGAGCGAGGCTGTGAAGTATGGCCGCCGCGTGCAGAGCCCTCGCGTCGGGCGATGGCCCTGCGGGATTGTCACGTCCAGCCGCCGCGCCGCGGAAACGCGCGATCAGCACGTCGTCGAGGCCATGGATGACGCTGCCAAGCGCCGCCTTGGCGTCGGGGAGGTCGATCGCGTCCGCCGTGGCCGTACAGAGCACCAGGCACCCTCTGGGGCCCCGCGCGCCGGTCACGTACAGGTCAATGGCCGCGCCATAGAACTTCGCCAAGTCACCGCGGAGGTCTCCGCCCCCGTTCGCCAGTTGCGACAGATGAGTCTCGAATCCCGCTGTGAAAGCCTGCAGCACCCGATGGTACATGCCTCGCTTGTCGCCGAATGCCGTGTACAGGCTGGGGCGGCTGACCCCGGCGGCCTCCTGCAGGTCGTCCAGCGAGGCGCCTGAGTAGCCCTTGTCCCAGAACACACCGGTCAACGCCTGCAGCAGCTTCGCTTCGTCGAACGACCGGGGCCGGCCGCGCGTTCTCGCCATGCTATTTACTACCTATTGGTACGAAATTGGTTGACGGGCGCATTTTCGTACCAATTGATAGGGAAATTCAAGTCGCCTCACGAGGATCCCATGGATCTCTATTTCGCCCCCCTCTCCTGCTCGCTGGCCACTCGCATCGCCATCTATGAAGCCGGCCTGCCGGCGCGATTCCATCAGGTCACGCTGTCCACGAAGACGCTGGCCGACGGCCAGGACTACCTTGCCGTCAACCCCAAGGGGCAGGTCCCCGCGCTCCGGACCGACGGCGGCGAGATCCTCACCGAGGGCCCGGCGATCCTGCAGTATGTCGCCGACCTCGCGCCCGACTCGGGCCTGGCGCCGGTCGCCGGCGAACTGGACCGCTATCGGTTGCAGCAGTGGCTGAACTACATCGCGACCGAGGTGCACAAGGGGATCTTCTACACGCTGTTCAACCCGGCGACCCCGGTCGAGGCGAAAGGCTTTGCTCGCGATGCGTTGCTGCCTCCGCGTTACGCCTACCTGTCGGCGCACCTTGCAGAGCGTGAACATCTCCTCGACGGCTTCACCGTCGCCGACGCCTATCTTTTCACGACGCTCAACTGGGCCGCCCCCGCCGGCGTCGATCTCTCCGACTGGCCGGTGCTCCAGGCCTACCGCGAGCGGCTGCTCGGTCGGCCCGCGGTGGCCCGCGCGGTGTCCGAGGAAGCGGCGCTGCGCTAGCCTCGCCGGCGCGCTGCAGCGGATGCGGACCAGGCCGGCGGATTCCCCTCGCCGCTCGCCAGCTTGACGCTTCGACGCGTGCGCCGCACAACGCGCGCCGAAATCCGGACCGGTTTCCAAGAGGGGATACGAAATGGCGGACATCCGCTTCGACGGCAAAGTGGCGATCGTGACCGGCGCGGGCGGCGGCCTGGGCCGGCAGCATGCGCTGGAACTCGCCCGACGCGGCGCCAAGGTCGTGGTCAACGACCTGGGCGGTGCGGCGGACGGCACCGGCGGCGGTTCCGACGCGGCCAACAAGGTGGTGGACGAGATCAAGGCTGCCGGCGGCGAGGCCATCGCCAACGGCTCATCGGTCACCGACGACGCCGGCGTGGCGCGGATGGTCAAGGACGCCGTCGACGCCTGGGGCCGCGTCGACATCCTGATCGCCAATGCCGGCATCCTGCGCGACAAGACCTTCGCCAAGATGGACTTCGGCGACTTCTCCATCGTGGTCGACGTCCACCTGAACGGGACCGTGAAGGCCGCGAAAGCGGTCTGGGACATCATGCGCGCCCAGAACTACGGACGGATCGTGGTCACCACGTCCTCGTCCGGGCTCTACGGCAACTTCGGCCAGTCGAACTACGGCGCGGCCAAGCTCGGCCTGATCGGCCTGATGAACACGCTGCGGCTGGAGGGGCAGAAGAACAACGTCCACGTCAATGCGATCGCCCCGCTGGCCGCCACGCGCATGACCGAGAACCTGGGCATGCCGGCGGACGTCCTCGAGCAGCTGAAGCCGGAATTCGTCACCCCGGGCGTGGTGTTCCTCTGTTCCGAGGAAGCCCCCACCGGCCACATCCTGACCGCCGGCGCCGGCGCCTTCGCGCTCGCCCGGATCTACGAGACCGAGGGCGCCTACCTGGGCCCCAACGCCACCGTGGAGAGCGTGCGGGACAACTGGGCCAAGATCACCGACGAGACGGGCGCCAAGGCCTATCTCAACGGCGGTGAGCAGAGCGCCAAGTTCTTCCGCAAGATGGCGGGCGGCTAAGATCCAGCCTTGCCTCCCCCGCGGCGCGAGGGGAGGCAAGGCGCTGTTTCCAGCTTGTCGTTCATTTCCTCTTGCTCCCGGCCCGCGGGTCGCGGCTAACGTGCGCCCAAGCGTCATTTGATAGACGCCATCGGGAGGAGCGGAGTTTGGCGACCAAAGGCAAACCGACCGTCGCCGTTGGCGTCCTTTCCCTCCCCGCCGTCCTAGCGTTCGCTTCGGTCAGCATCCCGATCGCGGCGCTGCAGCTGGCGATCTCGGTGCACCTCCCGCGGTACTTCGCCTCCAGCATCGGCATCGAACTGGCGGTCGTCGGCGCCGCCTTCGGCCTGGTCCGCCTGATCGACATTCCCATCGACGCCGGCATCGGCGTGGCCATGGACCGCACCCGCACGGCGTTCGGCCGGTACCGGGTCTGGATGCTGGGCGGCGCGCCGATCCTGATGATCGGGCTCTACATGCTGCTCGCCGCGCCGGATGGCGTGGGGCTCGGATACCTCGTGGTCTGGCTGCTGGTGATGTACCTCGGCTACTCGGGCGTCTACCTCGCCCACCTGGCCTGGGCTGGCCGCTTGGCGCCGACCTACGACCAACGATCGCGCGTGTTCGGCGGGGTGACCGGTCTCGGCGTCGTCGGGGCCATGGCGGTGCTGCTGATCCCGATCGTCATGGGCGAGGCGGGCTACTCCGAGGCCGAGGGCGTGCGGGCGATGATCTGGTTCATCATCGCCGCCGTGCCGGTCACCGCGTTCGTGGTGCTGGCGAGCACCCGCGAGACCATCGCCAAGGACCACTCGGCCAGCTTCAAGGCGCGCGACTACATCAGCCTGCTCACGCGGGGCAACGTTCTCCGCATCCTCGCCGCCGACTTCTTCGTCACCCTGGGGCCGGGCTGGATGGCCGCGCTCTACCTGTTCTACTTCCGCGACAGCCGCGGCTTCAGCATCGCCGAAGCCAACATCCTCTTGATGGTCTATGTGGCCGCAGGCTTCGCCGGAGCCCCGTTTACCGCCTGGATGGCGAACCGGATCAGCAAGCATCGCGCCCTGATCCTCAACACCACGGTCTATTCGATCGGTCTGAGCGCGTTGCCGTTCCTGCCGCCGGGCAGTTTCGCGGTGTTCGTGCCGTTCATGTTTGCCCTGGGGGCCATGCAATCCGGATTCACCGTGATGATCCGCGCCCTGGCTGGCGACATCGCCGACGAGCTGCGGCTGGAGAGCGGGCGCGAATGGATGGGGCTGGTCTACGCCGTCATCAACGCCACCACCAAGCTGGCGCAGGCCGGGGCGGTGCTGTTCACGTTCAATTTCGCGCTGACCGCGGTGGGCTACCAGGCCAAGGCAGGGGCGGTGAACACGCCGGAGGCCATCCGCGGCCTGGAGTTGGCCTACGTCGTGGGGCCCGTGGTCTTCGTGATGATCGCCGGCAGCTGCTTCCTCGGCTACCGGCTGAGCCCGTCACGCCACGAGGACATCCGCCGCCAGCTGGCCGAGCGGGACGCGATCGCGGCGGGGGCCAACCTGGCGGAGACGCTGGCCGGCGACCCGCAGTTCCCGCCCGCCAGAAGCTGACGACAACGCACGATCGAGAGCTCGGGGGGAGATAGCCGATGACTGCCGCGACCGCCGCCGCGATGTCGGCAAGTTCGAGCAAGCCGCTGTCGCTGGGCCGGACCCTGGCGTTCTCGGCGACCAGCCTGCCTATCGCAGCGCTTGCCGTGGCGATCACCGTGCACCTGCCGGCCTACTTCGCCGCGAGCCTCGGCGTGCCGCTGGTCGCGGTGGCCGCCGCCTTCGCCACCTGCCGCACCATCGACATCCCCGTCGAGCCCGCGCTGGGCATGGCGATGGACCGCACCCGCACGCGCTGGGGCCGCTATCGCGTGTGGACCGTGCTCGGGGCCCCGCTCCTGATGGGCGGGCTGTTCATGCTCCTGAACGCGGGGCGTGGGGTGGGCACGGGCTACCTGATCACCTGGCTGATGGTCATGTACCTGGGGCTTTCGATCCTGGGCCTCGCGCACGCCGCCTGGGGCTCGACCCTGGCCCGGAGCTACGAGCAGCGGGCGCGGATCTTCGGCATCATGGGCGGCGTCGGCGTCATCGGCTCCCTGGGCGTGCTGGCGATCCCGATCATCATGGAGGCCAACGGCTATTCCGACGCGCAGGGCGTGCGGGCCATGGTCTGGTACATCATCGCCCTTGCCCCGATCGCGGTGGCGATAGTGGTCTGGCGAACGCCCGAGACCATCGCGCCGGAAGCGCCGGGCCAGAAGTTCCGGCTGCGTGACTACCTGGAGCTGGTGACGCACCCGAGCATGGCGCGCATCCTGCTGGCCGACCTCTGTCTGACCCTGGGGCCGGGCTGGATGGCGGCCCTGTTCCTGTTCTTTTCGCGCGACCGAATGCTGTTCACCACGGGCCAGGCGAACCTGTTGCTGGTCGTCTACATCGTCGCGGGCCTGGTGGGCGCGCCGACCACCGGCTGGGTGGCCTCCAAGATCGGCAAGCACCGCGCCGCCATGCTCTCCAGCGCGATCTACTCCCTGGCGCTGGTGACGCTGCTGTTCCTGCCGCGGGGCAATGTGTGGGCGTCCGTGCCGACCAACTTCGCCACCGGATTCGTCGCCGCAGGCTTCACCGCCCTAATCCGGGCCATGGTGGCCGACGTGGCGGACGACGTCCGGCTGACCCAGGGCAAGGAACGGGCCGGGCTGCTCTATGCGCTGATCACCTCGACCAGCAAGGTGGCGCTGGCGGCGGCCATCATCATCACCTACCCGGTGCTGGCGAGCATCGGCTACGACCCGACCCTGGGGCCGAAGAACTCACCCGAGGCGATTGAGGGCCTGACCATCGCCTTCCTGGCGGGGCCCATCGGCTTCCTGGCGCTGGGGGCGGCCTGCTTCATCGGCTACAAGCTGACCGCCGAGCGCGCCACCGAGACCCGCCGCCTGCTGGACGAGCGCGACGCCCAGCACGCTAGCTGAGCCGCGCTGCGAGCTCGAGGAAGGCCTTCGCGGCCGGACTGTCGGGAGTGGTGGCGACCAGGGGCGCGCCGGCGTCGCAGGCCTCGCGCAGGGCAACCTCGATCGGGATCTCGGCCAACAGCGGCACGCCCAGGCGCTCGGCCTCGGCCCGGGCCCCGCCGGTACCGAAGATCGGCACCTTCGCGCCGGACGCATCGGCGAAGTAGGCCATGTTCTCGACGACGCCGAGGATCGGCGCGCCGGTCTTCTCAAACATCTGGGCGGCGCGGCGGGCGTCGATCAGGGCGATCTCCTGGGGCGTGGAGACGATGATCACCCCGTCCATCTTCAGCTTCTGCACCAGGGTGAGCTGGATGTCGCCGGTGCCGGGGGGCAGGTCGATGACCAGCACGTCCAGCGGCTCGGCCTCACTGCCCCAGTTGGAGTTCAACAGGCTGCGCAGCGCCGACGACGCCATCGGGCCGCGCCAGATGTTGGCCGTGCCAGGCTCGACGATGAAGCCGATCGACATCACCTTGACGCCCCAGGCGACCATCGGATTGAGGCGCTTCTCCTCGTCGAAGGTGGGGTCGCCGTCGACGCCCAGCATCGTCGGGGCCGAGGGGCCATAGATGTCGGCGTCCAGCAGGCCCACACGTTTTCCGAGGACCGCGAGGGCTGCGGCCAAGTTGACCGAGACGGTGGATTTGCCGACGCCGCCCTTCCCGCTGGCCACGGCGATGACCTTCAGGACGTGCGGCGGCTTCACCGCGTCGACCATGGGGTGCAACTGGGCGCCGGGGTCCTCGACCACGCGAGCGCGGCGCTGGGACGGCGATTCCGGGAGCGCTGCCCGGTGCTGAGGATTCGAGGCGCCGCCGGGCACGGGGCGGCGCGGGGTGACCCGAAGTTGCGGCATCTGGGGCGCGGAAGGGGCCTGCAACTCGGTGGTCAGCACCACCTGGGCGGTCTCCACCCCGTCAGCCTCGGCCAGCACCTCCTCAGCCTGGTCACGGACCCGGCGGTACGCCTCGATGTCCGCCGGGGCCACCTCGAGCATGAAGGCGACACGACCGCCGCGCAGGACCAGCCCCCGGACCAGCCCTGCGCTGGTCAGGCCCTTGCCCGACTTGGGGTCGATCACCTGGTCCAGGGCGGTCAGGATCGCCGTTCTGTCGGGGCCTTCGCTCATGCGCTTTGTCTTGCTATGCCGGGTTGGGGGTCTCATATCCGGCTGACAGCGTCGGTTTACAAGCCCGCAGGGGGTTTGAGGCGATCGCGACGCAAAGGACTGCGCACCGCCGCCCATGCCCTGGAACGACAATAGCAATCCCGGCCCGTGGGGCGCTCCCGGTGGGGGTAATGACGACCGGCGCGATCCGCCACAACGGCGTCCTGGCGGCGGCGGCCGAGGCCCCGGCGGGCCGGATCTCGGCGCAGGCCTCGAGCGCCTGATGCAGCGGCTGCGCGACATGATGGGCGGGCCGGGCGGGCGGCCGCGGCGGGGCATGGTGGCCCTGATCGCCGGCGGCGCCGTCGTCGCCTGGCTGGCGTCCGGCTTCTACGTCGTCCAGCCCAACGAGCAGGCCATCGTCCTGACTTTCGGAGCCTTTTCGCGCTCGGAGACCCCGGGCCTCCGCTACCACATCCCCTCGCCGATCGAGCGGGTGGAGAAGGTGCCGGTCACCAGCCTGAAGCGCACGGACGTAGGCGGCGCCGGGGGTGACGCCGACGCCCCGGCCGAGAGCCAGATGCTCACCGGCGACGAGCAGATCATCGACATCGACTTCAGCGTCACCTGGCGGGTGGCCGACGCCTCCCGCTACCTGTTCGCGACGCGGGACCCCGAGGGCGCGGTCAAGGCGGTGGCCGAAAGCGCCATGCGCGAGGTCGTGGGCAAGACCCAACTGCAGCCCATCATCTCCACCGGCCGCGGCCAGGTGCAACTGCAGACCGCCGAGCTGATGCAGAAGACGCTGGACTCCTGGCAGGCCGGCATCAACATCGTCGAAGTGCAAATCCGTTCGGCTGGTCCGCCGCCCGAGGTCGTCGCCGCCTTCCGGGAGGTGAACACCGCCCAGCAGGACGCAGAGTCCGCCGAGAACGAAGCCAACACCTACCGCAACCGCGTGATCAACGAGGCCAAGGGCGACGCCTCGCGGATCACCAACGCCGCCCAGGCGTACCGCGAGCAGGCCGTGCGCGAGGCCACCGGCGAGGCCGCGCGGTTCAACCAGATCTACACGGAGTACCGCCGCGCACCCTCCGTGACCCGCGACCGCCTCTACATCGAGACGATGCAGCGCATTCTGCAATCCTCGAACAAGGTGGTGATCGACGCCAAGGGGGCTTCCGCCCCGATCATTCTGCCACCCGACGTGTTCCGCCCACGCGGCAACGCTGCGTCACCGCCCGTCCCCGTCGCTCCGGCCGAGCCGCAACCCAAGGCCGCCCAATGAACGCCCGCAGCCTCGTCCTCGGGCTCGCAGGCCTGTTCCTGCTGACCCTGATTTTCCAGACCTTCTACATCGTGGACCAACGCCAACAGGCGATCGTGGTCCAGTTCGGCGATCCCGTGCGCGTGGTGAACCCGCCTGGCAAGAACCAGGCCGGCCTCAACCTGAAGATCCCGTTCGTGGAGCAGGTCCTCAAGCTGGACCGGCGCAACATCGCGCTGGAGGCGGCCCAGGAAGAAATCATCACGGCCGGCCAGGAGCGCCTGGTGGTCGACGCCTTCCTCCGCTACCGGATCAACCAGCCCCTGCAGTTCTACCGCACCCTGCGCGACGAGCAGACGGCGAACGATCGCATCGAGCGGCTGATGAACTCCTCGCTGCGCCAGGTGCTCGGGTCGGCCAGCTCCACCGATATCATCTCCGGCCGCCGCGCCGAGCTGATGCAGCAGGCAAAGGCCGACGTAAGCCGCCGGGCCGAGGCCTCGAAGCTGGGCATCCAGGTCATCGACTTGCGCATCCGCCGCGCCGACCTGCCGACCCAGAACCGGGAATCGGTCTTCCGCCGCATGTCCACCTCCCGCCAGCAGGTGGCCGCACAGCTTCGCGCCCAAGGCGAGCAGGCCAAGCGCGAGATCATTGCCGAGGCCGACAAGGAGGTGTCCATCACCCTGGCCACCGCCCGGGAGCAGTCTGGCCAGATCACCGGCGAAGGCGACGCCCAGCGCACGCGGATCTTCGCCCAGAGCTTCGGCAAGGACCCGTCGTTCGCCGCCTTCTTCCGCTCCATGCAGGCCTATGAGGCCAGCTTCGGCGACGGCGAGACGACGATGGTGTTGTCGCCGGACAGCGCCTTCTTCAAGTACTTCGAACGGGGCCCGAGCGGGCGGTAGAGATCCAGCCGCGCACCTCGTGCAGGTCGCGGGCGATGCGCACGCAGAGGGTGTGCATCTCTTCCGTCGGATCCAGCATGTCGGGCACCATCACCGTCATCATCCCGGCGGCGGACGCGGCGCGGACGCCGTTGTGGCTGTCCTCCAGCGCCAGGCAGTCGGCCGGATCGACGCCCAGGGCCTCGGCGGCCTTCAGGAACGGCTCGGGGTGCGGTTTGCCCATGGTCTGCACGTCGCGGGTGATCAGGGCGTGGAAGCGTTCCACCAGCCCATGTCCCCCCAGGCTGTGGTGAACCGCGGCGAGGTTAGAGGAGGTGGCGATGGCGCGCGGCAATCCAGCCTCGTCCAGGGCGTCCAGGATCTCCACGACCCCGGCCTTGAGCGCGATGCCGGCGGCCGCTTCCTCGTGGAAGTAGGTCCTGACAGCCTCGGTCCAGGCCCCCAGGTCGAAGGCGGCGCCGAAGTGCTCCACCAGGATGGGGTCGGAGTGGGCGTGCTGCAGGCCCACCATCCGCTGGAAGGTGGCGAAGGGCATCTCGCCGCCGATGCCGGCCGCGGCGCGCTGCATGGCGGCGAACACCACCGTCTCGGTGTCGACGAGCAGGCCGTCCATGTCGAAGACGACGGCTTTCACGGGGCGTGGGAGGAACATGGGGCCATGTAGCCGAGTCCGGCCCGTGCGGTAACCGGCGTGTCCGATCGCGGGTCAGTCGATGACGAACTCGTCGGCCCGGTAGCCCTGGAAGTACAGCAGCGCGGTAAGGTCGGCGTGGTCGACCTTGGCGTGTGCCTGCGCGGCGACGATGGGCTTGGCGCGGTAGGCGACGCCCAGGCCCGAGGCCTCGATCATGGCAAGGTCGTTGGCGCCGTCGCCAACCGCCAGGGTGGCCGAGAGCGGGATTCCGAGGGCTGCAGCCTCCTCCCGCAAGGCCGCGAGCTTGGCTTCCTTGCCCAGGATCGGGTCGGCGACCTGGCCGGTGAGCGCGCCGTCGGCCTCGATCAAGGTGTTGGCGCGGTTCACGTGGAAGCCGGCCGCCTGCGCCACCCGGCTGGTGAAGAAGGTGAAGCCGCCGGAGACCAGGGCGCAGCGGGCGCCGTTGGCGGCCATGGTGCGCACCAGCGTCCGCGCGCCCGGATTGAGGCGGACACGCTCATCGTAGGCTTGCTGCAGCGCCGTGGCGGGCAGCCCCTTCAGCATGCCGACCCGTTCCCGCAGCGCGCCCTCGAAGGCCAGTTCGCCGCGCATGGCCCGCTCGGTGATGGCGCTGATCTCGGCCTTCAGGCCCGCGAAGTCGGCCAATTCGTCGAGACACTCGACGTTGATGATGGTGGAATCCATGTCGGCGATGAGCAGGCGCTTCCTGCGGCCCTCGAGTGGCTGGACGCACCAGTCGACTGACTGCCCGGCCATCGGCGCTGCGACGGCGGCGCGGACGGCGGCGAGGTCATCGGCTTCCAGGATCACATCGGTGACGGCCATGTCCCCCGCCTCGATCTTGCTAGACTGCTTGCCGCGGGCGCCGGCTCCCGCGAACACTTCGCGTAGATTGATCGAGAAGGCGCCGGCGTTCGGCGGCGCCACGAGGGTGAGAACGAGTTCCATGACCGGCCGCATCTGGCTGATCGCCGGACCCACGGCAAGCGGCAAGTCGGCGCTGGCCCTGCGGCTTGCGGAGGCGGTGGGCGGCGAAGTGGTCAATGCCGACTCCATGCAGCTCTACGCAGGCCTGGGTGTGCTGAGCGCCGCGCCGGGCGCAGCGGAGACGGCCCGCGCGCCGCACCATCTGTTCGGGACGGTGGATCCGGCCGACGGCTGGTCGACGGGCCGTTGGTTGCGGGCGGCGACCGAGGCGCTGTCGGAGATCGCGGCGCGGGGACGCGACGCGATCATTGTGGGCGGCACGGGGCTCTACTTCCGGGCGATGACCGTGGGGCTGGCCGATGTGCCGCCGGTCCCACCCTCGGTGCGGCGCGCAGCGGAGGGCGAGTTCGCAACACTGGGCGAAACGGGGTTCCGCGACCGGCTGGCCAAGGCCGACCCGGCCGCCGCGGGCCGCATCGCGCCGGGCGACCGACAGCGGCTGGTACGGGCCTGGGAGGTCTATGCGACCACGGGCAAGGCCCTCTCCGAGTGGCAGGCGGCCGGCGAGCCGGCGCTGGCGCCCGGGGCCTGGACCGCGGTGGCCCTGGAGCCGCCGCGCAGGGCGCTTTACGCCCGCTGCGACGCGCGGCTGGCTGCGATGATCGAGGCGGGGGCGCTGGAGGAGGTCCGGGCGCTGATAGCCCGCGGGCTCGATCCGGAGCTGCCGGCGATGAAGGCGGTGGGGGTGCGCGAGTTCGCCGCCTACCTGGCCGGACGAACGACGCTGGAAGCGGCGCTTGCCGCCGCCCAGCAGGAGACCCGTCGCTACGCCAAGCGCCAGATGACCTGGATGCGCGGCCAGATGGCGGCTTGGCCCAGACTCGCGGCTACGACCCCCGATGACCAATGGCGGCAGTTTCTTGCCCTTAACCCGGCCTTGACGCCCTAGGTCCAGCATGCGACATGCCGTTTCCGCAACTCTGAAGGCAAATCTCGTGCGCAGCACTCTCGTACTCGTAGGGCGACCGTAGCGGACTGACCTTACCGTCAGGACCGTCCGGTCGCTCATCCAGGCCCCTAGCGGGCCTTTTTTATTGCCCGAAAACCGAAACCCGATCAGGCCCATCCCATGACCGCCCACCAGACCATCGAAGCTGAAGCGACCACGATCTCCGGCGCGGAGATGGTCGTGCGCGCCCTCCTCGACCAAGGCGTCGACGTCCTGTTCGGCTATCCGGGCGGCGCGGTGCTGCCGATCTACGACGCGCTGTTCAACGAGCCGAAGCTGCAGCACGTGCTGGTCCGCCACGAGCAGGGCGCGACCCATGCGGCTGAGGGCTATGCGCGCTCCACCGGCCGGCCGGGCGTGGTGCTGGTCACTTCGGGGCCGGGGGCGACGAATGCGGTCACCGGCATCGTCGACGCGCTGATGGACTCGATCCCCCTCGTGGTGATCACCGGCCAGGTGGCGACCCACCTGATCGGCACCGACGCCTTCCAGGAGTGCGACACGGTCGGCATCACCCGGCCCTGCACCAAGCAGAACTATCTGGTCCGCTCGATCGAGGACCTGCCGCGGATTCTGCACGAGGCCTTCCACATCGCCACCTCCGGCCGGCCCGGCCCCGTGGTCGTCGACATCCCCAAGGACGTGCAGTTCGCCAAGGGCGTCTACCAGGGCCCGAACGAGGTGAAGCACGCCCACCACTACACGCCCGCTTTCAAGGGCGACGCCGGCCGGATCGCCGAGGCCGTCGCGCTGATCGCCGGCGCCAAGAAGCCGATCCTCTACACCGGCGGCGGCATCATCAATTCCGGGCCGCGCGCCTCGGCCCTGCTGCGTGAGTTCGCGGCCCTGACCGGTGCGCCGGTGACGTCGACCCTCATGGGCCTGGGCGCGTTCCCAGCGTCCAACCCGCAGTGGCTGGGCATGGTCGGCATGCACGGGTCCTACGAGGCCAACAACGCCATGCACGACTGCGACGTGATGGTGGCCATCGGGTCGCGGTTCGACGATCGGGTGACCGGCCGCCTGGACGCCTTCGCGCCCACCTCGAAGAAGATCCACATCGACGTGGACGCGTCTTCGATCGGCAAGAACGTGCGCTGCGACATCGGCATCGTCGGCGACGCCGCAAGCGTGCTGGAGGACATGATCGCCGCCTGGAAGGGCCGCAACCTTTCTCCCGACAAGGCCGCCATGAAGGCCTGGTGGACGCAAGTCGACGGCTGGCGGGCGCGCAACTCGTTCGGCTATCGACCGGACGCCAAGCTGATCAAGCCGCAGTACGCCATCCAACGCCTCTACGAGCTGACCAAGGACCGCGACACCTACATCACCACCGAAGTCGGCCAGCACCAGATGTGGGCGGCTCAGTTCTACCACTTCGACGAACCGAACCGCTGGATGACCTCGGGCGGCCTGGGCACCATGGGCTATGGCCTGCCAGCGGCAGTCGGCGTGCAGATGGCGCACCCGGACAGCCTGGTCATCGACATCGCCGGCGACGCCAGCGTGCAGATGACCATGCAGGAGATCTCGACGGCCATTCAGTACGAGCTGCCAATCAAGATCTTCATCCTCAACAACGAGTGGATGGGCATGGTGCGCCAGTGGCAGCAGTTGCTGCACGGCGAGCGCTACAGCCACACCTATTCCTCCAGCCTCCCGGACTTCGTGAAGCTGGCCGAGGCCTACGGCGGCGTCGGGTTCCGCGCCGAGCATCCGGACGAGCTGGACGACAAGATCCTCGAGATGATCGCCGTGAAGAAGCCGGTGCTGTTCGACTGCCGGGTCACCAAGGAAGAGAACTGCTTCCCGATGATCCCCTCCGGCAAGGCCCACAACGAGATGATCATGGCCGACGAGACCCGTGCGCTCGGCGACATCATCGACGACGCCGGCAAGGGCCTGGTCTGAGCCGCGCCTGCCTCTGTAGGATCAGGCCGTGCTGGCGCGTCTTCCAGGGCATAGCCCTGGAAGCGCCGGGGCTCCCTGTGTTTAAGGAGACACCGCGATGTCCGACCATGGCCGCTGGATCTGGTACGAGCTGATAACCCCCGACATGGACGGGGCGAAGCGCTTCTACGGCGACCTCCTGGGCTGGACAGCGCAGGACCTGCCGCCGATGGCCGACGGCGAGCCCTACGCTGTGCTGAGCGCTGACGGGAACGGCGTGGCCGGGATCATGAACCTGGGCGAGGCCATGAAGGCCGAGGGCATGCCCCCCAATTGGACCGGCTACATCTGCGTCGACGACTGCGACGCGGCGTCAGCGAAGGTGAAGAGCCTGGGCGGATCGGTGCGCCGCGAGGCGTGGGACATCCCGGGCATCGGCCGCATCGCCATCGTGGCCGACCCGGCCGGGGCGGTCTTCGCGATCATGAAACCGACGCCTCCCGACGGCGGTCGCCCGGCGCCTGACTCCACCGCGCTCGGCCAGTGCGGATGGCACGAACTCATGGGCGCCGCGCCCGAGACGGGGTTCGACTTCTACGCCCAGATGTTCGGCTGGACCAAGGACGAGGCCATGGATATGGGCCCCGTTGGGACCTACCAGCTGTACTCGAACCAGGACGGCCAGGTCGGGGCGATGATGAAGAAGCCCGCCGACATGCCGATGCCGTATTGGGGCTTCTATTTCCGGGTGGCCGACATCGACGCCGCGGCCGCCAAGATCAGGGCCGGTGGCGGCCAGGTGCTGAACGGGCCGATGGACGTGCCAGGCGACGACCGGATCATCAACGCCACCGACCCGCAGGGCGCCGTGTTTTCGATTGTCGCCAAGAAAGCCTGACTACGTCCTCTGCGCGCCGGTGCGATTGGCGGGACAGGTCAGGATGGCGCGCAGGCCGGGCTTGTTGTCGCCGAAGGTCAGCGTCCCTCCCAGCTGGCGGACCATCGCCGTCATCATCCGGCTCCCGAAGCCCTCGCCGGGCGCGTGCTTACCCTTGCCGTGGTCGGCGACGATGACCCGCAGGTTCGCCCGGTGGTCCTCGACGGAGACCTCGATGGGCCCGGGCGCGCCGCCGTAGGCGTACTTGTTGGCGTTGATCACCAGCTCAGTGATCACTAGGCCCAGCGTTACGGCGCGGTCGGTAGGGACCAGCACCAACGCCGCATCCATGGTGACCTTGCCCGCCCACTCGGGGCCCATGGAGTCGGCCATGTCGGCGATGAGCTCCTCGGCATAGCGTCCGAAGTCTATCGTCCCGATCTGGTCGCCACGGTACAGGCGACGGTGCACGAGGGCGACGGCCTGCAGGCGCCGCCGCGCCTCCTCGAACGCTTCGTGCAGGTTGGGGTCGGCCAGCGCCCGGGCCTGCAGCCCCAGGAAGCTGGAGACCAGCTGGAGGCTGTTCTGGATCCGGTGGTTCACCTCCTTCACCAGCATATCGTTCTGTTGAAGGAGGGCGTCCTTCTCGCCGAGGGCCTCGCTCAGGCGGGCGTTCAGCTCCACCTGACGGCGGTGGTTGCGGGATTCCAGCAGGCCCTCGCGAAGGCGTACGGCGGCGTGGATCTCGGCCAGCGTCCAGGGGCGCGAGCGGCCTTGCACGGTCTCCCGCCACGCCTCGAACGAGGCGCGCGGGGTGAGCGTCTCGCCCGGACCGAGCGAGACCGCCTTGTGCGGATTGCCCGCCCAGTTGACCACCTGCGGCGCCTCGGCGCGGAACCACAGGACGACGAACGGCTCGTCGTCGGCGACGACCAGGCCCAGGAGGCCGCTGGCATGTTCCCGGAAGGCTTCGGCGGCGGCGAAGTGTTCGGACAGCCGGTCGGTTGCGACGGGGTCGGACGCACGCTTGCGAACCCATTCGGACAGCGCGAGGACATCGTCCTGCGGCGGGCAGGCGCCATGGAGGTGGACCGCGGCGCCGCGGATTGCGGCTACGCCGTCGGCCGCCAGCATCCGGGCAAGTTCCCCCACGCCCTCGGCGAGGTTGGCCTCGAGGCCGCCCGCGCGGACGAAGCGCGACGTGACTTCGTCCTCAAGTCCGCGCAGCCGCAGGCGCTCGCGATAGGTCTCGGTCTCCTCCTTGGCGCGGATCTGGCGGGCGAGACCGCCGGCCAGAGCGCGGGCCGCGGCCCGCACGTCGTACGGCATGAGCTTCGGTTCGCGGTGGTGGCAGGCGATCAGGCCCCACAGCACCCCATCCTTCACGATCGAGACCGACGCTGAAGCGCCGACGCCCATGTTGCGCAGGTACTGCATGTGCACCGGCGAGACCGAACGCAGGGCGCAATCGCTCATGTCGAGGGGCGTCTCGTCGCGCCACGCGGGCGTCAGCGGCGCAGGCTCGTAGCTGACGTCGGGGATCACGCGGACCAGATTGCGCACGTAGAGCGCCCGCGCCTGGGATGGAATGTCGGAGCCCGGGAAGTGGTGGTTGAGGAAGCTGGGCATGCCCTCGACCACGTCCTCGGCCAGCACCTCGCCGGCCTGATCATCGACGAAGCGGTACAGCATCACGCGGTCGAACCCGGTCAGGCGGCGGAACTCGATGGCGGCGCGCTCGCACAGGGCCCGCACATTCGGGGCGCGTTCGAAGGCGGCGCCCGCCGCCTCCAGCTGCGCCAGCAGCAGCACCGCGGGAAGGACCACGGGCGGGGCCGGCTCGGCCTCGACGATCAGGCGCTCGCCATCCAGATGCGCCGAGATGTCCAGGGCCCCGGCGTCGGCGTCCAGGCGTCCGGCGAAACCACCGTCGGCGCCGGATTGGGTGACCTGGGCGATGCGCGCCGCCAGACCGTCGCCCAGCACCTCGCCCAGGGTGCGGCCGACCCAGGCCTCGCGACCCAGCAGGCGCGCAACGTCCCCCGCCGCGTGGCTGACCTCCTGGGTCGTGCGGTCCGCGACCAGCATGACTCCATGCGGCTGGATTGATCCGGGGACGTGGATCAGCTCGCGGGCGCAGGCGTCGATGCCGAGATCAGCGTCAGCCATGGGCGGGCGCCGCGCAGAGCCGCGCCTCGGCATGGCCGAAGCCGGCCACGGCGCCACGGATCATGGCGTCGATATCACGCTCCGACTGGAGGATCGCCAGGAAGCTGCGCCAGCGTTCGCCGACCGCCTCACCGTAGGGATCCAGGAAACTCAGGCCGGCCATGCTGCCGCCCGCCGTCTCCACCTGCCGCCGGATCACGCGCCCGCCAAGGGTCGAGCCCTCCAGCACGTAGTACAGGCCCAAGGCCTCGCCGACCCCGTCCACACGGATCACTCCGGCCCCGCGGGGTGCGCCGCCGACCAGCGCGAGATCGCTTGCGAACCGGCGTGCGCGCAGCCGACCTTCGAAATCCAAGCCGGGCAGTTCGGCCAGCCATGGCTCCAGCGCCCGGTGGGCCGCGGCGTGCAGGCCGAAGAAGCGCTCGACAAGGGCGCGCCGCCGGATCGGGTCTGCGATCTGGGTGAGGATATCCACCCGCGTCTCGAGTCGCTCGTGATGCGCCCGCGTGGCCTCACGCAGGCGGCGGTGGTTGTCGCTGATCATAGCGTCTCTTGCAGGGGTCCCGGTGAAGCATAGCGCGTCAGCGCAGTGGCTCAGTAGGGTAGCCGACAGACGCCGGTGGTTCCTCATCCCGGCGGCCGGCCGCCGTCGCGGAACGCCGAGCTAGTGGAGGCTGCCGATCCGGGCAAGGACCTCGCTGGGGATGGCGAAGCGCTCGATCAAGCTGGAGTGGTCGGTGAGGTCATTGGCCTCGTGTTGCACAACCAGCCGCCAGACCGCCTCGACGGCGACCTCCAGCAGGAGCCGGCGCACCCTGGGATCGCGCGCGCCGGCGGCGTCGTAGGCGCGCAACGCCTGGATAGCGCGCTCCACCTGCCGCTCGGTGTCGCCGACGGCGCCGTCGATCTCCTCCAGGAGTTCGAACTTGAGATGGGCCTCGCCGGAGTCGACATGCGCCGCGTCGGCGAGATGCTGAGGCAGTCTGAGCGCGGCCATGCCGTCTCCTTCGCTCTCATGGTCCCCTTTGGACGAAGGGATCATAGCACCATGGCGAGCGTGGGGCGGGCGCTCCCGCTTAAGTGATGGCCCGTTTAAGTGATGGCCCGCTTCAGGCGATGGGGCCGGTCAGGCGCATAGCGCCCATGTAGTCACGCTTGCCCAGGGGCGCGCCCTTATGGCGAAGGATGTCGTAGCCGGTAGTGGCGTGAAAATGCAGGTTGGGGAGCGAGAAGGACAGCAGGAAGCCTTCCACCGTGAACGGCATCTTCCGCTCGCCCAGTTGGAAGACCATGTCATTGCCCTCGAGCGCGTTGATGGCGTCGGGGGTCTCGGCCTTCAGGTAGGCGATTGCCTCGGCCACGTGCGCCTGCAGGCCGGCATAGTCCACGTCACCCACCGCGCCGGGCGGAAGGAACAGCCCGGCTTTCGCACCCTCGATGGCGCCCTGCGTATGGTGGCACACCGACAGGATCTGGAAGCGGAAGGGCAGCATATCGCCGCACAGTCGCGTCTCAACGATCGCCTCCGGATCGTGGCCGTTCTCCGTGGCCCACTTCAACCCCTTGTTCAGGTAGCCGGAGACGGGCCCCAGGGTCTGCAGGAAGCTGGTGACGCTGACGTCGTAGAGGGTGAGAGCCATGATCCGTCCCCGTGTGGTGGTTGCGACTAGCATGTCGCACCGGCCTTCGGGGAAGCCAAGCCTTAGCGAGCGCCGATCCGGACCAACACTTCGCGCGGAATGCCGTAGTGGGAGATGATCGCGGCCCGGTCGCGCAGGCCCATGACCTCCCGCTGCACCAGGAAGCCCCACACCGCGTCGGCCGCCGCCTTCACCAGCTCGGCCCGGCCGTCGCCGCCAGGGTGGTCGCGCAACGCGGCCAGCGCGGCCTCCACCTTCGCGCCAGCCCGGCCCAGCGAGTAGGCCTGCTCCTGCATGAGCTCGTAATGCAGCACCGCATCCCCGGTCTCGGGCTTGAGACGGGCTACGAGGCTCTGTGGCGGGCGTAGTGACGACATCGCCGCGAATGTCGTAGGCGCACGCGATCGTCGCAAGAGCTGTTGCGGTGGAACTGCGTCTCCGCGATGTCCTCAGGGGCTCGTCGTCGTCCCGCAGGTCTTGACAGCCCAATTGTGTTCTACAATTGTTCCAATCAAGGGTGGGGTTGGGATGCTCGAAAGACTCCGGCGCGCGTGGCATGAGCGCGGTATCGATCGGCGCGTGGCGAAGCGCGGCTGGACGGCGATCTACGTCGGCGACTACAGGAGCGCGCCGACCTGGGTCTACACCGTCGGCTTCGATGAGACCCTGGGGCAGCCCGAGATCGTCTTGTTCGACGCCACGCAGATGGATGCAAACACCCTCCTCTGGATGGCCCATGAAGCGCTCAGGACCGGTAGCCTCGAATTACGGGACGGGGAAGCGTGGGCGCTGGAGGACGAAGTGTTCGGCGTCTGGCGCGAGGTCCACGCCAGCCAGATCGACACTGAAGACGCCTGGCTGGGCGCCGCAGTCAACCGCCGGCAGCGCAGGACCGGGCGGCGTGACGGCCTCCGAGCTTTCCAGCTGGTGATTCCGGACGATGCGCATCGGTATCCCTGGGAAGACGGATACAACGAACATCTGAGGCACAGGCAGGCCGCGCTATACCTGCCGGCCGAAGACTACGGCGACGTCCCGCTGTCGCCCGGCGATCGTGAGGCGCTGCGCGTCACCCGGGAGCGTGGTTGGGCGCTGAGGCTCATCGACGCCCCGCTGCTGAAGTGGGCCTACTCGATCGGGCTGGCGGACGCCGGACGGCCCGAACTGATTGCCTTCCTGCTCTCGGCGGATGCGGCTGCCAACATGCTCCACGAGGCGCAGGACCACATCGCGCGCGGCGACCTTGTTCTCGAGGACGGCCTGCGTTGGAACGGCTTGGGCTTCGAGTGCTGCTGGCGCCGCGTCCACGAGAGCCAGTACCGGGCGCTGAACGTGTTTTTCCTGACGAAGCTTTGGCATGAGCGAAGACGTGGGCGATGTGAGGCCGTCGCGGCGTACCAGCTTTTCCTGCCCGATCGGAACGGGCGGTATCCGTGGGAGCCTGAGTGTCACAAAGCCAACCGCGACAGTCAGCCCCTGCTCTTCCAGCCCTTCGTCCCTGAGCAGATGCGGCGCGGACCGCTTGCGGCGTTGATGCGCATGTGAGACCTGACGCGCCGACCGCCACGGACTCGCCCCATGACCGACACTCAACCCGCCTCCGTCTACGACCTCTCCCATGCCGAGCAGGAGGAGAGCCGGGCCACGTTCGCGGTGCTGGTGGATAACGAGCCCGGCGTACTGCACCGGGTGGTCGGGCTGTTCGCCGCGCGCGGCTACAACATCGACAGCCTGACGGTGGCCGAGACCGACCGCACCTCGCATACCAGCCGCATCACCATCGTCACCCGCGGCACCCCGCAGGTGCTGACCCAGATCGAGGCGCAGCTCCAGAAGATGGTCTCGACGCGGCACGTCCAGGACGTGTCCAAGGACCCCAACGGCATCGAGCGCGAGCTGGCGCTGGTGAAGGTGCGTGGGACCGGGGTCGAACGGGTCGAGGCGCTCCGGGTCTCCGACATCTTCCGCGCCAAGGTGGTCGACACCACTCACGAGAGCTTCGTCTTCGAGCTGACAGGCGCGCCCTCGAAGATCGACAAGTACGTGGACCTGATGCGCGGGCTGGGGC
The DNA here is from genome assembly GCF_902826855.1 of uncultured Phenylobacterium sp. Lineage (GTDB taxonomy): Bacteria > Pseudomonadota > Alphaproteobacteria > Caulobacterales > Caulobacteraceae > Phenylobacterium. The sequence continues at coordinate 19,426 of NZ_CADEGK010000007.1, read as the reverse complement.
TGGTGGAAGTGTCGCGCACCGGGGTGTTGTCGCTGCAGCGTGGCGTCGAGGTCTTCTAGGTTCGGGAACTGCCCGGTCCGCCGAGCTCTTTCCCACCTGTGTATGCACGCCTCATCCTGGCTGCCTTCTTCACCATGGCCATAGCCGGGGCGGCCCATGGACAGTTGGTCAAGCTGAAGCCGAAAGACGCCGGGCCCCCGCCGGGCACGCCGCCGCTGGCGGCGGAAATCTGGCCCTTCCCCGCCCCCGACCCCAAGAGCTGGTGGGATGACAAGCGACCGAAAGCCGGCGAGGCGGCCGATCCCCTGGGAGGGCGGCGACTGCGCAAGGGCGAGCGGCTCGTGGAGCCTGACAACGGAGTCGACGCCTCGGCCTACCGCCTGTGGGGCCTGATGCCCCTGCAGTGGCAGCTCGTGCGCGGCGGGGAGATGGTGCTGGAGGTTTGGGTTCGACCCTCCACCAGTGTCCGCCAGAGCGTGGTGCGGCTCACCGTCCGCGGCGACGGTGACGCCTTTGTGCAGGGCCGCGCCGGCCTGGCCTGCTGCGAGGCGGTGATCGGGCGGCGGATGGGCTTTGATACGAAGCTGCCGTCCGGCTCGGCGCCGCGTTTCCTGGCCCTCCGGTCCCTGCCGCTGTGGCGTTCGCCGCGTGATGTGCGGGTCGCCGAGACCGAATCCGCGGATTCGCTGTGCCTCGACGGCACGGCCTATGACCTCACCCTGGCCCTGCCCGGCCGCGCGGTGACCCTGCACCGGGCCTGCGACCCGGCGGAGGTGGGCGAGGCCGCCGATGTGCTGGAGGCGGTGCTGGGCGCCGCCCTCGGCCACGACCCGCGCTTCGACGTGATCTTTCCGGGCGGCGCCAACTACGCCGCGGCGCGCGAGGCCTATCGCGAGCTCATCGCAGGCGGCGGGCGGCTGAAGGTCAACCCGGACGCGCGGCGCGCCGCGGTCGGCTCCGAGCCGGCGCCGGCCGCCGATGTCGACGCCGCCTCACCCGCCAGCGATCAGCCGCCTGCGCCCGTGCCGGCGAGGTGAGCGGCAAAGGGTCTGGAATTCTTGGATTCTCAACCCCAAGCCCCTATATGTGAACTGTCGGGTTCGCCCGACTATGGAGATAAACGCGCACGTAATAAGCGGACTGGACCCGGGTGCGATTCCCGGCGGCTCCACCAAAATCCTTCCGGGTTATCGCCGGGGAGTACGGGGCCGATCAGCATCGACAGACGTCTAAAGGTGTTGCTTTCTCTCGGCATGACCCACCGCTCCGGGTCTTTAAACTAAATGCGAACGATAACTTCGCTGAGGAAATCCGTCTCGCCGCGTAATGCAGCGCGATAGAATTCCGACCTAAGCCCTAGGGGTTCAGATCCTTAGGCGGGGCTCGGTGGGGGCCTGGCAACAGAACCCCACCACTTCCTTGTTTCAGCGTCATCCCTTGCGCCCGCCCGCCCAGCGGTTACCTTCGATCCGTTAGCGTGCATGGGAGTGTGGTGTGGCCCAGGATCCGCCGGTCCAGGATCTAATGAACTACGAGGCGCTGGCGCAGGACGCTCTGCGCGGCGTAGCCAAGGCTGCGCTGAAGCGCGCCGCGGCGCCCGAGGGCCTGCCGGGCTCGCACCACTTCTACATCACCTTCAAGACTGACGCGGCCGGAGTGTCCGGGCCCAACGACCTGTTGTCGAAGTACCCTGACGAAATGACCATCGTACTGCAGCACCAGTATTGGGACCTGGCGCCGGGGGAGACCTTCTTCTCCGTAACCCTGCAGTTCGGCGGCCAGCCCAAGCGGCTGTCGATCCCCTACGCCGCCGTCACACGCTTCTACGATCCCTCGGTGCAATTCCTGTTGCAGTTCGAGGCGCCACCGGCCGCGCCCGGGGAGGCCAAGGCCCTGCCGGCCGCAGCGCCGGACAAGGCCGATGCCGCGCCCGCCAAGCCGGCCGAGGCCACCATCGTCTCCCTCGACCAGTTCCGGAAGAAATGATGACCGACGTCGCCGCTTCCCAGCCGAAGGCGGAACCCTCCGGGGGCCCGGAAGATGGGGCGCTGAGCGACGAGGCCATCCTGCAGCGGTTCCTCCGCAGCAAGAACCAGCCCACCGGCTCCCAGACGCTCGGCTTCCGCATGGTCGCGGTCAGCCAAGCGGACAAGTCGGTCGAGGTCGAGTTCGACGCCAAGGCCGAGCTGCTGCTGAACCCGATGAAGCAGATCCAGGGCGGCTATCTATGCGCCATGCTGGACGAGGCCATGAGCGTGGCCTGCATGGTCGCCTCCGGGATGACCGCGGTGGCGCCCACGCTGGAGATGAAGACCAGCTTCTTCCGGCCAGGCATGCCCGGGAAGATCAAGGCCATAGGGCGGGTGGTCCGCTGGGGCCGGCAGGTGGCGTTCACCGAAGGCGAGTTGTTCGACGATCAGGGGCGCACCCTGGCCCGGGCGACAGGGACGGCGATGCCGACGCCCTTCGCGAACTACAAGAAGTAGGATGGCGGCCCGTCTCCTAGCCCTGGCCGCGGCGGTCTGGCTGGCGGGCGCGGGCGCGGCGGCGGCGGCCTTCTCGGACTGGTCGGCGGTGGTGGTGGCGGGCGACTTCCACGCGCACGACGGTGGCCCCACCGAAGCCTTCGACAATGCGCGGCGCGACGTCAGCGCGGCGCTGGCGCGGGCAGGATTCCAGGCCCGGCATATCCGCCAGTTCTCGGTGCGACCCGAACGCTATGCCGACACCAACCCGCAGAAGGCTGAGCCGAGGGCCATCGCCGAGGCCATGAAGCAGTTGTCGGCGCAGACGCCCGGCGGCTGCCTGTTCTACCTATCGTCCCACGGGGCCCCCGCGGGGGCGCAACTCGACCAGGGCATCCTGCCGCCCGGGGCGCTGGCCACCATGCTGGATCAGAGCTGCGGGCCGCGGCCCACGGTGGTGGTGATCTCTGCCTGCTATTCGGGCGTATTCGTCAACTCCCTTGCCAGGCCCAACCGCATGGTGCTGACCGCGGCCAGACCGGACCGCACCTCGTTCGGCTGCGGCCAGGACAACAAGTATCCGTTCTTCGACGACTGCTTCCTGTCTTCCATGCCGCGGACGCGGGACTTCAACGGCCTGGCCGGCGCGGTTCGCGAATGCGTACGCCGGCGCGAGATCACCGAGAAGGTATCGCCTCCGTCCGAGCCACAGTTCTGGGTCGGCGCTCAGCTACGACCTCTGCTGCCCTTGTACGCCTTCGACGCGCCGCCGAACCTCGACTGAGGATCAGCCTCGTCGGACGTGGATGCGGGCGGCCAGCGGGCGGCGCTGCCGGCGCAGCATGGCGCCCATCCCGAAGAACCCACTGAGCATCAGGGCCCAGGTCATCGGCTCAGGGACGGCGGTGACGCTGAACCGGTCGACGATCAGCCTGCTGGCCTGGTCGCCGTCCCCGACGTTCACGATTCCGGCTTCGATGGTGTAGTCGCCGGCGATGAGGTCGCGGCTGAAGAAGGTCCACGGGGTAGCGTTGTAGCCCGGATCGGCGATCGTGCCGTCGAACAGGCTGAACAGGAGGTTGTCGTCGCCATCGAGCAGCCGGACGTAGCCGAAATCGCCGAAGGGCTGGTAGTCGCCGCCCAGGAAGGCGGCCCAGCCGCTCAACGTCCCCTGCCCCACCAGCGTGAACGACTGGCGCAGGGTGATCGGGATGTCCGTCTGGTCGCCGTTCAGGACGGCAAACAACAGGTGTTCGCTCGGATCGGACGGGGGAGGCGTCCCCGTCGCCACGTAGTCGGCCGCATGGTACGGCGTGGGCTCGCCGACCGCGTCGAAGTGCGTCGTAACACCGGTGGTCTGGATGAACAGACCTCGAAGTTCGACGGGGAACGTGTCGGCCTCGTCGCTGGGCGTCCAGCCGTCCAGCCCGTGCTCGAAGCTCCCGTTGGCGAGAAGTTCGGCGGTCGACGCCGACACTGGCGCAAGGAGCCCCGCGAGGGCGATGGCGCCGGCGACGATCAGAGCCTTGAAGTGCATGCTGCTCCCCCGACGCGCACGGCGCCGCACGGCCAAGCATAGCGTCTGGCGCCTGCTTCGCCAGACCGCTCGCCCTGGAGGGGCAAGATCGCACTGCAACAGCCGCCGGCGGCGCTCCACCCAGGCGCAAGACGGGGCGCCGCGACTCAACCGAGGTGATATGGTCGCCTGATGAGGCGTGGGCGGTCGAAGATGCGCAACCCCGGCAAGGCGATCCTGGCGGCGATGATGCTGCTTCTCGCACCGGTCGCCCTTGCCCCCGCCGCCGTGGCCCAGGACACGTCCCCCGCCCAGAACACGCCTCCGGCCGAGAGCGCGCCCGCGGCGGCCGTGCCCAAGCGGCCGATCCCCTCCACCCGGCTGCGGCCAGCGCCGGCCGCCCCCGCTCCGGCGGCGGCCATCCCGCGTCAGCCCAACGGCGCGCGCCAGGCAGTCGGCCAGGCGCTCGATCCGGCGGAGCTCGAGGCCTTCATGGATGGCTGGATCGCCAACGCCATGGCCCGCGAGCATGTGCCGGGCGCCACCATCTCCGTGGTGCAGAACGGGCAGGTGATCCTGAAGAAAGGCTACGGTTTCGCCGATCTGGCCAACCGCCGCCGGGTGGACCCGGACCGGTCGCTCTTCCGCCTGGGCTCGGTGTCCAAGACCTTCACCTGGATCTTGCTGATGAAGGAGGTCGAGGCCGGCCGCATCCGCCTGGATCGGCCGATCAACCTGTACCTCCCCGAGAAGGTGCGCCTGCCTGGCAAGGGGGGCGAGATCATGGTGCGGAACCTGATGGACCATTCGGCCGGTTTCGAGGACCGCGCGTTGGGCCAGCTCTTCGAGAACGATCCGCGGCGCGTGCGGCCGCTGGACCTGTACCTGCGCCAGGAACGGCCGGATCGGGTGCGCGCGCCCGGCGTGCTGTCGAGCTACTCCAACTACGGCGTCGGACTGGCGGGGGCGGCCACCGCATTCGTGTCCCGCAAGACCTTCGAGCGACGGGTGGAAGACCTGATCACCGGCCCGCTGGGCATGAACCACACCACCTTCCGCGAACCCCGGCCGGAGCGGCGCGGCTTGCCTGGGGCGATGCCAGCGCGGCTGCGCGGCGACGTGGCCACCGGCTACGGCTGGCGCGCGGCGGGCTTCATGGCTGACGATTACGAGTACATCGGCCATATCGCTCCCGCGGGCTCGGCGTCGTCCACCGCCGGCGACATGTCGCGCTTCATGCTGATGCTGCTGGGCGACGGCGCCTGGAACGGGACGACCGTGTTCGGACCGCAGACGGCGCGCGCCTTCCGCAGTCCCATCCAGAAGACCCCGCCGGGCATCAACGGTTGGGCGCACGGCTTCATCATGATGGACCTGCCGGGCGGCCGGCGCGGCTACGGCCACCTGGGCCACACCATTGCCTTCCACACGAACATGACCCTGGTTCCCGAGCTGGGCCTTGGCGTGTTCATCAGCACCAACGGCGAGCGGGGGGGCAAGCTGTCCGACGTCCTGCCAGCCGCGGTGGTGAGGCACTTCTATACGGCCCCGCCGATCTTCCCTCGTCCGGGCTCACGGGACCTGGTTGAGGCCGGCGAGATCTTCGAGGGCGACTACATTTCCACGCGGCGGGCCCATGGCGGGCTGGAAGCGTTCGTGCATCTGCTGCAGGGCCAGGCCGAGGTGGACGTGACCTCCGGGGGCCGGCTGGTCGTCGCCCGCAACGGCGAGTCCATGGCCTTCGTGCCGGAGGGCCCGGTCAGCGAAGGGCGGTTCATCTCCACCGTCGGCGAAGAGCGCATCGCGTTCCGCATGCGCGACGGCCACCCGGTCAGCTTCCGATCCGGTCCAAACATCGAGACCCTCGAGCGCGCCGCGTTTGGCGAACGGGTGTCCACCCTGATCGCCGGCGCCGTGCTGACCCTGCTGGCGGCGGTGGCGACGCTTGTCGGACTGGCCGTGCGCAATCGCCGCGATCTGCGACAGAACCAGATGCAGGCGCGGGCGTCCCTGGTCCAGACGATCCAGGCGGGACTGTGGATTGCGGCCATCGGCCTGTTCGCCCTGTGGGGCGCCGGCGCCTCCGATGTCCAGGCAATCATGTACCGCTGGCCCGGCCCGCTGGTCGTCACCGCCTCGGCCTGCGCGCTCGTGGCCGCGGCGCTCACCCTGGTGACCATCGTGGCGACCCCCGCCATCTGGCAGGGCGGTCGGCGGGTCGATTCCTGGCCGGTCCTGCGTAAGGTGTCCTTTACGCTGACCGTGCTCATCTACGCTGGCTTCTCGGTGCTGCTGGCGCTGGGCGGGGCGCTGGAGCCCTGGAGCGGATGACGCACCCCCTCTAAACCGCGCCTTAACCAAGGACTGGGTAATTCCTGCCTAGCTTGGGGGCGGAACCGCGATCGCGCGGCCCTCAGACTGGTTTGAAGGGACGCCCAGTTTTGAACTCGCTGACCGCAGCCCTGCAGAGATTCGGGATCGGCCGCCTGGCCGCCATCCTCGGCATCGCCGCCGGCGCAGCGGCGGTCATGGCGGCGATCTTCATGAACCTCGGCCAGCCCAAGGCCCTGCTCTATTCCAACCTCGACCTCAAGGAAGCCGGCAACATCACCCAGGCCCTCGACCAGGCGGGCGTCAAGTACGAGGTCAAGGGTGACGGCTCCACGATCCTGGTGCCTCGCGACGAGGTCGCATCCACGCGCCTGATGCTGTCCAGCAAGGGCATGCCGACCGCCGGCTCGGTGGGCTACGAGATCTTCGACGAAGCCAGCGCCTTGGGCCAGACCGACTTCGTCCAGCAACTGAACCGTCAGCGCGCCCTCGAAGGCGAACTGGCCCGCACCATCCGCGCGCTCGACGGCGTAACCTCCGCCCGCGTCCACCTGGTGCTGCCCAAGCGCCAGCTGTTCGAGGAAGAGGCCGAGCTGCCCTCGGCCTCCGTCAGCATCGGGGTCGGCGGGCGCGAGCCCAACGCCGACCAGGTGCGCGCCATGCAGAACCTGGTGGCGGGCGCTGTGCCCAACTTGAAGCCCGACCGCGTCACCGTGATCGACCAGCACGCAAAGACCCTCTCCGGCGGCGAAATCGGCATGGCCGCCGCGGCCGACAGCCGCAAGTCGGAGGTCGAGCAGCGCATCGCCAAGCAGGTGAAGACCCTCGTCGAAGGCATCGTCGGCGCTGGCAAGGCGCGTGTGAACGTCTCGGCCGACGTCGACATGGCCCGGGTCACCACCCAGGAAGAAAAGTACGATCCGGACGGCCAGGTGATCCGCTCGGAGAGCACGACCGACGAGAACAGCAAGGAAGCCTCCGCCGATGGCGCAGGCCAGGCCTCGGTCGCCGCCAACATCCCCGGCGGCCCCGGCGCCGACACCAATGCCAACACCAATTCCTCCGGCAAGCAGGAATCCACCACCAACTACGAGATCTCCAAGTCGATCCGCACCGAGGTGCTGGAGCCCGGCGCGGTGAAGCGCCTGTCGGTCGCCGTCGCCGTGGACGGGGTCACCGCCATCGGCAAGGACGGCAAGCCCGGCGCCTACACGCCCCGCTCAGCCGAGGAGATGCAGCGCATCGAGCAGCTGGTCCGCGCCTCCGTCGGGTTCAACAGCGACCGCGGCGACCAGATGAGCGTCCTCAACGTTCGCTTCCCTACCGCAGAGGATACCGGCGGCGTGGCCGCGGCCAGCCCGCTGATGGGTTTCGACAAGAACGACATCATGCGGGCTGCCGAACTGGCCGTCCTCGCGGTCGTCGGCATCCTGATGATCTTCTTCGTGGCCCGGCCGCTGATCGGCGGCGGTGGCGGCAAGAAGGGTAAGGGCGTCGCCGGGGCGGCGGCCCAGCCGCCGGTCACCCGCATCATGGTCACCCCCGACGGCCAGCAGATGCAGATCGCCGCCGACGGCTCGATCTCGCAGCTCGCCCTGCCCGGACCGGGCCAGGACGACGGCTCCGCCCGCGTCGACATGGCGCGGGTCGACGGCCAGGTGCGCCAGAGCGCGGTCAAGAAGGTGTCCGAATTCGTGGAGGCCCATCCCGACGAGTCCGTCGCGATCCTCCGCTCCTGGCTGCATGAGACGACCTGATGGCGCGCGGGGCCTCCAAGAACATCGTCGACGCCTCGCGCCTGAACGGCGCGGAGAAGTGCGCAGTCATCCTGCTGGCGCTGGGCGAAGAGCACGCCAAGGTTTGGGCGGCGCTTGATGAGGAGGAGATCAAGGAGATCTCCCAGGCGATGGCCAGCCTCGGCAACGTGACCTCGGCCGTGGTCGAGGACCTGCTGGTCGAGTTCGTCTCCGGCATGGCCGGCACCGGCGCCATCATGGGCTCGTTCGAACAGACCCAGAAGCTGCTCGCCTCGATGATGCCCGGCGAGAAGGTCGACACCCTGATGGAGGAGATTCGCGGTCCGGCGGGTCGCACCATGTGGGACAAGCTGGGCAACGTGAACGAGGCCGTGCTCGCCAACTACCTGAAGAACGAATACCCGCAGACCGTCGCGGTGGTGCTGTCCAAGATCAAGTCGGACCACGCCGCACGCGTGCTCTCATCCCTGCCGGAAGATTTCGCGCTGGAGTGCGTCATGCGCATGCTGCGCATGGAGCCGGTGCAGCGTGAGATCCTCGACAAGATCGAGCTGACCCTGCGCAACGAATTCATGTCGAACCTGGCGCGAACGTCCAAGCGCGACAGCCACGAGATGATGGCCGACATCTTCAACGCCTTCGACCGCCAGACCGAGGCGCGCTTCATCACCGCGCTGGAAGAGCGCAACCGCGAGGCGGCCGAGCGTATCCGGGCCTTGATGTTCGTGTTCGAAGACCTCTCCAAGCTCGACCCGGGCGGCGTCCAGACCCTGCTGCGCACGGTCGAGAAGGACCAGCTGGCGCTGGGGATGAAGGGCGCCTCGGATTCACTCCGGGAAATGTTCTTCTCCAACATGTCCGAACGCGCCGCCAAGATCATGCGCGAGGACATGGACAGCATGGGCCCCGTGCGCCTGCGCGACGTCGACCAGGCCCAGATGAACATCGTCCAGGTCGCCAAGGACCTCGCCAACAAGGGCGAGATCATGCTGGCCGGCGCTGGCAACGAAGATGAGCTGATCTACTGATGTCGCAACCCGCTCAACGATTCAGGTTCGACACGGTGTTCGACGGGGCCGGCGACGTCACCGCGTCCACGCCGCGGCCGAAGCGCCTCTACCCGGTCGAGGAGGTCGAGCAGATCCGCGCGCTTGCTCATAGCGAAGGCGAGCGCGCCGCCCTGGCCAGCCTCGCCGCCCAGCAGGCGAACGCACTCAGCCAGATCGCAGCGGCCTGCAACCAGGCATTGCCGAAGCTTGCCGAAGTGGCCCACGAGCACCGCGAGGGCTCCGCCGCCCTGGCGATGGCCTGCGCGCGCGCCATCGCCGACACCGCGCTGGACCTCTTCCCCGGCGCGCCGGCCCAGGCTGCGCTGGACTCCCTCGCCCGCGAGATCGAAGCCCAGCCGCGCCTGGTGGTCAGCTGCGACCCCGCGATCGTCGAGACCCTGCAGGCCACCCTCGCCGAGGCCGCCCGCGCCCTCGGCTTCGAAGGCGCCATCGTGGTGCGGCCGGACGGCGAGTTCGGCCGCCACGCGTTCACCCTCGACTTCGGCGACGGGCAAGCCGCGTTCGACCCCGAAGCCGCCGCCGACCGCGTGGCCCAGGCCCTCAAGGCGGCGCTCGCCTCAGAGGGCCTGCACGCCGAACCCTTGATCCCCGGCTCAGAAAGCTGACCCATGGCTGATGACGACCTGAAACTCGACGAGTTCGCGCCGGAGGAAGCCGCTGCCTTGGCCGACCCCGGCGGCGATGAACAGCGCAGCGCCACGGACCTCGCACCCGTGTTCGACGTCCCGGTGGCGATCTCCGCGGTGCTGGGACGCTCCACCATGTCGGTGGCGCAGCTACTGCAGCTCACCCAGGGCAGCGTGCTGGAGCTCGATCGCAAGGTCGGCGAGGCGATCGACATCTATGTGAACAACCGCCTGGTGGCCCGCGGGGAGGTCGTCATCGTCGACGAACGCCTGGGCGTGACCATGACGGAAATCATCAAGGACGGCGAAGGCCAGGGCTGAAGCCCGCCCTTCTGAAGGAGTAGAACATGCGGCTTCTGGTCGTCGGAAAACTGAGCGGACAGCTCTCCACCGCCGTGAAGATGGCGATGAGCGCGGGCGCGAAGGTGAGCCACGTCGAGTCCATCGAGGCGGCGACCCACGCGTTGCGCGCCGGCCAGGGCGCGGACCTGTTGATGGTCGACTACGACCTGGACATCGCCGGCCTGATCGCCGCCAACGAGGTTGAGCGCATTCGCGTGCCCGTGGTGGCCTGCGGCATCGCCGCCGATCCCAAGCGCGCCGCCGACGCCATCCGCGCCGGCGCCAAGGAGTTCATCCCGCTCCCCCCCGAGGCGGCCCTTATTGCCGCGGTGCTGGCCGCGGTGAGCGACGACAACCGCCCGATGGTGGTGCGCGATCCCAACATGCAGGCTGTGATCAACCTGGCCGACCAGGTCGCCGCCTCGGACGCCTCGATCCTGATTACCGGCGAGAGCGGCGTCGGCAAGGAAGTCATCGCCCGGTACATCCACCAGAAGTCGCGCCGGGCGAACCGGCCGTTCATCTCCGTGAACTGCGCCGCCATCCCCGAGAACCTGCTGGAGAGCGAGCTGTTCGGCCACGAGAAAGGGGCTTTCACGGGAGCCCTCGCCCGGCGGATCGGCAAGTTCGAGGAAGCCACCGGCGGCACCCTGCTGCTGGACGAGATCTCCGAGATGGACACACGCCTGCAGGCCAAACTGCTGCGCGCCGTGCAGGAACGCGAGATCGACCGCGTCGGCGGCTCCAAGCCGGTGAAGATCGACATCCGCATCCTGGCCACTTCCAACCGCGACCTGGCCCAGTCCGTGAAGGAGGGGACGTTCCGCGAGGACCTGTTCTACCGCCTCAACGTCGTGAACCTGCGCCTGCCGCCGCTGCGCGAGCGGCCGGGCGACGTAGTGGCCATGTCAGAATTCTTCATCAAGAAGTACGCCGCCGCCAACGGCATGGCCGAGAAGCCGCTCAGCCAGGAGGCGCGCCGCCGGCTGACCGCCCACCGCTGGCCCGGCAACGTCCGCGAGCTGGAGAACGCCATGCACCGCGCGGTGCTGCTCTCCGTCGGCGCCGAGATCGACGAGAACGCCATCCGCCTGCCCGACGGCCAGCCGCTCGCGCCGGCCGACGCCCACGCCCGCACGGCCCACATCGCCGCCAGCGCCGCCGAGGTCGCCACCCGCGCCTTCGTCGGTCAGACCGTGTCGGAGATGGAGCAACAGCTGATTATCGAGACCCTGGAGCACTGCTTCGGCAACCGCACGCATGCGGCCAACATCCTGGGAATCTCGATCCGCACGCTGCGCAACAAGCTGAAGGAATACACCGAGGCCGGCGTCACGGTGCCGGCGCCCCAGATGGGCCAGAGCGCAGCGTGAGCTGAATGGCGGACACCGGCTCCTCCTACCGCTTCGATACCGCACCCTCCGCCAGGGACATGTGGAGCTGGGTCGCTCGCGGCGAGGTGATGCTCGCCGTGGGCGTCGTCGGGATCGTGGTCCTGATGATCCTGCCGATCCCGGCGTTCGTCCTGGACGGGCTTCTGACGGTGTCCATCCTGATGTCGGTCCTGATCCTGATGACCTCGCTGCTCATCAAGAAGCCGCTGGAGTTCACATCCTTCCCCACGGTCCTGCTGGTGGCGACCCTGTTCCGCCTCAGCCTGAACATCGCCACCACGCGCCTGATCCTCACCCACGGCCACGAGGGCGCGCACGGCGCCGGGGCGGTGATCGAGACCTTCGGCAAGCTGATGATGGGCGGCAACTTCGCCATCGGGGTGATCGTGTTCGCCATCCTGGTGGTGGTGAACTTCGTCGTGATCACCAAGGGCTCCGGCCGGATCGCCGAAGTCGCGGCGCGGTTCACCCTGGACTCCATGCCCGGCAAACAGATGGCCATCGACGCGGATCTGAGCTCGGGCCTGATCGAGCAGGACGAGGCCAAGAAGCGGCGCAAGGATCTTGAGCAGGAGTCGACCTTCTTCGGCGCTATGGACGGCGCGTCGAAGTTCGTGCGCGGCGACGCTGTGGCTGGCCTGGTGATCCTCGCGATCAACGTGATCGGCGGGATCGTGATCGGTGTGGCGCAGCACAAGGTGCCGCTGGGCGAGGCCTTCTCGACCTATACGATCATGTCGATCGGCGATGGCCTGGTCACCCAGATCCCGGCCCTGGTCATCTCGATCGCCGCCGGCTTCCTGGTGTCCAAGGCCGGGGTCGAGGGCGCGGCCGACAAGGCGCTGGTCACCCAGCTGGCCATGAACCCGATCAGCTTGGGCATGGTCTCCGCGGTCGCCGGCATACTAGCCGTGGTCCCCGGCATGCCGATCATCCCCTTCGCCGCACTGTCGATCGGCGCCGGCGTGCTGGCGTGGAAGCGCTCCAAGACCGCCTCCCAGCCCGCGCCCGTTGAGATCGTCGAGGCGCCGGCCGAGGCCGAGGACGAGCCGATCGCCCAGACCCTGGCCATCGACGAGATCAAGATCGAGCTGGGCTACGGGCTCCTGCCGCTTATCAACGACCTGGAAGGCCGCCGGCTCACCGACCAGATCAAGGCGCTGCGCCGCACACTGGCCGCCGACTTCGGCTTCGTGATGCCCTCCGTGCGCATCCTCGACAACATGCGCCTTCCTTCCCAGGGCTACTGCCTGCGGATCAAGGAGATGGAGGCCGGCCAGGGCGAGGTCCGCATCGGCTCGCTGATGGCCATGGACCCGCGCGGCGGCCAGGTCGAGCTGCCCGGCGAGCACATGAAGGAGCCCGCGTTCGGCCTGCCCGCGACCTGGATTGAGGACAGCCTGCGCGAGGAGGCGACCTTCCGCGGCTACACCATCGTCGATCCGGCGACGGTCCTGACCACGCACCTGACCGAGATCCTCAAGGAGAACATGCCGGATCTCCTGACCTACGCCGAGGTCCAGAAGCTGATCAAGGACCTGCCGGCCGAGCAGAAGAAGCTGGCCGACGACCTGATACCCGCGACTGTATCCGCGACGACGCTGCAGCGCGTCCTGCAGGCGCTGCTGCGCGAGAAGGTGTCGATCCGCGACCTCGGGGCCATCCTGGAAGGTATCGGCGAAGCGGCGCCGCACACAGCTTCGATCACGCTGCTGGTGGAACAGGTTCGCGGCCGCCTGGCGCGGCAGCTCTGCTATTCGTACCGCGGCGATGACGGCGCCCTGCCGATCGTCACGCTGTCGGCCGAGTGGGAGAACGCCTTCTCTGACGCCCTGGTGGGTTCGGGCGAGGAGAAGCAGCTGGCGCTGGCGCCATCGCGCCTGCAGGAATTCATCCGCAACGTCCGTGAGACCTTCGAGCGGGCCTCCATGGCGGGCGACAGTCCGGTGCTGCTCACCAGCCCGACGATCCGGCCCTACGTCCGCTCAATCATCGAGCGCTTCCGCGGCCAGACGCCGGTGATGAGCCAGAACGAGATCCACCCGCGAGCCCGTCTGAAGACGGTCGGGGCGATATAGGTCAGGCCAGCCTAACTTCGGGCGTGCGCGCCATGGGCGGGCCGAAGCGGTTTGGCTAATGGATTCTGCGCCGTTGCAGGGCGCCGCCCCGGCTGATAGCCCTTCGACCTCGCGGGCGTTTCGCCCGACACTTGAGTCTCGGATTTCGGATGCGGCGACCCCCACAGCGACCCCAGGGCCCCGGCGGTCAGTTCCTGTGGGACCTGCTGACCTTCGAGCGCCTGGTGACCGGTCCGCTGATCCACCTCGTCTATTGGGCCGGTCTCGGCATCATCGGGATCATGGCCTTCGGCGTGCTGGGCGCGACGGTGGGCGTGGCGATCCGCGAGGGGAACATCTTCCTGGGCATCCTGCTGGCGCTCGGCGTGCTGGGCATCGGCCTGCTGGGCGTGGGCGCCGCGGCGCTCCTGTGGCGCGCCTTCTGCGAGTTCTACGTGACGGTCTTCAAGATCAGCGAAGACCTGCACGTCCTGCGCCAGGACGTCGAAGCTGAGCGGGGCCGGCGGTCAGAATAGCCCGCTCATCCCAGCGATGACCTAGCGCGCGACCTTGCGGCGAAGACCGAGTTCGTCCAGGGCGGCGGTCTCGCGTCGGCCGGTTTCCTTGCGTTCGGCGACCGCCAGGCTCTCGGCGATGTGTTCATACTTCTTCTGGGCCTCGAAGGCCTCGGCCAACGCGTCGCGAGCGCCTTGCTCCTCGACGAGAATGACCTCGATCTCCGACTGGATCCTGGCCTTGCGGATTCGCAGGCCTTCCAGGAACCCGGCCCGGTAGAAGCCAGTGGCGGTCTCCTGAGCAGAGAACAGGGCCTCCACCTCGCCCTCGGCCTCGAGCATCGTCAGCCTGAGTTCGGCATCCATGCGGCGATCCACGATGTCGGCCAGACGCTTCTGCAGCACCTCGGCCTCATAGCGTGACAGCTTGATCAGGGAATGGGCCCAACTCATGCGGCGGCTCCGTTCAGGATGTCGGACAGGCCGGCGAAGGAGGCCTCAAGGCTGGTGGCCTCGTCCTTGTCCTGGCCCAGGAAGGCTTCGATGGACGGGTTGAGGGCGATGGCGCGATCGATCAGCGGGTCAGCGCCGGCGCGGTAGGCTCCGATGCGGATCAGCTCTTCCATGTTGGCGTAGGCGCTCATCGCCTCACGGGCCTGCCTCACCACCAGCCGCTCGTCCGGCTCCTGGCAGCCGGGCATGGTCCGGCTGATGGACTTCAGGACGTTAATGGCCGGGAACCGGCCTCGCTCCGCGATGGCCCGCTCCATGACGATATGTCCGTCCAGGATGCCGCGTACGGCGTCGGCGATGGGTTCGTTGTGGTCGTCGCCGTCAACCAGCACGGTGAAGAGGCCGGTGATCGGCCCCGCCTTGGTGCCGTCCGGGCGGATCGGGCCGGGGCCGGCGCGCTCCAGGAGCTTCGGCAGTTCGGTGAAGACGGTTGGCGTGTAACCCTTGGTGGTGGGCGGCTCGCCGGCGGCCAGTCCGATCTCGCGCTGGGCCATGGCGAAACGGGTGACCGAGTCCATCAGGCACAGGACTTCCATGTCCTGATCGCGGAGGAATTCGGCGATCGCCATGGTCATGTAGGCGGCCTGGCGGCGCTTCAGCGCCGGCTCGTCGGAGGTGGCGACCACGACGATGGCGCGGCGCAGGCCCTCCTCGCCCAGGGTCTCTTCGATGAACTCGCGGACCTCACGGCCGCGTTCGCCGATCAGGCCGACCACGACGGCGTCGCAGTCGGCGTTCTTGGCCAGCATGGAGAGCAGCACCGACTTACCGACTCCGGAGCCGGCGAACACCCCGAGCCGCTGGCCGCGGCAGCAGGTGGTGAACACGTTCATGGCGCGGACGCCCAGGTCAAGCCGCTCGCCGACGCGGGCGCGGGCGTGAGCGGAGGGCGGCGAGGCGCGCAGCGGATAGCCCACGATTCCCTGCGGCAGCGGACCCTTACCGTCGATGGGTTCGCCAAAGCTGTCGATGATCCGACCAAGCCAGGCCTTGGTGGGCCGAACCGCCGAGCCGAGGGGCTGGATGCGGATCTCAGCCCCGGGCGCCACGCCCTCGACCGGGCCGAACGGCATTAGGAGCGCGCGGTTCTCGCGGAATCCCACGACTTCGGCCGCCACCGGGTTGTGGGCGAGTCGGTCTATCTCGGCCCGGGCGCCGATCGCGAGGCGGGACAGACCGCCGCGGGCTTCGATCAGCAGGCCATTGACGGCCGCCACACGGCCGGACACCGTCAGTGGATCCAGCCGCTCGACCGCGGCAACCAGACTTTTCAAGAAGTGAAACCCCTAAACCCGACGCGCGCACCATCGCGCGCGCACGCTTAAGGGGTCGTGAAGAACAAGCGTCAGTGTACGTCGTTGGGAGCTGCCCGGCCTGCGGCCCCGCGACGCACTGATGAGACCTTCTCGGCCACGGCTTCGCCCTTCGCACGGGCGGTTTCCAGAAGTTCGTGGGTCTTGGCCGTCGCCTCGCCCATCAGGGCATGGCTCTTTACCGCCGCCTCCTCCATCAACGCCTGGCCGCGAACGCGGGCGTCCTCGATCAGAGGGCCAGCCGTGCTGGCGATCTTCCTGCGGTTGGTGAACGCCAGAACCCCGGCCAGCGCCAGAAGGCCCGCGCCGATCATCAGCATCGGATTCCTCGAGGCGTAGCGCATGGCGGGGCCCGTGAGGTGCTGCGCATGCTTCAAGTGGTCGCGGCGGAGCGGCAGGCGATAGCGTGACAACGTTTCTCTGAGGTCGGTCATGGGGAATCTCCTGCCTTGGCTAGTGAGAACCCCTTGCGGCAAAAGGCGTTCCCGCCGTCCGCTTCGGGACGACCGTCCAATCACAATAGATTCATCGGGGCTGCGACTCTGCGCCTCTGCGGCCCAGCTTGAGTCGGATTCCGAAATCAGATTAACGATTCTCCTGGAGCGGCCAGCAGCATTAACCGGTCTTAAAGAACGGTGGGTCAGGTTAACGGTGAGCCATGGGGCCGGTTCACCAGAACGGCCTGGGAATGCGGGACGCGGCAGGAGAGGCCAATGCGCGTATTGTTGATCGAGGACGACAGCGCGACCGCGCAGAGCATCGAGTTGATGCTCAAGTCGGAAGGCTTCAACGTCTATACGACGGACCTGGGCGAGGAAGGCGTCGATCTGGGGAAGATCTACGACTACGACCTCATCCTGCTCGACCTGAACCTGCCCGACATGAGCGGCATGGACGTTCTGCGGACGCTCCGGGTGGGCAAGATCAACACCCCGATCATGATCCTCTCCGGCACCGCCGAGATCGAGACGAAGGTGAAGACCTTCTCCGGCGGCGCGGACGACTACATGACCAAGCCGTTCCACAAGGACGAGCTGGTCGCGCGCATCCATGCGGTCGTGCGCCGCTCCAAGGGCCACGCCCAGTCGGTGATTAAGACCGGCGACATCGTGGTCAACCTGGACGCCAAGACGGTCGAGGTGGGTGGCATGCGCGTGCACCTGACCGGCAAGGAATACCAGATGCTGGAGCTGCTCTCGCTGCGAAAGGGCACGACCCTCACCAAGGAAATGTTCCTGAACCACCTCTATGGCGGCATGGACGAACCCGAGTTGAAGATCATCGACGTCTTCATCTGCAAGCTTCGCAAGAAGCTGGCGGCTGCGGCCGACGGCAAGCATCACATCGAGACCGTCTGGGGCCGGGGCTATGTCCTGCGCGACCCGCAAGAGAGCATGGCGACCGTCGCCGCCTGATCTTCCCGATCCGGTTGAAGCTAACGCAACGCCCGCCTTCACCGGCGGGCGTTTTCGTTTCCGGCGACGCGCGATAGCCTCTCTCGCGGATCGCGCGCGGAGGACGGACATGGGTCGGCTCTTGGCCTTGCTGGCGGCGCTGGTCGCCGGCTCCTGGATCGCCTTCGTCGACCAGCAGCTGCCCGAATCCCAGCCGGCCGGCGCGCCGGCGGTGGAGTTCGCCGGCGAGCGCGCGTTCGCAGACGTGAACTTCATGGCGGCTGCGCCCCACCCGGTGGGCTCCCCCGACAACGCCAACGTCCGCGACGCCCTGGTCGGCCGCATGCTGCGCCTGGGCCTGAGCCCCCAGGTGCGACCAGGCGTGGGCGTATGGACCGGGAAGCAGGCCCCGAACACGATTGTCGCCGGTCCGATCGAGAACGTGGTGGGCGTCCTGCCGGGCCGCGACCGCAGCGCCCCGGCGCTGGCGCTGATGGCCCACTACGACAGCGTGCCCGGCTCACCTGGCGCCGCCGACGACATGCTGGGCGTAGCCTCGGCCCTCGAGGTGGTGCGCGCCATCAAGGCCCGCGGGACGCCGGCCCGCGACGTGATGGTGGTGTTCACCGACGGCGAGGAAGCAGGCCTCCTGGGCGCCAACCACTTCTTCCGCCGCGATCCCCTCGCCACCCGCATCGGGCTGGTCATCAACCTGGAGGCGCGAGGATCCAGCGGACGCGTGCAGATGTTCCAAACCAGTCCGCAGAACGGCGACCTGATCCGCCTCTTCCAGCGCACCGCCCAGCGGCCGGCGTCGTCATCGCTGTCCGTGCTGCTCTACGAGGAGATGCCCAACGACACCGACCTGACGGAGTCGCTGAAGGCCGGGATCGCAGGGCTGAACTACGCCATCATTGGCCGCCAGTTCGACTACCACAGCGCGACATCCACGCCGGAAAACCTGGATCGCGGCTCGCTGCAGGACATGGGGACGCAGGTCCTGGCGATCGCCTCCGAAGTGGCCTTCTCGACAGAACTGCCGAGCCGCTCGCCCTCGCTGGTCTATTCGAGCCTCTTCGGCGACGTCGTGGCGGCCTACCCGGCGTGGGGCGGCTGGGTGCTGCTGGGCGTGATTGCGCTGCTCATCGCCCTGGCCGTCCGCTGGGCGCGCCACGCCGGCGAGTTCGAGGCCAAGGACATCGCCCGCGGCATGGGCGCGCTGCTGTTCGTGGGCTTCGGGGCCGTGGCCGTGCTGCAGTTCGCGCGCCGGCTCACCGGAGCGGAGGTCGGGTTCCTGGAGCAGCGTTTCCTGCTGGCCCAGGTGACGCGCTGGGAGTGGGCGGTGATGCTGATCTCGCTCGGCGTCATGCTGATCGCGGCGGCCGAGCTGTCGCGGAACCGGCGGTGGGTGGTGCTGCTGCCGATCGCTGCCGGCCTCGCCTGCTCGATCTTCCACTGGTACGATCTGATCGGCGCGGTGAGTGGCCTCGTCGCCGGCGCGGTCGGCTATTTCACCTACGGCAAGCCGGTGAACCGCAAGGGGGCCTGGGCCGGGATCCTGATCCTTGGCTGGGTGCTGGCGGCGGCGGTTCAGATCGCCGCGCCCGCCGCGGCCTACGTCCTGGCCTGGCCGCTCCTGGTCGGCGCCGTCGGCGCGGCAGCCACCTCGCTGAGCGCGCGTCGCGCGCTCCTGCCTCTGGCCCTGCTGACGGTGCTGGCCGCGGTCGGGTTGGGCTGGCAAGGCGGGCTGTCCCACTTCGCTTTCGAGGCGATGGACCTGATGCCGGTGTTCGGCCTCCAGATGGTGACGGCGGCGTTCGTTCTCTGGCCGCTGGCGCAGCCGGACCCGGGCCGCTCGCCGTCACGGTACATCGGCATCCTTGTCCTGGCCGCCGGCTTGGCCCTGACCCTGGTCGTCCGGTCCGCCGACCCGTGGACGCCGCGCTATCCGGCGGTGACCCACGTGGGCTATCACCTGGATCAGGACAGCGGGAAGGCTTGGCGCTTCGCCCAGGACGACGACCGCAGCGTCTGGACCGACACGGTCCTGGGCGCCGACGGCGGGGCCAAGGCGCTCCGCACGCATTGGGCCTGGCGGCGGCCGGTGATGGCAGCGGCGGCCACGCCTCTGCC
>NZ_CADEGK010000006.1:42101-58256 GCF_902826855.1 uncultured Phenylobacterium sp. | reverse complement strand
GTTTACGCGAGTGAGGGAAGGTCCCGACGAACCGAGCTCGCGGTTTCTGGACCAATGGTCGCAGTCAGCGCCGCGTCACTTTTTGGCGGTGGTCCCCTGGCGTTCGCGTCTAGTCCGAGCTCCCCAGCAGCTCCGCCGCCTCAGCGAGGCCGCGCTGCCGGGCGAGCTGGGAGGGGATGAGGCCAGTATTGTCTTTCCGCGCGGGGTCGGCACCGTGAGCGAGCAGGAGGCGGGCGGCCTGCGCAGCCAGGTCTTCGTCGTCGGGGAGCGAGAACAGGGCGGTGCGGCCGTTGCCGAGCCGCGCGTTGGCCAGTGCCGGTTCCGCCTGCAGCAGGGCCTCAAGGCGTGCGAGCAGTCCGGCCTTGGTAAGGGCGAAGACGTCGCGGCTGAGGGGTGCCAGGTAGGCGACCATCTCGGCGTGGCCGAAGTGGCTGGCGAAGCCGAGCGGGGTGGCGTCGTACTGTGTGCCGCGGGCGTCGACGTCGGCGCCGGCCTCGACCAGCAGCCGCGCCGTGGGGACAGAGCCGCGGCTGGCGGCGTTGTGCAGGGCGCGGCGGCCGTCGCGCAGCGCCAGGTCGGGCGGCATGCCGGCGGCGAGCAGCGCCGCCACCGCCTCGGCCTCGCCCTGGGCGGCCGCCTGGAGGAGTGGTGCGGGATTGGCGAGCAGCGCCGGATTCGCCTCCGCCATCGCCCGCACCGTGGCCCGCTCGCGGCGCATCGCAGCGACCTGGAAGGCGAGGGGGCCGGTCAGCTGGTCGATCCGCGACCCGCGCTGCGCCAGGAGGCCGGCCGTGGCGGTGAAGCCCAGCAGCAGCGCCTGGGTGTGATGACGGTGGCCGCTGTAGGCGTTGACGCTGTTGGGGTCGGCGCCATTGGCGACCAGCCAGATCACCCGCCGGCGATGATCGTGGGTGACCGCGTTGCCCAGCAGGTAGTCGATGGTCGAGACTTCGAAGTCACCGCCCAGCCCCTGGCCCAAGGCTCGCCAGCGCGCCTTGTCGCCTCGCGCCACGGACGCGCGGTACAGGAGCTCCAGCCAGGTGGTGTCGTCCGCGCCGAGCGAT
Organism: uncultured Phenylobacterium sp.; assembly: GCF_902826855.1. Lineage (GTDB taxonomy): Bacteria > Pseudomonadota > Alphaproteobacteria > Caulobacterales > Caulobacteraceae > Phenylobacterium. The sequence goes on along the minus strand of NZ_CADEGK010000006.1, from coordinate 57,192 downwards.
GTGTCGTAGAGCGCCTGGGTGTCAAAGGGGTCGGCGCCACGGTCGATCAGCAGACGCACCAGTGCTTCAGCCTGCGGATGGGTGGGCCGCCCTTGCTCGCCCTGGCCGATGACGCCGGTGATGGCCTTGAAGGGGTTGCCCCACCCATCGTCGAACCAGGCGTTGGGATCCGCCCCGGCGTCGAGCAGTGCGGTGGCGACGGCGACGGAATTCGCCGCATCGATGCGGCTGTAGGCGAGGTAGAGCAAGGGCTCCCAGTTCAGCGGCCCGCCGCGCGCATCGGCGAGCGCCGGGTCCTCCGCCAGGCGGCCGCGGACCTCTTCCAGATCGCCCAAGACCACCGCGGTCAGCAGGCTGGCCCTCGCCACGTCCGGATGCCGCGCGATGATCCGGCGCGCGGGCGCCGGGTCGCCCTCCCAGGCCGCGCGTAGGACGATGTTGACCCGCTCGGTGTCGGTCAGACGGCCGAGCACGATGTCGGCCAGCGCGTCCTTCAACGCCGTCCAGCCGGTGAAGCCGTAGTCCAGCGCCACGGCGTGCCGGGCGGCGCGCAGGGTGGCGGCGGGATCGTCGACGCGCATGGCCTGCAGGCGGCGGCGAGCTTCGGTCTCGAGGGTGTCGAGGGTGCTTTCCGGCGACAGCGGTCTGGGCATATGACCTTCTTAGCTGCGGCGGATGGCCGGTGGCGACTCACCTGGCGCGGGCCGATACTGGCCATGCGACCGATTTCGACGCAGCTTCATGGGATGACGGCGCACATGGCCGACGGAAGCGTCTATCCCGGCTATCTTGGCGTGACGCGGTCGCTGTCCGGGCGGCTGTGGCGGCAACGCGTGGCGTGTCCGGATCTCACCCGCCGCCACCAGTTGGAGCACGGGCTGTCGGAGCTGCTGGCGCGGGCGCTGGCGTCGCGGGGCGTGAGCGCCGAGCACTGTGGCGATTTCCTCAATCCGACCCTGAAGGCTCTGTTCCCGAACCCGTCGAGCTTCGCAGACATGGACCGGGCGGCCGAGATCCTGGTGGACGCACTCGCGGCGCGCCGCCGGGTGGTGGTGTTCGCCGACTATGACGTCGACGGGGCGTCGTCCGCGGCGCTGATCGTGCGCTGGTTCCGGGCGATGGGTCTGGAGATCTCGATCTACGTCCCCGACCGAATCACCGAGGGCTATGGCCCGTCGCCGGCGGCGTTCCGGCATCTGCAGGCGGAGGGCGCGGAGCTGGTCGTCACCGTGGACTGCGGGGCTGCGGCGACCGACGCCCTGGTCTGCGCCGCGGAGATCGGGCTGCCGGTCGTGGTGATCGACCACCACCTGATGCGGCCGGGCGAGATTCCCGCCGTGGCGGCGCTGGTGAACCCCAACCGGCCGGACTGCACGTCAGGCCAGGGGCATCTGGCGGCGGCGGGGGTCAGCTTCGTACTGCTGGCGGCGCTGAATCGCGAGGCGCGGCGGCGCGGCCTGTACAACGCCGCCGCCGAGCCCGACATCAAGGCGTGGCTGGACCTGGCGGCCATGGGCGCGGTCTGCGACGTCACCGAGCTGACCGGTTTCAACCGCGCGCTGGCGGCCCAGGGCCTGAAGGTGATGTCGGCCTGGAAGAACCCGGGCCTGAAGGCCCTGATGGATGTGGCGAAGGCTGAGGGGCCGTCGTCGGTGTTCCACGTTGGCTTCATCCTGGGGCCGCGAATCAACGCCGGCGGGCGCATCGGACGCTCGGACCTGGGCGCGCGCCTGCTGTCGACGGACGATCCGGCGGAGGCCGCGGCGCTGGCCGAGGAGCTGGACGCGCTCAACGCCTCGCGCAAGCAGGTGGAGGCGGAGGTCCAGGAGGCTTGCGTCCGGCATATCGAGCGCGAGAGCAACCAGGTCGACGCGCCCTGTCTGGTGGTGGCGCAGGACGGCTGGCACCCCGGCGTCATCGGGATCGTGGCCGGCCGTCTGCGCGAACGCTACCGCAAGCCGGTGATCGTGATCGGCGTCGACCGTGCCGCCGACGTCGGCAAGGGTTCGGGCCGCTCGCAGCCGGGCGTGAACCTGGGCCGGGCGGTGCAGGGGGCCTACGAGGCCGGGTTGCTGCTGGCCGGCGGCGGGCATGCGATGGCCGCTGGCCTGTCGGTGCGGCCTGACTCGATCCCCGAGCTGCGCGCTTTCCTATGCGAGCACATGGCCGCCGAGCAGGCGGTCGCGGCCGCCGAGGACGGGCTGGACATCGACGCCCTGGTCACCGCACGCGGCGCGGACCGGGCGCTGTGGAGCGACTTCCAGCGCTTGGCCCCCTTCGGACCGGGCAATCCCGAGCCCCTGTTCGCCGCGGCCGACGTCCGCGTCGAGCGGCCCATGGCGCTGAAAGGCGGTCACGTGCGCTGCACCCTGACCGATGCGTCCGGTGGCAAGTTGAAGGCCATCGCCTGGCGGGTGGGCGACACCGAGGCGGGCCGCGCGCTGCTGAATGAAGGCGGCGGCTTGCACGTGGTGGGGAAGCTCAAGCCCGACGACTGGCAAGGACGCGAAGGGGTGCAGTTGGAGATCGAGGACGTCGCCGATCCCCGGCGGGTCTAGGTGCGCTGCCGTTCGATTCAACCGCGAACAAACGCAAACGGCGCGAACGCGCGGTTGAGGACGGCAAGCTCCTGCCTTCTCCTTGCTGCGAGGTCGGTGTTTCAGGCGAGCAGAGCTTCCGCTGGCACGGCGCGTTCGCGTCCGTTTGTGTTCGTTCGCGGTTCAAAATGACAGCGCCGGCGGCACGCTCGGACTCTCGGAGTCACTCGCGGCCCGATGCCCGGCCCGACCCGGCTTGCGCTCCAAAACGAGGGCCGCTATAGACCGCGCCTTCGCGTCCTGCGGTCCCTTCGTCTATCGGTTAGGACGCCAGGTTTTCAACCTGGAGAGAGGGGTTCGACTCCCCTAGGGACTGCCACGCGACTTCCCCCTTCAGGTGTTCGCGCTTGACGCGCCGAGAATTCGCGCTCGCGAATCCCCATTGACGCCTCATAACTTACAAGAACAGTGTTATAGTCGGCCCTGAAACAATTGTGACGGGGGATGGCGGGCCGAGGGGCGGAATGGGGTACGAGTTCGAACACGTGGAGGGTCCGCCGCCTGTGCGGATCTCGGGGCGCGTCAAGTGGTTCGACGCGGGCAAGGGCTATGGCTTCATCGTGCCTGATGATCCCAGCCTGACCGACCTCAAGGACGTGCTGCTGCACGTCACCAGCCTGCGCACGTCGGGGCGCGAGAGCTGCCTGGAAGGCTCGCTGATCACCTGCGACGTGGTGCGCCGGCCCAAGGGCTGGCAGGTGGCCGAGGTGGTGCTGGTGGACGAGAGTTCCGCCACACCGTCTGAGCGTCGCCCGGACACGTCGCGAAGCCGGCCGGAAGGGGCCTTCCCGCCGCGGCCTGCGCGCCGGCCGATCGCCGCCACGGGCCCGCTGGAAAGCGCCACGGTGAAGTGGTTCAACCGCGCCAAGGGCTACGGTTTCGTGGTCCGAGACGCCGAGCCCGGCGACATCTTCGTCCACATCGAGACCCTGCGGCGCGCGGGCATGGAGGACCTCCAGCCGGGCGACAGCGTCATGGTGCGGTTCGCCGAGGGGCCGAAGGGCCTGGTCGTCGCCGAGATCGAGGCCGCGAACCTCGCCTGAGGCCGTGCGGGCCGACACTTGCCTGATCCGGACGTGTCCCCCAAAGGATAGGCGACTGTTCCGGGAGTGCGGCTTGTTCCGATCACTGCGTCTTGTCTTGATGGCCGCCGCCGTCGCCTGGGCCGCGCCGGTCCTGGCGGCGCTGCCGGTGCAGGGGGTGCAGGTGAAGGCGGCCTACCCGCACGACCCGCGCGCCTACACTCAGGGCTTGTTCTGGCTGAATGGGTCGCTGTTCGAGAGCACTGGCCTGGTGGGCCAGTCCAGCATCCGCCGGGTGCGCCTCAGCGACGGGGCCGTGCTGCAGTCCCAGGCCATCGCGCCATCGATGTTCGGCGAGGGGATCGTCAACTGGGGCAATGAGATCATCAGCCTGACCTGGCGCGACCAGGTGGGGTTTCGCTGGGACCTGAAGACCCTGGCCATGAAGTCGAGCTGGTCCTATGCCGGCGAGGGCTGGGCGCTGACGCAGAACGGGACCCACCTGATCATGAGCGACGGCACCCCGGTGCTGCGGGTGCTGGACCCGAGGACGCTGAAGGTCCTGCGGAAGATCCAGGTGACGGCGGAGGGCAAGCCCGTCGGCAACCTCAATGAGCTGGAATGGGTGAAGGGCGAGGTGCTGGCGAACGTCTGGCAGACCAGCCTCATCGCCCGCATCGACCCGAAGACCGGGACGGTGAAGGGCTGGATCGACGCCGGCGCCCTCCCGGAGGCCCGCAACCGTCGCGGCGCCGACGCGGTGCTGAACGGCATAGCCTACGACAAGGCCACGGATAGGCTGTTCGTCACCGGCAAGACCTGGCCGCGCCTCTACGAGATCACCCTTTTGCCCGCGAGAACGCCGCCATGAGCACCGAGGAGACGGTCGACGAGGAGAAGGCCGGGGCGTTGATCCCGCCACCGCCCCCCGGGTTCGTGCAAAGCGACACCCGCGGGCCGTTCTCGACCCGCAACGGGCCCTATTTCCACAAGCCGCCCGAGGGCGACCTGGTCGAGCAGGCCTTCTACGCCACGCTCAACCACACCAACGCGGTCGGCATCGTGCACGGCGGCATGCTGTCGGCGTTCATGGACGGGCTGCTGGCCGGGGCGGCGGGGCGCGGCACGGGCAAGGGCGCGGTGACCATCCAGCTGTCGATCAACTTCCTGCGCATGGCCCGCAAGGGCGACTGGGTGATCGGCGAGGCGCGGATGACCCGGGCCACCAAGGACATGGCCTTCGTCGAGGGCCGCGCGCACGTGCGCGGCATCGACGTTGTGCGGGCCTCAGGGGTATTCAAGACGATGGAACGCACCCGCTGACGCCGCTTGGGTTTGCGGAAACCCGGAAACCCCCATATTGACGGCCCGCCGGCGTCCTCGGGGCGTAGCGCAGCCTGGTAGCGCATCTGCTTTGGGAGCAGAGGGTCGCGTGTTCGAATCACGCCGCCCCGACCAGCCGGTGGGATATGAAGGGTTCGACCAGCATGCTTGCGCGCATCTTCCGTCCGTCCAAAAACGCCATGCAGTCGGGCCGCGCCAGGATGGCCGAGTGGGTGCTGGAGTTCGAGCCGAAGGATGCGCGCCGCTCGGACCCGCTGATGGGCTGGACGGTGACGGCCGACACGGAGTCCAGCCAGGTAAGACTGGAGTTCCCCAGCAAGGACGAGGCCGTCCGCTACGCCGAGACCCACGGCATCGCCTTCCAGCTGATCGACCCGGCGCCGGCGAAGCGGATCATCAAGGCCTACGCCGACAACTTCGCCTTCGGTCGAAGAACGCCCTGGACGCACTAGTCCCCTATACGGTTGGGGACCATCCGGGCGCCCGTAGCTCAACCGGATAGAGCACCCGCCTTCTAAGCGGGTGGTTGCAGGTTCGAGTCCTGCCGGGCGCGCCACCTTTCCTGGAGCCGCAATGGCCTGGACCCGCACCTACGAAGAACCCGAGCCGCAGCGCGTGAACCGGTGGCTGGCGCAGAGCGGGGTGTGTTCGCGGCGCGAGGCCGAAGCCCTGATCGGGGAGGGGCTGATCTACATCGACGGCGAGCGGGTCGATGACGCCGGGCGCAAGATCCTGCCCGGGCAAACGCTGACGCTGACAGACAAGGCGCAGGGGCGTCTGGAGGGGTTCACGGCGGTGCTGAACAAACCCACCGGGGTGGTCTCGGGCCAGCCGGAGCCGGGGTACACGCCGGCGGTGCGGTTGCTGACGCGCGCCCGGCTGGTGGGCGAGAGCGTGACGATCCCCGACGTGCAGATGAGCCTGCCGCCGCTCGGCCGGCTGGACCTCGACAGCCACGGGCTGCTGATCCTCTCCAACGACGGCGTGCTGGCCAAGGCGGTGATCGGGCCGGCCTCGGAGCTGGACAAGGAATATGTGGTCCGCGTCGCCGGACGGATCGACGCGCCGACCCTGGACCTGCTGCGCCACGGGCTGGAGCTGGATGGGCGTCAGCTGAAGCCCGCGCAGGTCGACGTCATCGAGGGGCAGACCCTGCGGTTCGTGCTGCACGAAGGGCGCAACCGGCAGATCCGGCGGATGTGCGAGCGGGTGGGACTGCGGGTGATGGACCTGCTCCGCGTGCGCATCGGGCCGCTGGCGCTGGACGATCTGGCGGAGGGGCGCTGGAGGGTGATGACGGGGGCGGAGCGCGAGGCGATGATCGCGGCGTCGCAGGCCCGTTAGGGGCCGGGCATCCGGTAGGAATCGAGCGGGATCACCCAGTCAGCGCGCGCCGGCATCTCCTCGAGGATCCAGCGAGTCAGGCGTTCGTAGTGCTGGATGAAGACGGCGATCTCGGTGTCGGACATCCCGGCGCCCGGGCCGGCGCGGGCGCGGAGCTTGGCTTCCTGTTCGGTGCGCCAGGTGCGGACGACGTCGAAACCGGGGGCCTGCAAGAGGACCAGGCGGTCGAGGCGAGCGAACAAGGCCTGGTAGAGCTCGGCGAGCTGGCGGTTGACGTATTTGCGCCAGACGCCGTCAGGGTCGTCCTGGCGCTCCAGCGTGTTGATGGGCGCAGCCAGCCGGGCCTCCGGTTCGGGTCGCGCCCCGACGCACCAGCCCTCGAGGATAACCACATCGAGAGGGCCATCGGCCGAGCCCCACTCCGCTTTGGGCTTACGCTCGTCGGCAGCCTTGTCGAAGGCCGGGAGCGGCGTCTGTCCGGCGCGGGCGAGGTTGTCGATGACGGCGCAGGCCAGGGCCGCATCGTGCGTGCCGGGCGGGCCGCGCACGGCCAGCAGGGGGTGGACCTTCCGGGCCAGCCAGCCGCGGGCCTCGCGGCTGAGGTAGAAGTCGTCGAGGGAGAGCGCCACGGCCTTGCGGCCGGCCTCCGCGAGGATCCTCACGGTGGCGCGGGCGATGGTCGATTTGCCGGAGCCCTGGGCGCCGCAGAGGCCGACGACGGCCGTGCGGCCGAACGATGTCCGCCAGTCGAGGGCCCGGTCGGCCAGGGGTCCGCAGACCTCGTCGAGGGTGAACCGGAAGCTCTGCGGCAACCGCTCCTCGGCGAGGAAATCCGTCGCCCAGTCGTCCAATAGCCCCCGTCCGCGTCAGTACCCGCCGGTGATCGGCAGGATCTCGCCGGTGATGTAGCTGGAGGTCTGTGGCGAGGCCAGGAAGACGAAGGCCGGCGCGATCTCCTCCGGCTGGGCGGGACGTTTCATCGGCGTCTTCGCGCCGAACTCGGCCAGGTCCTTCCCGGCCTTGTCGGCGGGATTGAGGGGCGTCCAGACCGGGCCCGGGGCCACCGCGTTCACCCGGATGCCCTTCTTGATCAGCGAGCCGGACAGGGCGCGGGTGAAGGCGTGGATGCCGCCCTTGGTCATCGAATAGTCGATGAGCGCCTTGGAGCCCTCGATGCCGGTGACCGAGCCGGTGTTGACGATGGCCGAGCCCGCCTTGAGGTGGGGGACCGCCGCCTTGGCTATGTTGAAATAGCCGTAGAGGTTGGTCTTCAGGGTGCGGTCGAAGTGCTCGTAGGAGAGATCCTCGATGGCGTCGGTGTGTTCCTGGAAGGCTGCGTTGTTGACCAGGATATCGAGGGCGCCGAGCGCCTTCACCGTCTTGGCGACCGCGGCTTCCGCATACCTGGGATCGGCGACATCGCCGGGGACTAGGATGGCGCGGCGGCCCTCCTTCTCGACGGCGCGCTTGGTGATCTGGGCGTCCTCGCCCTCCTCGAGATAGGCGATGGCGATGTCGCAACCCTCGCGGGCGAACAGCACCGCCACGGCGCGGCCGATGCCGGAGTCGGCGCCGGTGATCAGGGCCACCTTGTCCTGCAGCTTGCCGGAGCCCTTGTAGAAGGGCGCATCCCACATGGGTTGCAGGGTGAGGTCGGCTTCCTTGCCGGGCTTCTTCAGGTGCTTGGTGGGCAGGGGCGGCGTTGGATATGGCCGCGCGCCGGTTTGCGGCTGGGGTTCGTCCTCGCTCTGGAACGAGCGCTTCTCCTTGGCTTCCACCCGGGCCTGGATGGCGCGCTCCTCCCTGGCGGTCTTCTTGGCCTTCTGCTCGAAGCCCGGTTGTGCGTTGGCCATGGCCGATCCCCTCTGCTGCTGGGCTGGCAAGCGTTGGGCCGGCGGCGTGGTTCCCGTTCAGGTCGTGAGTTGGGCGTAGGCGTCGAGGCCGGCGCGCAGGTCGGCGATCAGGTCCGCGGGGTCCTCCAGACCGATGTGCAGGCGGATAAGCGGGCCGCCGTAGTCCTTGGCGAACTTCCGGACCTTCAGCTGCGGATCGCACCAGATCGCCAGGCTTTCGAAGCCACCCCAGGAGAAGCCCAGTCCGAACACCTTCAGGGCGTCCAGGAACGCGTTGACCGCGGCTTGAGGCGCGGGCCTGAGCGCAAAGCCGAACAGGCCGCAGGCGCCCTTGTAGTCCCGCTGCCACAGCTCGTGGTCGGGACAGCTGGGCAGGGCGGGGTGGAAAAGCGCCGCCACCTCATCCTGCCCGCGCAACCACTCGGCGATCTCCAGGCCGGCCTGGCCCTGGCGCGCCATCCGCAAGGGCAGGGTGCGCAGGCCCCGCAGCATGTCGTAGGCGTCCTCGCCGGAGACCGCCCATCCCATGTGGTGGACACCGTCGGCCAGCCGCCGCACGAGGGTCGGGTCGCGGGCGGCGCAGGAGCCCATGAACACGTCGGAATGGCCGCCGACATACTTGGTCAGGGCCTGTATCGAGAGGTCGACGCCGTGGTCCAGAGGCCGGAACAGCAGGCCAGCAGCCCAGGTGTTGTCGCAGGCGGTGAGGATCCCCCGGGCCCGCGCGAGCTCGGCGATCCTGGGCGCGTCCTGCATCTCGAAGGAGAGCGAGCCCGGACTTTCCATCAGGATCATCCGCACCGCCTCGGAGGCCCCCCCAACCAGGGCCTCAGGTGGCATGTGCGGATCGAAGTAGGTCACCGTGACGCCGAAACGCTGCAGCACGCTGTCGCAGAAGCGGCGCACGGGCTTGTAGCAGTTGTCCACGACCATCAGCTCGTCGCCGGCCTTCAGGCAGGCCAGCAGCGGCCCGGAGATGGCCGCGATGCCCGAGGGGTAGAGCGAGACCCCCACGGCCCCCTCCAGGGTCGCCAGCGCCTCCTGCAGAGCGGCCTGCGCCGAGAGGCCCGCGCGCCCGTAGGTGAGGTAGTTGGCGTCGTCGTAGAGGGCTTCGGCGTTGGGCAGCAGGACGGTCGACCCCTTCTGGATCGGCGGCCCGACAGTCCGGGCCAGATCGCCCTTGAGCTTGCCGGCGTGGATCAGGCGGGTCTCGTCAGACATCGGCGGATGACATGCGGGGTTGCGGGCTCAGGCGACGCTGGCGAAAGTGCCAAGCCTGTTAGAGCCCCAAGGCCCTTTCGGTTTCAAGGAGCAGTAATGCGCCGCGCGCTGGCGGGATTGGGGATTGTCGCCGCCCTCCTGAGCGCCTGCACGCAGCCGAAACCCGCCGACCAGGCGCCGGCGGCCGTCGCGCCGTCACCGGTTCCGGAGCGCAAGGTCACGGCCACCGACCCCGGCTACAAGCCGGCCAAGAGTCCCACGCTCGACGCGGTGATCAAGCGGGGCCGCTTGATCTGCGGTGTGCATCCCGGCCTGCCCGGTTTCGCCCTGCCGGATGCGCGCGGCGCCTGGCGTGGGTTCGACGTGGACGTCTGCCGGGCTGTCGCGGCGGCGACGCTCGGGGACGCAGACAAAGTCAAATACGTCGTGATCGACGCCCAGGACCGGTTCGGCGCGCTCCAGAAGGGCCAGATCGACATCCTGTCGCGGAACACCTCGCTGACCTTCGCGCGAGCGGCGGGGCTGGGGCTGACGTTCCCGGTGATCACGTACCATGACGGGCAGGGCTTCCTGGTCCGCCGCGCGCTAGGCCTCGGGAGCGCCGAGGAGCTGGGTGGCGCGCGGATCTGCGCGCAGGAGGACACGGCCAGCGCCGGCAACCTGGCCGATTGGTTCCGGGTGCGCGGGATGAAGTACCGGGCGGTGATGGCCACGGGCGAAGCCCAGGCGCGTCAGCTCTACGAGGGCGAAAGCTGCGATGCGTTCACCGCCGACATCTCTGCGCTGGCGGCCTCCCGCTCCCTGATGAGCAATCCGAACGCCCACGTGATCCTGCCCCAGGTGATTTCCAAGGAACCGTTGGGACCGGTCGTGCGGCAGGGCGACCCGACCTGGGCCGAGATCGTCCGGTGGACCGTCTACGCCGAGCTGCTGGCCGAGGAGTTGGGCCTGACGTCACGCACTGTGGAGCAGGCGCGCGAGACCGCGACCGACCCGGAAACCCGCCGCCTGCTGGGACTGGAAGGGAACCTGGGCGCCTTGCTGGGGCTGAAGTCGGACTGGGCCTACCAGGTGATCCGCCAGGTCGGCGCCTATCACGAGATCTTCCGCCGCGACCTGGGGGCGGACTCCGCGCTGCAGCTGGACCGCGGCCTGAACGCGCTGTGGAACGCCCCGCGGCCCGGCCTGATGTACGCGCCGCCGATGCGGTGACTAGACCTCGGCCCGCATGAACACCCGCCGCGCAACGGGCAGTCCCAACAGCTCCTCGCGCAGATGGATGACGCCAAGGCGCGGGTTCAGCTCGGTCAGCTCGCGAAAACCCATCCGGGCGTAGAAGGGCGCGTTCCACGGAATCTCGCGGAAGGTGCTGAGCGTGACCGCCGGCAGGTCGCGGGCGCGCGCCAGGGCGAAGGTGGCTGCGACGAGGCCCCTGCCGATGCCCTGGCCCTGGGCGTCGTGTCGGACGGCCAACTCCCACAGATGCAAGGCGTCGGCGCATGCCTGACAGGCCGAGAAGCCGGCGAGCACGCCATTGGCCTCCGCGACCAGCACCAGGCCGTCGCTCTGGAAGGGGATGTAGAACTCGACGGGGCTCACGCCGTCCTCGGCAATATCGTGCTCCGACGACCCGCGGAACGTCTCCGCGGCGGAGCGTTCGATGGCCGGCAGCTCTGCGAGCTCTTCGTAGCGGGCAGTGCGGATCTCTATGGGTCAGGCTCCGGTGACGACGGCGGTGTCGGGGCGGCCGCCCCATTCCGTCCAGGACCCGTCATAGACCGCCACGTCGAAACGACCCAGCCTGGCCAGCGCCAGCGCCAGAACCGAGGCGGTGACGCCGGAGCCGCAGGTGGTGACGATGGGCTTGTGCAGGTCGACGTGGGCGAAGGCGGCCTTGAGTTCGGCGACGGGCTTCAGCGTGCCGTCGTTATTGACCACCAGGTTGAAGGGCAGGTTCAGCGCGCCAGGCATGTGGCCGGAGCGCAGGGTGGCGCGGGGCTCCGGCGCCTCGCCGGTGAAGCGGGCGGCGGACCGGGCGTCGACGACCTCGGCGTGACCGTTCGCGAGCACGTCGCCGACATGGCCCAGGTCGGCCACCAGCCGCCAGTCGAAAGCCGGCTCCACCTCGACGGGCTTCGGCGCAATCTCGGCGGTCTCCAGCGGACGGCCCTCGGCGCGCCAGGCCTTGAGGCCCCCGTCGAGCACGAAGACGCGCGGGTAGGCCATGACCCGCAGCGTCCACCAGACGCGGGGCGCCGAGTAAATGCCGTGGGCGTCGTAGACGACGATCGTCGCCTTGCGGTCGAGGCCCAGGGCGCCGGCCGCCTGCGCGAAAGGCGCTGGCAGGGGCAGCATGTGAGGCAGGTCGGTGTCGGGGTCGGCGATGGCGTTGATGTCGAAGAACACCGCGCCGAGGATATGGCCGGCGTCGTAGCTGTCGCGGCCGCGGCCGGGCTGGCCGACCAGGGGCAGGGTGGCGTCGACCACGCGGACGTCCACGTCGCCGAGATGCTCTGCCAGCCAGGCCGTGGTGACGAGCGGATCGATCAATCCAGCCATGGTGGAACCGGCAGGCCCTTTTCCCGCAGGAAGGCGGGGTTGAAGACCTTCGACTGATAGCGTTGTCCGTGGTCGCAGAGGAGGGTCACGATCGTGTGGCCGGGACCCATGTCCTTCGCCATACGGATCGCGCCGGCCACGTTGACCCCCGTGGAGCCACCCATCACCAGACCCTCGAACGCCATCAGGTCGTAGATGGCGAGCAGCATCTCCTCGTCGGAGATGCGGTAGGCGTAGTCGACCGTGAGCCCCTCGAGGTTGGCGGTGATGCGGCCCTGGCCGATGCCCTCGCTGATCGAGGTTCCCTCCGCGCGCAGTTCGCCGCTGGTGTAGAAGCTGTAGAGCGCCGCGCCGTGCGGGTCGGCGAGGCCGATCTTGACGTCGGCGTTCCGCTCCCGCAGCGCCAGCGCGCAGCCCGCCAGCGTGCCCCCGGTGCCCACGGCGCTGACGAAGCCATCGACCTTGCCGCCGGTCTGGCGCCAGATCTCCGGGCCGGTGCCCACGACGTGGGCCTCGCGATTGGCGACGTTGTCGAACTGGTTGGCCCAGACCGCGCCAGCCGGCTCCTTCACGTCAAGTTCCGCCGCCAAACGTCCAGAATACTTCACGTAATTCATCTCGTTGGAGTAGGGAACGGCATCCACCTCCACCAGCTCCGCCCCGTAGAGGCGGATGGCGTCCTTCTTCTCCTGACTCTGGGTGCGCGGGATGACGATGGTGGCGCGATAGCCGAGCGCCCTGCCGACCATGGCCAGCCCGATGCCGGTGTTGCCTGCCGTGCCTTCGACGATGCGGCCGCCGGGGCGCAGCAGGCCCCGCCTCTCGGCGTCGCGGACGATGTAGAGGGCGGCGCGGTCCTTGACCGACTGGCCGGGGTTCATGAACTCGGCCTTGGCCAGGATCTCGCAGCCGGTCATCTCGCTGGCGCGGTTCAGGCGGATGAGCGGGGTGTTCCCGATCGCGTCGAGAACGCTGCCTGAAATCATAGGGTGGGCGATCTGCATGGCCGCCTACTTAAGGAAGCCGCGACGCGCCGAACAGGGGGTTCAGGTCAAGCCTTGGCCAAGTTGAGCTGGACGACGTCGGTCCGCTCGGTGCGGAAGCCGGCCTCGCAGTAGCTCAGGTAGAAGCGCCAGAGCTTGCGGAAGCGCTCGTCGAAGCCGAGGTGGGCGATCTCGTCCCAGGCAGCGTCGAAGCGCTGGCCCCACTCGGCCAGGGTATCGGCGTAGTTCTGGCCGAACCGGCTGATTCCCGCCCACGACAGCCCCGCCCGGTCGGTCTCGGCCTTCAGCCGCTGCTCGGAAGGCAGCATCCCACCCGGGAAGATGTACTTCTGGATGAAGTCCGGCGTGCGGCGGTAGTGGTCGAACAGCTCGTCGCGGATGGTGATGATCTGCAGGCCGGCGACGCCGCCGTAGGGCAGGCTCTGGCGGACCTTGTCGAAATAGGTGGGCCAGTATTTCTCGCCCACGGCCTCGAACATCTCGATGGAGGCGACGCGGTCGAACTGACCGTCGACGTCGCGGTAGTCGATCAGGCGGATGTCGGCCCGCTCGTTCAGGCCCTCCTTGAACATCCGCTCCTTGGCGAACTTGAACTGTTCCTCGGAGATGGTGATGGCGGTGACCTTGGCGCCCACCTCCTTGGCGGCGAACTCCGCGAAGCCGCCCCAGCCGCAGCCGATCTCCAGCACGTGGTGGTCGGGGTGCAGCGCCATGCCCTGGCATAGCGTCTGGTACTTGCGGTTCTGGGCCTCGGCCAGCAGCTCGCCCGGCTTCTCATAGATGGCCGCCGAGTAGGTCATCGTCGGGTCCAGCCAGCGGGAATAGAACGCGTTGCCGAGGTCGTAGTGGGCGTGGATGTTCTTCTTCGACCCCAGGCGGCTGTTGTTGCGCAGCGCATGGTGGATCAGGTTGACCAGGGTCATGCACGGGTTGCCGAACGCCACCCGCTCGAAGCGGGCGAAGTTGGCGGCCAGCACCTGCAGCAGCAGCGACAGGTTGGGCGTGTCCCACTCGCCGGCCATGTAGCCTTCACCGAAGCCGATGGTGCCGGTGGCGAATGTGCGTTTGATGAAGTTGTAGTCGTGGACCAGCAGGCGACCTTCGGGGCCGGCTTCAAGGCCCTCCAGGCGGATCTCGCGGCCGTCGGGGAGCACGAAGGTCATGGCGCCGATGCTCCAGTTCTGAATCATCGACTTGGCGCCGGTCCGAAACGGCAACGGTGTGCCGCTTAGGTCTGGCGTATGGGCGCCCATGCTCTTCAAACGCTTTCCCCCGGACCCGGGCCAGGACCATAGCACCGTTCGGTCTGCCCGGCGCCATTTGACGGATCAAGATACGGGCGGCAAGAGGGCTAAGAGGCGCCCCACGCCCAATTAGGAGCATCATGGCTGTCCTCTCCCTCGATCGCTGGAAACTTGCCATCGGCACGGGCAAGCCGCTGGTGGTCATCGCCGGCCTGAACGTGCTGGAGGACCTGGGGCTGGCGCTGGAGGTGGGGCGCCACTTGCAGGGCATTGCCGCGGACCTCGGCCTGCCATTCGTGTTCAAGGCCAGCTTCGACAAGGCCAACCGTTCGTCGATCATGAGCTACCGCGGGCCAGGGATGCAGGCGGGACTGGCGATGCTGGAACGGGTGAAGGGCGAGCTGAACGTGCCGATCTGCACCGATCTGCACGAGATCGCCCAGGCCGAGCCGGTGGCCGCGGTGGCCGACCTGGTGCAGATCCCGGCGTTCCTGTGCCGCCAGACCGACCTGGTGGTCGCCACGGCGAAGGCGACTCAGGCCGCCGGCGGCCTGCTGCACGTCAAGAAAGGCCAGTTCCTGGCGCCCGGCGACTGCCGAAATATCCTGGACAAGATCAAGGAAGCCATCGCCGAGGACCGGACGATTCTTTGCGAGCGCGGCGCTTCGTTCGGCTACAACAACCTGGTGGTCGACATGCTGGGCATCGCGGTGATGCAGGAGCTGGGCGCCCCGGTGACCATCGACGCCACCCATGCGGTGCAGTTGCCGGGGGCGGTCGTGGGCGCGAACGGCGCGTCCACCGGCGGCCGGCGGAGCGGCGTGCCGGTGATTGCGCGGGCGGCGGTGGCGGCGGGCGCCGACGGGGTGTTCCTGGAATTCCACCCCGAGCCGGACCAGGCCA
>NZ_CADEGK010000006.1:38504-42091 GCF_902826855.1 uncultured Phenylobacterium sp. | reverse complement strand
GCTGAGGCAGCTCAAGGCGTTGCGGGAGGTGGTGGGCTAGTGGTCACCCTTCGGCGAGAAGCCCTGTAGCCGCGGCGGCCAGGGCCGCGCTCGCAACCAGTAACCATCCCTCAGGCAGCAGTCCCAGCCACGGGCGGTGAATCCGCGCCGGCCGGTCGGCGCGGGCTGCCCGGGCCGGCGCGGCCTTCATAGCTGCGGCCCGGCCCGTCCGGAGGTCCGCGGCGCGTTCCAGTAGCTTGGGCGCTGCAAACAGCATTAGCAGGCGGGCGCCGTCGCTGCATGGAAGACAGGGATTGTCCCACAGCAGTTCCTGCAGCCGCGCCTCGCCACGCAGCGCCTCCGCCAGCGCCGTTGGCGAGCGGCGCTCCGCTCGCAGGCGGTCCTCGATCGCGGCCGCGATGTGGGCCGGACCTCCGGAGGCTGCGGGGGCTGACTCCAGGGCTGCGCTGCGAACCGCCAGCCGCTCGATAGGCTCGCAGCGAAGCTCGGCGAGGAGCGACGCGGTGTCCATCTCCGACACTACGCCCGGGCGCTCGACGTCGCGGGCCGCGGCCAGCAGCGCGAGGCCAAGCAACTGGTCGCGCGCCGCCCCGGAGAACGCGAGCTCTCCAGCGTTACCACGGAGCAGATCCGGCGCCGCGGAGATCGACTTGCGCGAGATCAGGTCCTCGCAACGCCAGCGCGCGTCCATCACGGCCCGCAGCACGGCCTGGGTCAGCAACCTGGCGTCATCATCCCTAGGCGGGCTCACGAGCGGGCTCCACGCTGATGACGCGCAGCACATGGATGCGCCCGTCCTCGGTGCGCAGGCCCATGGACTCGCCAGCGGGAAGGCCGATCAGCGACGCTCCCACCGGAGAAAGGACGGAGAGCCGGTTCCGGTCGATGTCCGCCTCGTCCGGCGGCACAATCTGGACGGTGCGGGTCCGGCCGGTCATCAGGTCGGCAAACTCCACGACCGAGTAGAGGCGGACAACCGGCCGGCGGAGCGCCTTTTCAGTGAGCACCGTGGCGCGGGCAAGTTCGTCGCCGAGCAGGCGTGCGCCGAGCGTGTCCCCAGATGCGGCGAAGCGCGACAGGCGCTCGTAGTCGATGTCCGTCACATAGACGGGGGGCTTCCGAAGTTGGTGCGAGCGAAGTGACATGATCATCCTTGTGGTGGATCGGCAGCCGCTAGGGGCTGACGTAGTTTGAGGGGTGCGGCGACTGGCGCCGGAGCGCGCGCTGTGTTCCACAGTCTTCACTGCGTGCGCGGCAGCGCTAGGCGGGACCGAGACCAGGAAAAGTCACGTGCCGCGAGCAGTCGCGCCGGCCGTAGTCGGTCTGTGAAAATAAAACGGGGATATTCCCCGGATCCTAAGCTTTGCGCTTACCGGACCCGGGGCGAGTCGCCTGCGACGACGCGCCCGCCGTGGTGAACACGGCGTTCGAATTCAACCCAAATTCTCATAACATCACAAAGATGGTCATGCCTGGCGTGAAAGTCAAACCGCGCGCGCGTCGCTCGGTTCCTGGCCCCGACTTGACCGCGCGCGGCCCGCCGCCGCACATCCTGCGATGATGGACCAGTACGCCCGGCCTCAGCAGCTCGTCCCGGTCACCCGCCGCCGACGCCTCAATATCCTGGCGATGGGCGAGGGTCGTCCGACGGTCGTGTTGGCGGCGGGGTATCTGGGCGGAACGCTGGACTGGGGGCTGGTGCAGCCTCACGTGGCGCGTTTCGCGCGGGTGGTGTCGTTCGATCCGCCCGGGCTAGGCTTCAGCGATCCGGCGCCGGGGGCACGCACCTCCACGGCCATCGTGCGCGACCTGCGCGCCGCCCTGGCCGCCGCCGGCATTCCGCCGCCCTATGTGCTGGTGGGGCACTCGGCCGGAGCACTGCGGATGCATCTGTTCGCGGCGAATCATCCGGAGGAGGTCGCGGGCCTGGTGATGGTGGATGGCGTGACCGCCGACTGCGTCCGGCGCCTGCCCGGCACGTCACGGGTGATGGCCGAGGACCGCGCCGTCTTCCGTCGGATGCTGCGCAAGGCGCGAGCCGGGATCCTGACGCCGGACGACACGGACTATATCGAACGTATCGGGCTGCCGCGCGCGGGGCTCAGTCCCGCGGTGAACCAGGCGCTGCACGAGATGTGGACCCGACCCTCCTACCTGAGCACCGCCATCCGCGAGGGGCTGGCGATCGCTGCGCCGACGGCCGAGGAACTGGCGGCAGACCGGCGCTCGTTGGGCGACCTGCCGCTGGTGGTGCTCTCGGCCGGGTCCGGCGCCCACGAGGCGTTCATCGACAGCGAGGCGGAGGCCGACGCCTGGACCGCGATGCACGACGAGATCGCCGCGCTTTCCTCGCGCGGGGTGCGGCGGACCGTACCTTGCGGACACAACATCCCGGTCGAGCAGCCCCGCGCCGTAGTGGAGGCGATCGAACACGTGCTGGCGGCGGTCCGCCCGGGCAGCGAAGCCCGGGGGTCGCACTAGGATGCGGGTCATCGTCACCCAGCCGGCTCGCCGGAGCGCGGACGGCGTCTCCGACATCGCGAGCGCCCGAAGGCTTCTAGGGCGGGGCGTCGAGGTCCGCGGCGGCGACTTGGTGCTGCTGCCCGAACTG
Organism: uncultured Phenylobacterium sp.; assembly: GCF_902826855.1. Lineage (GTDB taxonomy): Bacteria > Pseudomonadota > Alphaproteobacteria > Caulobacterales > Caulobacteraceae > Phenylobacterium. The sequence goes on along the minus strand of NZ_CADEGK010000006.1, from coordinate 39,480 downwards.
ATCGGCGGGGACGCCGGTGCGGCGGCCTACCGGGCGGAGGTGCAGGCGCTGGCGGCCGACCTCAGGGTCTGGGTGGTGGGCGGCTCGCACTTCGCGGATGAGGCGGGCGAACGGACCAACCGCGGGATTGTGGCCGATCCCAGCGGTCAGGTGATCGCCAGCTACGGGAAGCTGAATCCCTACGGCGACGAGCGTTCGCGCGCCGCTGGGTCCGGACCGGGGCCCGCCAGCTTCCAAGTTGGCGACCTGTCCTGCCTGGTGATGATCTGCGCCGACTTCTGGCATGCCAGCGCCTTCGCCACGGCGCGCCCGCTGCCGGACCTGATCCTCGTACCCGCCTTCTCGCTGAGCCAGCGGCCGGACCCCCACATGGCCCGCGCCCGGTGGCGCCACGCTATGGTCGCCCGAGCGTACGAGTTCGCGGCCTTCGTGGCGGTGAGCGACTGGGCCCACCCGGTGCGCTACGAGACCGCAACCAGCAGCGGGGTGGCGGGGCTGGCGCATCCCAACCCATCGCACCGCGGCGGCCTGCACCAGCCGCTGGGTCGGCGGCGGGCGGCGGCGTTCGACCTCGACATGGAGGCGGTTCGGGAGCTGCGGGCGAACCGCGAGGGCCGCGGCTTCGATCTCACCCGACATCTGCGGGGCTGACAGGGCAGGAGCCGCCCCCGCGCCGCCCCTGCTTGACCCGACGGGCGACCCGCCGCACACCGACGACCATGGACCTGGCCGCCCTTCAGAGCCTGCTCGACGAACTGCCAGGCAAGCGCGTCGCCTGCGTCGGCGACCTGATGGTGGACCGCTATGTCTACGGCAGCGTCAGCCGCGTCTCGCCCGAGGCGCCGATCCCGGTGCTGGTCCGTTCGCGGGAGCTGAAGATGCTGGGCGGCGCGGGCAACGTGGCCCGCAACATCGCCGCGCTGGGCGGTTCCGTGGCCCTGGTCGGGCTGGTGGGCGGCGACGCGGAGGGGCACGA
>NZ_CADEGK010000006.1:0-38404 GCF_902826855.1 uncultured Phenylobacterium sp. | reverse complement strand
TGGGCGGTTCCGTGGCCCTGGTCGGGCTGGTGGGCGGCGACGCGGAGGGGCACGAGGCCTCGCGGCTGGTGGGCCAGGAACAGCCCGCGATCGAAGGCTACCTGGTCACCGACGCCGAGCGGCCGACGACGCTGAAGACCCGCTTCATATCCGCGGGCCAGCAGCTGCTGCGCGTGGACCTGGAGGAGAGCCGCGCGGTGGTCGGCGAGGTCGAGCAGCGGCTGATCCGCACCATCCGCGACGCCGCGCGGGGCGCCGGCGTGATCCTGATCTCCGACTACGGCAAGGGGGTGGTCACCGACGCGGTGATCGCCGCCGCCCGCGAGACGGCCGCCGAGACGGGCGCGAAGGTGATCGTGGACTCCAAGGCCCGCTCCTTCGCACGCTACGGCGACATCGACCTGGTGAAGCCGAACGCGGCGGAGCTGGCCTACGCCACCGACCTGCCGACCGAGACGGACGCGGAGATGGAGGCCGCCATCGCGCGTGTCCTGGAGCTGTGGGCGACGAAGGGCGTGCTGGTCACCCGCGCCGGCAAGGGCGTCTCGCTGGGCCTTCGGGGCGAGGCTGTGCGCCACTTCCGCACGACGCCGCGGGAGGTGTTCGACGCCTCGGGGGCGGGGGACACGGCGCTGGCGGCGCTGGGCCTGGCGCTGGCGGCCGAGGCCGACATGGAGGCCGCCATCGGCTTTGCCCAGTTGGCCTCGGGCGTGGCGGTCGGCAAGGCCGGCACCGCGACCGTCAGCCCCAGCGAGCTGGTGGAGGCGGTGCTGGCCGCCCATTCGGCCCTCGCGGAGGGCAAGGTGGCCACTCTGCAGCGCATGGTCGATGAGGTGGCGCGCTGGCGAGCGCAGGGGCTGAAGGTGGGCTTCACCAACGGCTGCTTCGACATCCTGCACAAGGGCCACGTCGCCTACCTGGCGCAGGCGCGGACCTGGTGCGACCGGCTGATCGTGGGCGTGAATTCCGACGCTTCAGTGCGGGCGCTGAAGGGCGAGGGGCGGCCGGTCAACGACCTGGAGAGCCGCGCGCTGGTGCTGGCGGGCCTGCGCAGCGTCGACCTCGTGGCCCCCTTCGATGAGGCCACGCCTCTTAACCTGATCGCAGCGGCGCGGCCGGATGTCCTGGTCAAGGGCGCGGATTACGCTGAGGACGAGGTGGTGGGGGGCGATCTTGTAAAATCGTGGGGCGGCGAGGTGAAACTGGCCGAGATCGTCGACGGCTATTCCACGAGCGCCGCCATCGCGCGGATGGCGCGGCCCAACGCCGACAAGGAGCAGGCATGACCCAGCGCAGGATCATCTTCGTCACCGGCGGGGCGGGGTTCATCGGCTCCAACATCGTCGCCAAGCTGGCCGAGGACCGCGACCTGGACGTGGTGGTCTGCGACCGCCTGCGCGAGGCCGAGCTGGGCAAGTGGAAGAACATCGCCAAGGCTCCAATCGGCGACTTCGTGGCGCCTGACCAGATGTGGGAGTGGCTGGAGAAGCGCTGGCGCGACATCGAGCTGGTGGTGCACATGGCGGCGGTTTCGACGACCACCGAGCCCGACGCCGACAAGATCGTGCAGGCGAACTTCACGCTGAGCCGCGACCTGTTCCGCTGGTGCGCCGACCACCAGCGCCGGCTGGTCTACGCCTCGTCGGCGGCCACCTACGGTGGGGGCGAGCATGGGTTCGACGACGACAACGACTACGAGGCGCTGGCCCGGCTGCGGCCGCTCAACACCTATGGGTGGTCGAAGGCCCTGTTCGACCTGTTCGCCGCGCGGCAGGCCAGCCGGGACTATGCGCCGCCGCAGTGGGTGGGGCTGAAGTTCTTCAACGTCTACGGGCCCAACGAGGAGCACAAGCACTCGATGAAGTCGGTGGCGTCGCAGATCTGGCCGCATGTGCGCGACGGGCATGCGGTGCAGCTGTTCAAGAGCTACCGGCCCGACGTGCCGGACGGCGGTCAGAGCCGCGACTTCGTCTATGTGCGTGACGCGGCCGACGTGACCCGCTGGCTCTACGAAAACCCACAGGTGAGCGGGATCTACAACCTGGGCTCCGGCCAGGCGCGGACCTTCGAGGACCTGGCGCGGCAGGTGTTTGGCGCGGCCGGCAAGAACGCCCAGATCGAGTACGGCCCGATGCCGCCGGCGATTCGCGACAAGTACCAGTACTTCACCCAGGCGAAGATGGAGCGCCTAGCCGCCGCCGGCTACGCCGCGCCGCTGACGCCGCTGGAGGAGGGGATAGGCGACTATATCGGCCGCTACCTCAGCCAGCCCGACCCCTACCGCTAGGTCCCGTGGAGCAGCCGCCCCGCAGACGCCGGCGCTGGCTCTTGCCGAGCTTGCTGGCCCTGCTCCTGGTGCTGGCGGCGGGCGTGGCGGCGTTCTGGGGAGACCTGGTCTCCACCGCACTCGACCCCAAGGTCCCGTTCCAGACCTACGACCCGCCGCCGGCCCCCGACTACGCCACCGCGCGGGCCTGGTACCTGCGGCCGGCGGCCGACGCCGTCGCTCCGGCCGATGTCTTCTTCGTGACCCCGACCACCTATGACGGCGGACGCAATTGGAACGCCCGCATCGACCACCCCAAGGCCAACCGCCAGTTCCGCGAGGTGATGGCGCCCAACTACGTCGGCCCGTTCGTGATGGTGGGCCGGGTTTTCGCGCCGCGGTATCGCCAAGCCAGCCTCTACAGCCTCACCACCCTGCGCGAGGACGCCCGCGAGGCGCGGCAGTTCGCCTATGGCGACGTGCGCGCCGCGTTTCGCAGCTACCTGGCGCGGGACAACGGGGGCCGGCCGTTCCTGATCGTGGGCGTGGAGCAGGGCGGCACCCTGGCGGCGCGGCTGCTCGCAGAGGAAGTGGCGCCGGACCCTGTGCTGCGCGAGCGGCTGGTGGCGGCCTACCTGGTGGACACCGTCGCTCCGGCCGACGCCCCGGCGGTCCCGCCGTGCATGCGGCGAGGCCAGACCGGCTGCGTCGCGGCCTGGACCTGGGTGTACGAGGGCGACTTCGACGCTGGCGAGCGTCTGCTGGACCGGGCGCTGGTGTGGAATGACAGGGGCGAGCTGGTGAACATCACCCCCCGGCCGGCGCTGTGCTTCAACCCGGTGCTGGGCGCGGTGACCGACCAGCTTGCGCCCGCGCGGCTGCACCTCGGCGCCGCGAACGCCACGGGCCTGGAGTGGGGCGCGCGGCCGGCGTTCATGGCGCGCCAGGTCGCGGCGCAGTGCAAGGGCGGGGTGCTGCATGTCACCCGGCCTCGCTCGGCGTCGCTGAAGCAGGCGGGGACCTGGGCGGACCGGCGCAAGGCGCCGGGGTTCAACCTGTTCTACGCCGACGTGGAGGCCGATGCGAAGCAGCGGCTGGCGGCCTGGCTCGCGGGGTGAGAAGGTCGCGTCCAAAGGGTTTCAAGGGAACGCGCCATGACCAATCGCCAGATCGTCCTGGACCGCCTGCCGGGCGGGGACCAGCTTGCGCCGGAGCACTTCGCGCTGAAGACCGGGGAGCGGCCATCGCCGGGTGAGGGCGAGGTGTTGCTGAAGACCCGCTATATCTCCCTCGACGCCGCCAACCGCGCCTGGATGCAGGGCGCGACCTATCGTTCGGCCCTGGAGGGCGGACAGGTGATGGCCGGCGGGGGCCTTTCGGAGGTGGTGGAGTCTAACGTCGCGCACCTGAAGCCGGGCGACCTCGTGTTCGCCGACGCGGGTTGGCAGGAATACGCGGTGCTGCCCGGCAAGCGGCTGGAGAAGCTGCCGGACCTGAAGCCGGAGACCCACCTGCTGAGCGTCTACGGCGTCGCAGGCCTTACGGCGTACTTCGGCCTCCTGGAGTGCGGCAAGCCGAAGGCCGGCGATGTCGTGGTGGTCTCGGCGGCGGCGGGGTCGGTAGGCTCGATCGTCGGTCAGATCGCCAAGATCAAAGGCTGCCATGTGGTCGGCATCGCCGGGGGCGAGGAGAAGGGCCGCTGGCTGACCGAGGAACTCGGGTTCGACGCGGCGGTCGACTACAAGAGCCCTGAGTTCAAGCGGCTGCTGCGCGCCGCCGTACCGGACGGGATCGACGTCTATTTCGACAACACCGGCGGGCCGATCTTCGAGGCCTGCCTGTTCGCCATGAAGAACTTCGGCCGAATCGCCTGCTGCGGAGCGCTCTCGCAGTACGACGGCGCGCCGCCGGCGCACGGACCGCGCGGGATTCCGGGCCTGATCGTAACCAAGCGGCTGACCCTGCGCGGCTTCGTGGTGATGGACTTCGCCGAGCAGAACGAGAAGGCGCTGGCCGACCTGCAAGGCTGGGTCGCGTCGGGCCAGCTCAAGGTGCAAGAGGACGTCCTGGAAGGGCTTGAAAGCCTCCCAGGCGGACTGATCGGCCTCCTCGGCGGGGAGAACCGCGGCAAGCGGATGGTGCGCATCTAGTGGGGCCGTTCAGCGCCACCTATGCCGAGGCGCGCGACAAGTTCCTGGCCGCGGCGAAGGCGGCCGGGGCGTCGCTGTCGGCCTACGTCCACCCGGAACGCGGCCCAGACGGCGGGGAGCTCGCCACCGACGTCGCCTGGATCGGACCGGCGGACGCGGCCGGCGTGCTGGTGCTGGTCTCCGGAACCCACGGGGTGGAAGGCCACTGCGGCTCGGGCGCCCAGGTGGACTGGCTGCAGCGCGGCGAGGCGGCGCGACTGGGGCCGGGGCTGGCGGCATGTCTGGTGCACGCCATCAACCCCTACGGCTTCGCCTGGAGCCGGCGGGTGACGCACGAGAACGTCGACCTGAACCGCAACTTCATCGACTTCGGACGGGCGCCTCCGGACAACCCCGAGTACGACAAGCTCGCCGCCGCGGTGAAGCCTCTGGACTGGAGTCCCGAGAGCCAGGCGGCCTCACGCGCGGTGCTGCTGGACTATGCCAGGGCGAACGGCTTCCCCGCCTTGGTGCAGGCGCTCTCGGGCGGCCAGTACCGGCACCCCGACGGCATCTTCTACGGCGGCGCGGGCGAGACCTGGTCGCGCCGGACGCTGACGGCGATCTTCCGCGAGCGGTTGTCGGCGGCCTCCGACGTAGGGCTGATCGACTACCACACGGGCCTGGGGCCCGAGGGCTACGCCGAGCAGATCGTCAGCGCCGGGCCGGATACCGAGGAATACCGCCGCGCCGCCCTGTGGCACGGCCTGGCGGCCACCAGCGTGAGCGGCGGTGACTCCGTCTCGGCCAAGCTGGCCGGCGACTGGCTGGATGCGGCGCCGCGGCTGCTGGCCCACGCGCGGGTCACCGGCATCGCCCTGGAATACGGCACCATCGATACCGGCAAGGTCGTGGACGCCCTGCGCGCCGACAACTGGCTGCACGCCCACGGCGACCCGACCGGCCCCGAGGCGACAGCGATACAGGCGCAGACCCGCGCGGCCTTCTACGTCGACACCGACCTCTGGCGCGGCATGGTGCTGGGCCAGTCCCTGATCGCCACGCGCCAGGCGGTGGCGGGGCTGACGAAGGCGGTCGCCTAGCAAGCGGCCACGACTCACACGTCGGCGAGTGTTTTCACGCCGCCAGGGAGTTGGATGACTTCGACGAGAATTCCGTCCGGGTCGCGGACGAACACGAACTTCACGTCGCCCACCGCAAAGGCCGGCTCCGGCCCGCAGAGGCCTTCGGCCCGCAACGCCGTCAACGCGACTTCGATGTCGGGGACCGAGAAGGCCGCCAGCGCGTAACCGGGCGGGCCGGCCAGCATCTGCACCGGTTCGGCGGGCGCGGGATCGCGGGCCTTGAGGATCTGCATGACGAGCCCGCCAATAACGCCGATGACCCGGTTCGCGGGCTGGTCGCGCAGGTCCATCGTCACCTGGTAGCCGAACACCCGCTGGTAGAATTCCATCGACCGGGTGATGTCGGAGGCCTGGATGACCAGATGGGAGAGGGCCTGGGTCTGCAGAAGGCTCATGGGGTTCCTTACGAGCTTGGACCGGCCCACAAACCACAGCCGCAGGCGTGCGCCAACTCAGCCGATATCCAAATCCGGCCGCACCTCGATGCTGCCGAATTGGCCGACGGGGACGTGGCTGGCGATTTCAATCGCCTCGGCCTTGTCGCGCGCCTCGATGAAGATGAAGCCCGCCAGGACCTCCTTGGTCTCGGCGAACGGGCCGTCGACGACGAGGGTCCTGCCGCCACGGCGGCGGATGGTGCTGGCGCTCGAGACGTCCTGCAGGGCCGAGGCGGCGATGAAGTGCCCGCGCCTCTCCAGTTCGGCGTCATAGGCCAGGGACGCGCGGTCCAGGTCGGCTTGCTGCTCTGCATTCAATCCCGCCAGAGCGCCGGGTTCGAGATAGACGAGGCAGAGGTACTTCATGGCGGCGGCTCCTGCGGCGCGGTGGACTCATGCCTCTGGACGAATGGCGTGGGCCGGCGCCGACAATTCTGCAGGACGCGGCCGTCAGACGTCGTCGCCGGGCTTCCAGTCGGGTTGGCCGTCATAGGTGGGCAGCGCGGGGTCCACAGCGTCCCAATGGCGTCGCGCGCGGGCGAAGATCGCCACCTGGGGGGTCAGCTCGTCCGCCTGATCAAGCGTGCCCAGTGAAGCGGCCATCACGCCGGGCATGCCCGTGTTGCGCCCGAACAGCTGGCTGCCACAGCCGCCGCAGAAGAGCCGGGTGACGGTGTTGCCGGCCTCGCTCACCTGCTCGTAGACGGAGGGATCGCCGGTGATCGTTATGCCCGCGGCGTCAAACATCGCGCTCGTGGCATGTCCCGCGCCGGTCCCCCGCTGGCAGTCGAGGCAGTGGCAGTGAGCCACGACGATCGGGTCGCCTTCGATCGTGTAAGCGCAAGCGCCGCAGAGGCATCGGCCGGTCCACATGTCGTCCCCTCTCAGCCTGCATCGCGCAGGGCGAGCCCTGCTTTCCAGTCGAACAGTTCCTGTAGCACCTGCAGCGCCTGGCCGCGCTCGGACTTGAGGTCGGGGTCGCGGCTGACGATAAGGCGGGCGTCGTCGCCGGCGGCGGCGATCAGGTCGCGGTGCGCGAAGGGATCGGCGAAGACGTAGTCGGGCAGGCCCGACTGGCGCAGGCCCAGGGCGTCGCCGCCGCCCCGGAGCTCCAGGTCACGTTCGGCGATCGCGAAGCCGTCGTCGGTGCGGCGCAGGATGTCGAGCCGCTGCTGGGCGGTTTCACTGAGCGGCGGGTCGTAGAGCAGGACGCAGGCGCTCTCGCGCCGGCCCCGGCCCACACGACCGCGTAGCTGGTGCAACTGGGCCAGGCCAAAGCGCTCGGCCTGTTCGATGACCATGATGGTGGCGTTCGGGACGTTGACCCCCACCTCAACCACGGTGGTCGCCACCAGCACGGACAGCTTATTGTCGGCGAAGTCGGACATCACGGCGTCCTTTTCAGCAGCCGGCATCTGGCCGTGCACGAGGCCGACGCCCGGGCCGATCAGGTGACGCAGCGCCTTGGCCCGCTGTTCGGCCGCGGCGAGGTCGCTGAGCTCGGATTCCGAGACCAGCGGGCAGATCCAGAAGGCCTGGGCGCCGCCGGCCACGGCCTGCTTCAGCCGGCCGACGATTTCGTCGATGCGGGGCATGGGCACGGCGCGGGTGGCCACCGGCGTGCGACCGGGGGGCTTCTCCTCGATGCGGCTGACGTCCAGGTCGCCGTACATGGTGAGCTCCAGCGTGCGCGGGATCGGTGTGGCCGACATGGCGATCAGGTGCGTGCCCGGGCCCTTGGCCTGCAGCCGTTGGCGCTCGGCGACGCCGAAGCGGTGCTGTTCATCGACGATCACGAGCTGGAGTTTGTGGAAGGCCACTTCGTCCTGGAACAGCGCGTGGGTGCCGACGGCGACCTTGGCCGCGCCGGACGCCAGGGCGCGGAGCTTCGCGGCGCGCACCGCGCCCTTATCGCGACCCGTGAGCAGCACAACGCCCAGGCCGTGGATCTCCAACGGCCCGGAAAGCGTCTCGAAGTGCTGGCGCGCGAGGATCTCGGTCGGCGCCATCAGGGCGGATTGCCCGCCGGCCTCGGCGACGTCGGCCATGGCGCACATGGCCACCACGGTCTTGCCCGAGCCCACGTCGCCCTGGACGAGACGGCTCATCCGCTCGCCGGCGGCAAGGTCGGCGCGAATGTCGGCCAGGGCGCGGTCCTGGGCGCCGGTGAAGCGAAACGGCAGGGCGGCCTGGATGCGGCCGGCCAGAGCGCCGGCGGCGATGCGCGGGGCGGGCTCGCGGCGCCGGGCGGCCTTGCGCTGGGCCATGGCCAGCTGGTGGGCAAGGAGTTCGTCGTAGGCCAGCCGCCGGCGGTGGGCGCTGGATGCCTCCAGGTCCGCCTCTGCCTCGGGGTTGTGGGTGCGCGCCAGCGCCTCGCGCCAGGACGGGAACCCCTGCCGGGCGAGCCAGGCGGGGTCCTGCCACTCCGGCATCTCAGGCGCGTGCGAAAGGGCCTCGTGGGCGAAGGCGCGCACCCGGCGCGGCGGCAAGCCCTCGGTGGCGGGATAGACCGCCTCGACCTCGGGGATCTCATCGGCCTTGTCCGGGGCCACCATGTAGTCGGGGTGGACCATCTGGCGGCCGAACTTGGACTCCTCGACCCGCCCGGAGACAACGCGCCTGGCGCCGACCGGATGGCGCTGGGCGAGGCCTTCGCCGAAGCGGCCGAAGAAGACGAGGGTCATCAGGCCGGTCTCGTCGGCGACCTGCATGCGCCAGGGCTGGGCGGAGGTGCGCGGTCTCTGGTGGTCCTGGATGGCGACCTCGAAGGTCATTACCTGGCCGTCGATCGCGGCGGAGAGCACGGCCGGCGTGCGGCGCACGATCGAATGGGGCCGTAGCCACAGCACGTCGCGCACCTTGTCGCCGGCCACCCTGGCAAGCAGGGGCGCCACGCGCGGTCCCACGCCCTTCAGCGTGCTGAGGGGTGCAAAGAGCGGGAACAGAATCTCCGGCCGCATAGCGCAAGCATAGCCTTCACGGGTCAGCCTGCGCATCATAGGGTCGAGCCGGGATCGATGGCGGCTATTCGGGGCTGGAAAATCATGCGCGCAGGGACATGCTTGGCGATCGTGGCGATGCTCGCGATGGCCGGTTGCGCCAGGACGGGCGGCGATGAGACGGTCCTGGCCACTGTCGCCGGCGAGAAGATCACCGAGGCGGAGCTCAGCGCGGAGCTGAGGCTGGGCGGCGTGGCGCGGGCCGACGACCCGGATGTCCGTCGCGCCGCGCTCGAGCAGATCGTCATGCGCAAGCTGCTGGCCCGGAGGGCCCGCGCCGACGACCTCGACAAGACAGCGGAAGCCCGGGTGATCAAAGCCGCGGCGATGGAGTCCGTCGACGCGGGCCTGGCGCTGAGTGCGATGCAGTCGAAGGTGAAGCCTCCGACGGCCGCGGAGGCGCAGGCCTATGTCCAGACCCACCCGGAGCGGTTTGCGGAACGCAGCGGCTACATCTTCGACCAACTGCGCACCAACGTGCCGCTCAATGCCGCCCTGGTGACCGCACTGCGCCCCACGAAAACCCTGGAGGAGGTCGAGCGCGTACTGAGAGGCCGCGGCATCCCGTTCCGCCGCAGCGTCCAGGGCTTCGATACCCTGCGGGCGAACCCGCAGCTCTCCGCCGCCATCCGCAAGGTGCCGCCAGGCGAGCCCTTCGTGTCGAACGAGCCCGGCGGCTTCACGGTCAGCCGGGTTCGCCAGTCCACCGTGCAGCCGATCGTCGGCGCGCCGGCCAACGCGCTTGCCACTGAACTCCTGCTGGCCGAGCGCCGGAGCAAGGCGATCAACGCAGAGATCGAGAGCCTGCGGGCCAAGCTCGTCACCTATCCGACCAAGGCGGCCGCGTCTAAGTAGGCCGACGAACCGCCGCTTCGTCGGGTTCTGGCTGGCGCGGCGAACGCACCGGGCCTATATGCCGCGTTCCCAAATGACCATCGACGATGCCCGACGGAAGAAACTGAAGATGCGCGCCTGGCGGCGGGGCTTCAGGGAAGCGGACCTCATCCTGGGGCCGTTCGCCGATCGTCATGTCCCCGGTTTCAGCGAGGCCGAGCTGGATCTGTTCGAGGCCCTGCTCGAGGAAGCGGATCACGACGTCTATGGGTGGATCCTGGAACGGGCTCCGGCGCCCGCACCCTTCGACGGCGTTTTGATGCACCAGCTCAGGGCGTTCCGGGATGAAGTTCACGCCGACATAAATCCCAGGGGCTCCGCCAATGGCTGACGGAAACCGGCCGGCTGGTGCGGCGCAGATGCGCCGGGTAGCTGAGGATCCGGGCCGCCTCGACCTGGTGGGCGCGCCGGAGGGCTTCGACGCCCTGGTGATGGCCGACCTGGTGCGGGCGCGCAAAGGGCTGTCGGTCTTCGTGGCGCGCGACGGCACCCGGCTCTCCGCCTTCGTCGACGCGTTCCGATTCTTCGCCCAGGATGTGGAAGTGCTGCATTTCCCGGCCTGGGATTGCCTGCCCTATGACCGGGTCGGGCCATCGGCCGGGGTCGCGGCGCAGCGGATGGCCATCCTGTCGCGCCTGGCCGAGGGCTTCGACGCCAAGCCGCGTCTCCTGGTGACGACGGCAGCGGCGCTGGTTCAGCGGGTTCCGCCGATATCTGCGGTTGAGGGCGCGGGCTATTCGGCGAGGCCGGGCAATTCGGTCGAGATCGCCGACCTGGAGCGCTATTTCGCCATCAACGGCTACAGCCGCGCTTCCACCGTTTCGGAGAAGGGCGAGTTCGCCATCCGCGGCGGGGTGATCGACGTCTTCCCGCCGGGTGGCGACGAGCCTGTGCGCCTGGATCTGTTCGGCGAGACGCTGGAGTCCATCCGCGCCTTCGATCCGGAGACGCAGCGTTCGACCAAGCAGCTGAAGGAGGTCTCGCTGCTGCCGGTCAGCGAGGCGCTGCTGGACAAGAAAGCGGTCAGCCGCTTCCGCACCGGCTACCTCGAGGCGTTCGGCGCGGCCGGCGACGACCCGCTGTATGCGACCATTTCCGAGGGCGGTCGCCGCGCGGGGATGGAGCACTATCTGGCGCTGTTCTACGACGGCCTGGCCACCGTGTTCGACTACCTGCCAAAGGATGCGGCGATCGCGCTGGACCACCTGGCGCGCGACGCCCGCGACGAGCGGCTGGCGATGATCGCCGACGCCTATGAGGCGCGGTCCATCACTGAGCGAAAGGTGCACTATCACCCGCTGGAGCCTTCACGGCTCTACCTCGACGCCGAGGAGTGGGACGCGGCGCTGCGGGTGCGGGCCACGCGGCGGTTCTCGTCCTTCAACGAGGCCGAGGGCGAGGCGGTTATCGACATGGGCGCCAAGGCGGGGCGCACCTTCGCCGCCGAGCGCAAGCTTGACAGCGTCAACCTGTTCGAGGCGACGGTCGATCACGCGCAGAAGCTGTCGGCGGCCGGTAAGCGCGTGCTGTTCGCCTCATGGTCGGACGGTTCGTCGGACCGGCTGATGCACATGCTGGCCGACCATGGCCTGACGTCACTGCCGCTCGCCCCCTATTGGGACGCCGCGCGCGCGGCGGACCCGAAGAAGCCGCAGCGCGTGGTGCTGCCGCTGGACGCCGGGTTCGAGACCGAGAGCCTGGCGGTCATTTCCGAAACGGACATCTTGGGTGACCGGCTGGCCCGGCCCCGCAAGCGCCGCCGCGCATCGAATTTCCTGGCCGAGGCCTCCGCCCTGACGCCCGGCGACCTGGTGGTCCACATCGACCACGGGATCGCGCGCTACGAGGGGCTGAAGACCCTGGACGTGCAGGGTGCGCCGCACGACACGCTGGAGCTGCAGTACGGCGGCGAGGCGAAGCTGTACCTGCCGGTGGAGAACATCGACCTCCTGACCCGCTACGGCGCGGACAACGAGGGCGTGCAGCTCGACCGCCTGGGCGGGGCGGCGTGGCAGGCGCGCAAGGCGAAGGCCAAGGAGCGGCTGCGCGAGATGGCCGATGGCCTGATCCGCATCGCCGCCGAGCGGGCCACCAAGCTCAGCGATCCGATGGAGCCGCCGGCCGGCCTGTTCGACGAGTTCTGCGCGCGGTTCCCCTATGAGGAAACCGACGATCAACTGGCTTCGATCGGCGACGTCCTGGAGGACCTGGCGGCCGGCAAGCCGATGGACCGGCTGATCTGCGGCGACGTGGGCTTCGGCAAGACCGAGGTCGCGCTGCGGGCCGCCTTCGTCGTGGCCATGAGCGGCCAGCAGGTGGCGATCGTGGCGCCCACGACGCTGCTCGCGCGCCAGCACTACAAGACCTTCACCGAGCGGTTCGAGGGCTGGCCGGTCAAGGTGCGCCGCCTGTCGCGACTGGTCCCGGCCAAGGAAGCCGCCGAGACCCGCGAGGGGCTGGCCAAGGGCGAGGTGGAGATCATCGTCGGCACCCACGCGGTGCTTTCGAAGCAGGTGAGTTTCCACAACCTGGGCCTGGTTATCGTCGACGAGGAGCAGCACTTCGGGGTCAAGCACAAGGAGAAGCTCAAGGAGCTGCGCGCCGACGTGCACATGCTGACCCTGACCGCCACGCCCATCCCCCGGACGCTGCAGTTGTCGCTCTCCGGCATCCGCGAGATGTCGATCATTGCGACCCCGCCGGTCGATCGCCTGGCGGTGCGCACCTACATCACCCCCTGGGATCCGGTGGTGCTGCGCGAGGCGCTGCTGCGCGAGAAATACCGTGGCGGTCAGGCCTACTTCGTGGCCCCGCGGATCTCCGACCTGGCGCAGCTGGAGCGGTTCATCCGCGAACAGGTGCCCGAGGTGAAGTTCGTGGTCGGCCACGGGCAGATGGCCCCGACGCAGCTCGAGGAGGTGATGAGCGCCTTCTACGACGGCCAGTACGACGTGCTGCTGTCGACCACGATCGTGGAGAGCGGTCTGGACATCCCTACCGCCAACACCCTGATCATCCACCGGGCCGACATGTTCGGCCTGGCCCAGCTCTACCAGCTGCGGGGCCGGGTGGGTCGCTCCAAGGCCCGCGCCTTCGCCTACCTGACGACGCCGGCGGAGAAGCAGATCACGCTGTCGGCCGAAAAGCGGCTGAAGGTGTTGCAGTCCCTTGATAGCCTGGGCGCCGGCTTCCAGCTCGCCAGCCACGACCTCGACATCCGCGGCGGCGGGAACCTCTTGGGCGAGGAGCAATCCGGCCACATCAAGGAGATTGGGGTCGAGCTCTACCAGCAGATGCTGGAGGATGCGGTCAACGAGTTGCGCGCCCGCGCCGGCGTCGAGGACCTGGCCGCCGACCGGGGCTGGTCGCCGCAGATCAACACCGGCGCCGCCGTGCTGATCCCCGAGGACTACGTGGCCGATTTGAACGTGCGGCTGGCCCTCTACCGACGGATCTCGGAGGCCGAGAAGTCGCAGGACCGCGAGGCGCTGGCCGCCGAACTGATCGACCGCTTCGGTCCGCTGCCGCCGGAAGCCGACCAGCTGCTGAAAGTGGTCGCCATCAAGGGCCTGTGCCGTGAAGCCAACGTCGCCAAGATCGACGTCGGACCGAAGGGCGCGGTGGTCAGCTTCCGCAACGACGACTTCAAGAGTCCCGGCAGCCTCGTGGCCTTCATCGCCAAGAACCAGGTCGCGTGGCGCCTGCGCCCGGACAACAAGGTCGTCGTGAGGGGCGAGTGGGAAACGCCGAAGCAGCGCCTCGACGCCGCGGAGAAGGTGCTCGCGGAATTGGCCAAGCTGGCCGCCTAGTCAGGAACGATCCATCTCTTCGGGCCTACAACCGGAGGGACAACACAAGGAGCCACCGGATGCGCACCACCCTGATCGCCATGAGCGGCGCCATCGCCCTGACGGGCATGGCTGCGCCGGCGGTAGCCCAGACCGCGGCGGACAAGGCCGACGCCCGCTGCGTGCTGGTGATATCGGTCGCCGCCCAGGACCCGAAGAACACGGAGTCCGCCGGTCGGGGCACCTTCTATTTCCTGGGCCGGCTTGCGGCCCGCGGCGTCTCGTCCAAGCTGGGACCGATACTGGTGGCGGAAGCCAAGACGATTACCGCGGCGGCGCAGGTCCAGTCCGAGCTGCAGCGCTGCGGGGCCGAGCTCAATGCGCGCAACACGGAGCTGCGCACGGCGCTGACGCAGGTGCAGAAGGCCGCCGCGGCGACGCGTCCGCCAGCCAAGAAGTAGCGTCCGCTGGCTAGCTTGCCTTGAGGGTCTGGGCCATGGCGGCCGCCTGCTCGAGGGCGTGACCGACGGCTTCCGGCGAAGCAACCTCCGCGACGCCCAGATCGAACTCGACGACGAAGGGCGTGTTGCCCTGACCGGCCTCGAAGGCTGTGCAGCCGATGACGGCGGCGATCCGTTCTCCGGCGGCGCGCGCGGCGAGCAGGGGGGTGGCCGGCAGGGCCAGTGCGAAGACCTCGGGCGCCAGGCGCGCGGCCGTGTCCTCCACGCGAACCAGGCGACCGATCATGGACCCGATCTGGGGCACGGCGCGGGCCACCCAGCCGCCGGCGCGGGGCCCCGCCAGGTCCGCTTTCTCGGCGACCTTGAGAACGCAGACGCTCAAGGCGCGGTTGCGGGCCTGGGCGCTCAGCGCCAGGCGCATGAGGTGGCCGGCGAAGAGATCACGGGTGAACAGCCCGGTCGCCGCGTCCATGAGGCCCGAGCTGCGCGCCTGTTCGAGGGCGCTGCGCACGGCCTTCTGACGGCGGTAGGCGCGAGCCAGTTCGACAACCCGTAGGGCCGTCTCGCTCTCGGGAGTCTCGGGAGACGCAACATCCGAGATGCCCCGGTGAAAAGCCTCGGCGGCGGTCACCGGAGACTCGGCGCGCATGTAGAGGAGGGCGGGTGTGTGGTAGAGGCGCGTGTTGCGGCGCAGACCGGCGGCGATCGACAGCGCCTCCTGCGGATTGCCCTCCGCCCACAGGACGACCGCATCGAACTGGCGCTCGTGCAGGTAGTCGAAAGCGGTGAAGGCCGTGAACGCGCCGACCACCTCGGCGCCGTTGCGGGCCAGCGCATTGGAGAGGGCCAGGAACTGCGGCGTCGGCTCGCCGATGGCCAGGATCTGGTAGGGCGAAGCGTCGGTCTCCGGGGCGTCCAGCACGCAGGCGCGCTCGGCGAAGGTCCCGCGGCGAACCTCGAATTCCTCTTCCGCAACTGCGGTGCGAACCAGAGTTTCCAGGCGCATGACCGCCTGAGCCGGATGCAGCGGTCCGGCGAGCGTGAGATCGAACCCGCGCTCCTTCTGGAACGGGTCGGGATCGCCCATGGCGATGATCGGCAGCCGGCGCGGGTGGCAGGCGGCGCGCAGGCGCTCGGCGATGTGGAAATCGGTCTCGATTGTCCCCAGGTCGATGATCGCGGCCTGGATCTGCAGATCGGACAGGGCGGCCGCCGCGGCGACCTCGGTGCGCGCAGTGACGGTGCGCCAACCCAACCGGTCGAGCCCCTCAGCAAGAGGACCCGCCGCGGAATCGTCGCGTGCGATAATCAGCACTCGCGCCTGGACCCCTGCCGACATATGCCCATCCAACAACGCCCGAGTGCTGAGTCCAAATCGGAATCGCACGGGGCCAAGGTGTTGTCGCATAACCGACCGCAGGTTGCGGAAGCGTTTCATTGTCGCGGAGGGCAGACGGGTGGATCAAATATTGACGGGCAGAGTTGCATTCCTCACCGGGGCCAGCGGCGGCCTCGGGGAGCATTTTGCCCGGCTGCTCAGCAGGAACGGCGCGGCGGTGGCGATCACCGCGCGGCGAGTGGACAAGATCGAGGCGCTGGCGGCGGAGCTGAACGCGGCCGGCGGTCGGGCGATCGCATTCGCCCTCGACGTGGCCGACGCCCACGCCATCGCCCCGGCGCTGGACCGCGCCGCCGCAGAACTCGGGACCATCGACATCCTGGTGAACAACGCCGGGGTCGGCGGGGAGGGGATGGCGCTCGACCTCACGATCGAGGAGTTCGACACGACCTTCAACGTGAACGTGCGTGCGACCTATTTCGCCGCGCGCGAGGCCGCCGCGCGGATGATCGCGGCCAAGGTGGAGGGGCGGATCATCAACATCGCCTCGATCGCCAGCCACACGGTCCTGCCGGGCCTGTCGGCCTACTGCGGCTCGAAGGCGGCGGTGGCCATGCTGACGAAGAGCCTGGCGCGTGAGTGGGCGCGCAAGGGGATCGCGGTGAACGCGCTCTGCCCCGGCTACATCGAGACCGGCATCAACGACTTCTGGTGGCCCACCGAGGGCGGGCAGAAGCAGCTGAAGGGCTTCCCGCGGCGGCGGCTGATGGACGCGGAGGACCTGGACGCGGCGTTCCTGATGCTGGCGGGCCCCGCGGCCAGGGCGATCACCGGGAGCGTCTTCACCGTCGACGACGGACAATCGCTGCCCGGGGGCGGGTAGACCCTGGTGGCGGCCTATGCTGTTGGCTGACCGAGGGGCAGGGCGCTTAGATCGGCGCCCAAAGACGACGGAGGATACGACATGCGCCAGGGTCCGCTCACGGGACTGAAGATCGTGGAGTTCGCGGGCATCGGCCCGGGTCCGTTCTGCGGCATGCTGCTCTCCGACCTCGGCGCCGACGTCGTCCGCATCGACCGCAAGGGCCCGGGGCGTGGTTCGCCCACGGATGTCACCGGCCGCGGCCGCCGCTCGGTGGCGCTGGACCTGAAATCGCCCGCTGCCATAGAGGCCTGCCTTAAGCTGGTCGAACAGGCCGATGTGCTGTTCGAAGGCTTCCGGCCGGGTGTGATGGAACGCCTGGGCCTGGGCCCGGACGTGGCGCTGAAGCGTAATCCGAAGCTGGTGTACGGCCGCATGACCGGCTGGGGCCAGTTCGGGCCCTACAGCCAGGCGGCCGGCCACGACATGAACTACATCGCCATCACCGGCGCGCTGCACGCCATCGGCACCGCCGACAAGCCGGTGCCGCCGCTGAACCTGGTGGGCGACTTCGGCGGCGGGGCGCTTTACTTGGCGTTCGGCCTGCTGGCTGGCGTCATCCAGGCGCGCGAGACCGGCAAGGGCCAGGTGGTGGACTGCGCCATGAGCGACGGCGCGGCCTCCCTGATGTCGATGTTCTACGGCATGAAGGCCGCAGGCGGCTGGAAGGAAGAGCGGCGCCAGAACCTGCTGGATGGCGGCGCCCATTTCTACGACACCTACAAGTGCAGCGACGGCAAGTGGATCTCGGTGGGCTCCATCGAACCGCAGTTCTACGCCCTGCTGCTGGAGAAGACCGGGATCAACGACCCCGAGTTCGCCAAGCAGATGGACCGGAGCGCGTGGCCCGACCTTCGCACGAAGCTGGCCAATGTGATCGCCCAGAAGACCCGCGACGAGTGGACCGAGATCATGGGCGGCACCGACGTCTGCTTCGGCCCGGTCCTGGATCTGGACGAGGCTCCGAAGCACCCGCACAACGTCGCGCGCAAGACCTTCGTCGAGGTGGGCGGCGTGACACAGCCGGCCCCGGCCCCGAGGTTTTCGGCGACGCCGGGGGCCATCCAGGGCCCGCCGCCGGCGATCGGCGCCCACAACACCGACGCGCTGCGCGACTGGGGCTTCTCGCCGGACGAGATCGCCGCTCTGGCCTGAGGGAAGCGCTGCCGTATCAGGCGCTTAGCCGGCGCGTTACCTGAAAGCGTCGTTCAGGCGCGGTTCAGCGGCGAAAGACGATGTTCGCTCAT
Source organism: uncultured Phenylobacterium sp. (assembly GCF_902826855.1). Taxonomy (GTDB): domain Bacteria; phylum Pseudomonadota; class Alphaproteobacteria; order Caulobacterales; family Caulobacteraceae; genus Phenylobacterium. The sequence goes on along the minus strand of NZ_CADEGK010000006.1, from coordinate 20,777 downwards.
GAGCCGGGCGACGCGCTCTCCCGTCCCTCGAAGCGGCGAACGGCTCTGATGGAACGACACGCCCATCGGGCGGCGCGTCACTCTTCACCGGGTGGCGCGCCGTTTCCATTTTCGGGCTCCTTCGGGCCGGGGTTGCGCTCGGCCACGTTCCTGCTCACCTTCCGCGCGCATGAGACTGCGCGAGCTGCCCCGCCGGTTGCGTGAGCGCGACTGGGATCCCGTCCACGCGCTGCGCCTGAGCCTCACCATCGTCGGCAAGGCGCTGGGCCGGCTGTGGGGCCGCGACGTGATGCTCTACACAGGTGGGGTCTCATTCTTCGTCATGCTGGCGATCTTCCCGGCGTTGGCGATCCTGATCGGCCTTTACAGCCTGCTCTCCGACCCGACGCGCGTGGCCGAACAGGGCGAGTACCTGGCCCAGGTGATGCCCGATGCCGCGCGGCTGATCTTCCAGGGCGAACTCATGCGCCTCGCCCAGGCGCCGCGGGAGACGATCTCCACCCAGAGCGCCCTGGCCTTGGTGATCGGCGCCTACGCTTCGCACCGCGGCTTCAAGGCCTTCCTTGCGGGGCTGTCGTTCATCCACGACGAGCACAAGCCGCGCGGGTTCCTGGGCTTCAACTTCATGGCGCTGGTGGTGCTGTTCGCGGCCTTCGGACTTCTGGGCATGCTGTCGGCGGTGTTTTTCGGTTTCCGGATCGCCGCCGAGACCCTCGACCTACGACCGCTGCGCGGGGTGATGTGGCTCTACAGCGAGTGGACCTGGGCCAGCGCCGGCATGACCCTCGGCATGACACTGATCTACCGATGGGCGATGTCGCGCGACCCGGTGGACTGGCGCGCCTCGTCGCTCGGCGGGGCCGCGGCCTCGGCGCTGTGCATCTTCGCGTCGTGGGGCCTCGGGATCTACGTGGAGCAGATCGCGGCGCTGGGGGCCACCTACGGTTCCATCGCGACGGTCGTGATCTTCCTGATCTGGCTCAGCTGGAACGTGAACGCACTCTTCTTCGGCGGTGCGCTGGCGACCGAGGTCGAGATTGCCCTGCAGCGCCACGTGCCGCAGGTCGCAGAGCTCGGCGGGCTGCGCGGGTCGGGATGACGCGGTTCGCAGTCGATCAGGCGGCGTCGGCGCGCCCGGTGACCAGGAAGCTGAGCACCGCGCCGCTCTCGCCTTGTTCGAGCACGGTGGCGCCGATCTGGGCGGCGAAGTGCGGGACGTCTATGCGGGCCATGGGATCATCGGCCAGCAGCCGCACGCGCGCGCCCGGCGCCGCCCGCTCCAGGGCCCGGCGCAGGCGCAGGGTGGGCACCGGGCAGCGATGCCCGCGCGCGTCCACCAGGATTTCGGGCTCGCCCATGCCGCCGCGCATACACCATGGCGCCCCGGCCTGACGAGCGGCGCGGCTGTGCTATAGCTCCGGCATGTCATCGAATGGCGCCATCGTCGCGGTGAGCCGCAAGGCCGGCCACGGGGTCGACAAGCCCAATCAGCTGATGATCCGCCTGGTCGCCGGGCACGGGGTAGAGGGCGACGCGCACTACGGGGCGAAGGTGAAGCACCGCAGCCGGGTGCGGCAGAATCCCGATCAGCCCAACCTGCGCCAAGTGCACCTGCTGCATGCCGAATTGCACGATGAACTGGCGGCGAAGGGATTCGTCGTGACTGCGGGGCTGATGGGCGAGAACGTGACCACCCGCGGGGTCGACCTGCTGGGCCTGCCGCGCGGCGCGACCTTGCACCTGGGCGCGGAGGCGGTGATCGAGGTGACCGGCCTGCGGAACCCGTGCATCCAATTGGACGGGCTGGCGGAGGGCCTGATGGCGGCTTGCCTGGGGCGGGGGCCGGACGGGGCGCCGGTGCGCAAGGCCGGCGTTATGGCCGTCGTGCGGCAGGGCGGAGAGGTGAGGGCAGGGGACGCAGTGCGCGTCACCCTGCCGCTCGGCCCGATGGAGCCGCTGAAGCCCGTCTGAGCTATTTCGCCAGGTGCAGCGCCGCGATCTGGCCCGCGATAGACTCGAACGCGGCGGTTAGCGTCACCGAGTCCTCGACGTTGTAGTAGTGGTCGTCGCCACTTGCGCAGTTCTTCAGCAGGGTGCTGGAGCCGTCCTCAACGCGGATCGTGTACACCTCGATGCCCCTGGCCTTGATGTTCGTGCAGATCAGCGCGAGGCGCGAGTCGAGGGCGGCGGTTCGATCGGCGTCTGAGGCGCCCTGCGGCAGCGGCGCGCCGTCGGCCTTCAGGATGCGGCCCTGCCAGATATAGCCGGTGCCGGCGTAGGTGCCGTCGTTGGGCGTATCCCGCTGGTCTATGGTGTTCTCGCCGTCGGTCATCAGCACGATGATCTTCTTGTAGCCCACGGTGCCGTAGGCGACGCCGTCACTGAACGGCGCGTGGGGCGACAGCGTGTTCCAGCCCCAGGCCATGCCGATCGGGATGTTGGTGTTGCCGGCGGCGTTGAGGTCGTTGATCGCCGAGCGCAGGCCCGAGAAGTCCGTGCCCAGCCGCCTGAGCGGCTTCAGCTGACAACCCCTGTTCGGGCCGAACGTGGTGGTCATGCTGCCTTTCTTGCTTCCGCCGTACTTGTTGACCTTTCCCTGCCGGACACGCCAGTTCGTAACGGAACCGCTCACGCCGTCGCTGACATAGTCGTTCTGGTAGTCGTCGCCGTAGCCGCTGGTCTGGCTGTCGGGCTCGTCGACGGCGAAGTAGGGTGTGTAGAGCATCGCCCCGCTCGTCGGCGCGTCGTCCTGCACGTCGTAGGGCGCCTTGCGCATTTCGACGCACCCGCGCCAGCTCGTTCCCAGTTGCGCGAAAAGGTCGAAGCGGTTGGCGTGCTGGGTGCCGGTGGCGGTGGTGAAGATCTCGTCGTTGATCGGCGAGTTCCCGCTCTGGTCGATCCAGCTCGAATAGCGGTGGGCCGTGGCGTCGAGCCGCACGCTGTTGGAGAACGGCACCAGGGAGATGCGAATTGTGTTGAGCTCAGTGGCCTTGTCCGAGAGCTCCTCCATCTTGTCGACGAAGTTCTCAGCCGCCTCCTTCATGTCCTCGAGCTTGTCGCCTTGGTCCATGGAGCCGGTGTTGTCGAGGACCAGGGCGATCTCGAGCTTGGAGCCGGCGCGCACCACCTCGGCGGAGGCGCCCACGTCCATGCTGCCGCCGGTTACGAGGCCGACGACGAAGGGGGTGACCCTCAGCTTGGCCGCGGCGACCACACGCCCGTCGGCGCCGAACTTGAAGGTGGACGAGGTGAGGGCAAAGGCCGACCCAAGCGCCAGGTTCTGGTTCAGGTACTTGTCGCCGGCCACCTTCAGCTCAGAGTCCGTCGTGGCGTTGGACCGGGCGGCGGCCAAAGCGGCGGCGTCCAGCGCGTCTTGCAGCTGGGACTTGGCGCTGGTCGCACGGGCCAGATCCGCGGCCCCAAGTCCGGCGATCGCCAGCGGCGCCATGGCGAGCGCCGCCACCGTGGCGACGTTCCCGCGACGGTCGCAGATCGCGCGGAGGAAACGATTACGTCGCGAAGGCCTGGAAGGACTCATGACCGGATTCCTGCAGCTGGACTATATTCTTAGGCAGGAGAATGTCAGAGGACGGATAATCTCTTATTATCCAGGATCGTTAAACTCTGTTTACTGTGTATCATCTCCCATTAACTTGCTGTTTGCACAAACCTGAGACACTGGTTGGATGTCTCATCGCGTCCATATCTGCGCCCGCGAGTCGGCATTCCGGCGTGACGAGCGCGGCGCGACGGCGCTGGAGTTCGCCCTGGTGGCGCCGCTGCTGTGCTTCGCCCTGCTCTCGCTTGTCGAGATCGGCGTGCTGGGCATGATGGCTAGCGGCCTGGACAACGCCGTGGCCGAGGTCGCGCGGAAGATACGCACCGGCCAGGGCAGCGCACCGACCGACGTGGGCAGCTTCGAGGATCAGGTCTGTGCGAACCTGGGGGGCAACGTCAGCGGCTGCCGCGCGCGCCTGGTGGTCAGCGCGCAGACGTTCTCGAAATTCGTCGACGCGGGCGCCAGCGTGACCTCGCCCCCGAACGGGGACTTCGACAAGGGTGGCGCGGGCGACATCGTGATCGTCAAGGCCGACTACAACTGGCCCTTGATCACGCCGTTCATGGCCACCGGCTATCCGCACGCCGGTCCCATGAGCGTGACCCTCGGAACACGCCTCGCATTCAAGAACGAGCCATTCAAATGATCCGGTTCATCCGCCGCGGCGCGGCCGACCAGAAGGGCGCCGCCGCCGTCGAGTTCGTCCTGATCTTCCCGGTGCTCTTCGTGCTGCACGTTGGGGCGGCGGAAGCGCTGATGGCCTACCAGGCGCAGCGCAACGTCGCCCACATCGCCTCCGCCATGGCCGACATCGTGGCGCAGAGCCGCTCGGTGACGACCAGCGACCTGGACGATGTGCTGACCGCCAGCGGCGCCATGATCCACCCGTACCCGCAACTGGGCGTGCAGCAGCGGATCTCCAGCATCAGCAAGAACAGTTCAGGGACCCAGACCACGGACTGGAGCGTGAAGAAGGCCTACACACTGACGGGCGGTCCTTCGGTTCCGTATGGATTCCTGGCCAACGGCGAGAGCGTGATCGTGACCGACGTGATCTACGACTACAAGCCGACCTTCGGACTGTTCATGCCGGCCACCATCCGCTTCACCCGCCACGCCTATGTGCGTCCGCGGCTCTCGAACCAGGTTGAGAAACTCTAGTCAGCTGCGCGGGAACCGGGTGGCGTCGTAAGTGCGCAGGACGAGGTCGCCGGCCGGCCGCGCCCGGGTCGCGGCGACGAACCGCCGCAACGCATCCGGCAGATCCTCCACCGCCGGCAGCCGTGTGCCATAGTTCCGCGGAAACACCAGCGGCCCGGCCAGGGCCGAGAAGATCACGTCCAGAGAGCCAGGCGCCGCGCCGCCCAGGAACGGGGTCTTGCGCCGGGCCAGCTCCGCCTCGACCAGCGCCAGGGCCTCCTCGATCTTCACCGGGGCGTCGGCGAGCGCCTGCGGCGAGAAGTCCAGGCCGCGCGCCATCAACACCCGCCAGAGCGGATAGAGCCGGCCGACGAAGGCGCGCTCCCAAAGCGGTGCGCGAAACGTCACGGTCGGAAGCAGCGCCTGCTTGTTGGGCAGCACATGATGATAGACGAACCGACGCACCTGGGTCAGCAGCCGGTCGAGCAGCTCTTCCACGAAAGCCTGGTTCGCGGCCCGTTCGTCCTCGGCTTCACCGAACAGCTTGCGTCCCGGCGGGCTCAGCGCATCGACGCCCTTGAGGGTGTCCCGCGCGCCGGTCCAGACCGCGCCCGCTGGCGTCACGATCACCGGCAACTCGACCCCGCCGCCGGCCGCGCGCGTGGCCAGCACGTGCAGCATCGGCGCGTGGCATTCCTCGGAGAACGGGACGTCGTAGCGGTCGAACAGCCAACGGGCGAGCTCGACCATCGGGCTGACCCGGGCCGTCACCATCCGGTAGGTCCCTGATGAGGCCATCACTGCCTCCCACATCCTGTTGCGCCGCCCACTGGCCACAACTCGACAATTCCGACAACAACCCTCACGATCATTATGCAATCCTGGGTGAAGACGAGGTGGGGCGTGTCGGGAAGTGTCTCTGGGGCCCCGGGCGGAGAAGCGCTGGACGGCGGACCGCTGATCGGGATCGAGCAGATCCGCACACCGGCAAAGGGCGGTGGTCTGCTTTCGGGTCCGGGCCCGCTTGCCCTCGCTGCCTGGCTCGGTGTTCGGGTGCTGAAGAAGCCGCTCCGGTTGGGCAAGGTCATCATCGCCGCGCGCCACCGCCATGTGCGCGAGGTGCTGAGCCGCGATCTGGACTTCGGCATCGCCCCGGTGAACGCCGGACGCATCGGGGCGGTCAACGGGCCGTTCGTGCTGGGCATGGACCGAGGCGCCGAACTGGTCCTCGAGCGCCGGGCGCTGTACGCGGCCCTGATGGCGGTGGATATGCCCGCCCTGGCCGCCAAGGCCTCGCTCGACGCCGATGAGCTGTTGTCCGCGGCCGGCGGATCGGTCGACGTGGTGGAGGGCTATGCGCGTCGCGTGGCGGGGCGCACGGCCGGGCGGCTGTTCGGGATCGGCGGGGTAGACGAGGCCCTGTTTCTCGAGGTCGCCCGCGCCATCTTCGCCCACACCTTCCTCAACCTCGGCGGGGACAAGGCGATCGAGGCGCGCGCGCTCAAGGCCGCGGAGCTGATGCGCGCCTGGCTAGCCGCCGAGATCGCCCGACGGCGCAAGAGCGGCCAACTGGGTGACGACATGATGGGCGCCCTGATGACGCAGGGGCTCCTGGACGACGACGGGGTGCGCCGCACCCTGGGCGGGATGCTGGTAGGGAGCATCGACACCACCGCCTCGGCCGTCGCCAAGATCGTCCACGTGCTGGGCCGCGACCGGGTGCTCGCGGAACGGGCGCGGCGCGACGCCGGCGACCTGGCGCGGATGCGCGGCTGGTGCTGGGAAGCGCTGCGGCGCTGGCCGCACAACCCCCTGGTGCTGCGCGAGACGCTGCGCGAGTCCAGCCTGGACGGAGTCGCGATCCCGGCGGGGGCCCGGGTCTTCGCCTGGACCCAGGCGGCGATGCAGGACGCCGAGGCGTTTCCGTTTCCCGCGCAGATGCGGCCGGATCGGCCCTCACGCGCCTACATGCACCTCGGCGGCGGCCTGCACGTCTGCGCCGGGCGGCCGGTAAACGACACCCAGATCCCCATGCTCGTCGGCAAGCTCCTGGATCGTGGGCTGGGCAAGGTGGGGCGCATCACTTGGGCCGGCCCGTTCCCCGACCATCTCACCGTGCAGCTCGGAGTCGGCCGATGAGCCACGCCATGGTCTCCATCGCCGCGCCCATCGTCGCGGCGCGCATCCCCGAGGCCCTCGCGCTGATCGAGTCGATGGGCAATCCCGCCACCGATGAAATCGCGGTGGCCCTGGCGCGGCTGGACGGCGACGAGGGCGTCCATTTCATGAGTCTCCACGCCATTGGGCCGGACGCGCCGGGCGGGAGCCGCGGCCACCTGCTGCTGGAATTCTCCGCCGATGGGGACCCCGACGCAGCGATCGCGCGGATCGCGGCGCGGATCGGGCCCCAGCTTGTCGCCGTCTTCGCCTGCGCCCAGGACTGGAGCGGCGGGTCCCTGGAAGCCTACCTGAAGGCCCATAAGGTGCGGGTCGGCCAGGGCTGGTTCGGGGAGGCCGGACTGGCCTTCGACGGGACGCCGGGGATGAGCGTCGGGCGCATCCACCGCGAGGCTGCGCTGGCGGACTTCCTAGCCCACGCGGTGGGCGACGACCGCACCCAAGACCTGGCGGCGCTGAGCCGGCTGGAGGCGGCCAGGGCGGTGGTGCGCGGCGATGTGCGCTTCGCCTGGGCCCTGGAGACGCCGGCGCCGCTCCCGGTCCAGCCCAAGCCGTCGACGCTTGGCCTGGTGGCCTCGCTCGCCGCCTCGTTCGTCACCACCTACCTGTGGCCCCTGGCCGTGCCGCTGCTCATCGTCGCGGGGCTCGGACTGTTCCACGCCGCGCGGTGGGCGCTGTCAGTGGAGCTGACGGCCGACGTCGTGGTTCGCGGCCTGTGGGCGGCGATCATGTGGGTGGTGATCGTGGCGGTGCTGACCGGCCTTGCCGTGGTGGCCGGCCTGGCGGCGCTTTACCTCAGCCTGCGCAAGCAGGAGGCCACCGACTGGACCTCCGACGCCGCGCCCAAACGCGAGGTGCTGCGGGAGATCCTGCGCCACGAGAACCGCGGCGCGCAGAACCATATGATCTCCGTGACCCTGCAGAAGCCGGGGTTCACGCGGACCATGACCCTGCGACTGGCGTTCTGGATCATCCTGGGTCTTGCGTCCCGCAGGTTCAAACCGGGCTTCCTGGGCGAGATCGGCACCATCCATTTCGCCCGCTGGGTGACCTTGCCCGGGACCCGGCAGGTGGTGTTCCTGTCCAACTACGGCGGCAGCTGGGAGAGCTATCTCGAGGATTTCATCACCCGGGCGCACAACGGCCTGACGGCGGTGTGGTCGAACACAGTCGGCTTCCCGCGCGCCGAGAACCTCTTCCAGAAGGGCGCGACGGACGGCGAGCGATTCAAGCGCTACGCCCGCCAGAGCATGGCGCCGACGCCGTTCTGGTATTCGGCCTACCGCACGCTCTCGACCGCCAACATCCGCACCAACGCCGCCATTCGCGTCGGGCTGGCCGCGGCCATGACCGACGAGGAGGCGAAGACCTGGCTGGCCCTGTTCGGGTCGGCTTCGCGGCCGGCGTCGAAACTGGAGACCAACCAGATCCAGAGCCTGGTGTTCGGCGGCCTCGGCTTCAAGCCGCACGGCGTGATCATGATCGCCGACTTCCAGGACGATACCGCGGCCGTCCGCGCCTGGCTGCGCGACGTTCAACCCCTGATCGCCTTCGGCGACGGCCGGCGGATCGACCGGGCGGCCGTGGCCACGCTGGCCCTGGGGCCCGGCGCCCTGGCCAAGGCCGGCTTGCCGCCGGCCGCGCTGGAGACCTTCCCCGCGGCCTACCTGGACGGCATGACCGAGCCTGGCCGCGCCCGCGTCCTCGGCGACGATCCGGACGAGCCCTGGTGGTGGAAGCACCGCGGCCCCTACGATGCGGCGATCCTGGCTTACGGCGACGACGAGGCCGCCGTCGAGGGGCTCAGGAAGACGGTGAGCGATCTCCTCAAGCGCCACGGCCACGGCGCTCCCGAGGTGTTCCCGCTGACGCCTGTGGCCGACAAGGCCTACAAGCGCCTCGAACCCTTCGGCTTCGTCGACGGGACTTCGCAGCCGGTGATCCGCGGCACCTACCGCGGCCTGCGCACCCCCGATCCGATCCATCTGGTCGAGCCGGGCGAGTTCATCCTCGGCTATCCCGACAACCGCGGCAACCTGCCGCCGGGGCCCTCGCTGAACGCCCTGGATGATCCACACAACCTCTTGCCCATCCGCTGCGACAGCGACGCCGGGTTCGCCGAGAACGTGGCGGACGCGCCGCGCGAGATCGGCCGCAACGGCTCGTTCCTCGTCATCCGCCAACTGGAACAGGACGTCGCCGCGTTCGAAAAGTACTGCGCGGACGAGGCGAAATTGGTCACCGGACGGTTCGGCGAGCCGTACCATGTGACTCCGGAGTTCATCGGCGCAAAGCTGATCGGGCGCTGGAAGGATGGCTCCTCCCTGGTGCGTAATCCCTACTTGCCCGCGTCGGACGCGCGCGCGCGGCAGAAGCCAACCGCGCGCCCGCTGACCACCAGCGCCAGTCCGGTGCCGGCCGCCACGCCGGTCCATCCCACCGAAGCGCCAGGTCCTGCCACACCCCAGCGGCTCGGGGCGGCGGAAGCCGCGTCGAGGACGGCCTACACGGTGGCGGACAACGACTTCCTCTACGGCGTCGAGGACCCGGAGGGCGTGCACTGCCCGTTCGGCGCGCACATCCGCCGGGCCAATCCCCGCGACAGCCTCGAGCCGGGCTCGCAGGACCAGATCGACATCTCCAACCGCCACCGCATCCTGCGCGTCGGCCGCGGCTTCGACCGCGTCAAGGACCGCAACCCCGGCCTGATGTTCATGTGCCTGAACGGCGACCTGGAGCGGCAGTTCGAGTTCGTGCAGCAGACCTGGCTGGGCAGCGAGACGTTCCACGGCCTCTCCGGCGAGCGCGACCCGATCACCACCGACAAGGCCGGCTGCCCCGCCGGCTACACCGTGCCCACCCGGGATGGGCCGGTGCGGCTCGGGCGAATGGAGCGGTTCGTTACGCCAAGGGGCGGCGGGTACTTCTTCCTGCCCGGTCGGCGGCTGCTGGAGTTCCTGAGCAGCTGACCAGTCGCACATCAGGCGCGCGAACGCGGCGCGTGATGGTTGCTCCGCCATCCAGCGGCAGGTTCCGTGGATCGCGCTCTAGCGTTCCTGCATCATCCTCAGCTCGTCGATGCGCTGGCGATAGATCCGGGTGACGGCATTGCGGGAGTAACGGGCAGCGTCCTCGCGAATCTCCAGCCAATCGGCTTGCTCCGCGCCTAGGTCGGCCTCGGGAACGCCGGCCGCCAACGCCGCGTCGTAGGCCCGCCACATCTGCCGGTCCAAGGCGGCCAGACGCGCGTCAGAACAGACCATCGCCCGTGCTTGGCTAGGCGCGTCTTGGCAATCATCAGCGCTACCCGGTGGTAGGTCGGCGAACTCTCGCGGGCTCGGCGCGAGCGGCGCGATGCTCGGCTGCGGGGGCGTTGGGGGAGCCTCTGGCTGTGGAGCAGCTGCTCTGGTGGAAGGCGAAATGTCCTGGGCGGCGGCGGTGACATCGGCGGCGCGCCCGGTCTGTGGGGGGAGGGCTGTCTGGCGGGACACGAGGTCAGGCGGCAACACCTCTAGGATGTCCCCCGTAGGTGGCGGTGGTGTGGGGGACGGGACCTGCGCAACCTCGACGTCCATTTGCGCTGTCGCGGCGCTCGGGGCGGCCATCGCGGCCTCGCGTGCGCGATTGGCGTCCGGGCCTAGTAGAGGCCGGCCCAGCCAAAGTCCGGTCGCAACCGCCAAGGCAATGCCTGCCGCAGCCACGACCCCTCGCGCGGGCAAACTAGGCCGTCGTCGCGCGTCGCCCTCGATCTGCTGGTCGTCTCTGGGCGATGCATGAGCGTCATCCATATCCTTGAGCGGGGTATCGTCCGCATAGAGGTGGAAGCCCTCGAAACCGTCCCGAGGGTCGGGGCCGTTGGCAACGTCTGCATCAACGTCACGAGGGGTATCGTCGGCGAACGAGCGAAAACCCGTGAGGGGCCCCGACGCGTTATGCACGTCCCTATCATCCATGACAGGCTCGCCCGTTCTGCTGTCCGCCGAGCTTCAATCGCTCAGGTCTCCCGACGGTTGCGTGGCCAGGGACCGAAAAGTGACCTCCGCGTCGTCGGCGACCGCCAATTCCGATGTCCCTGGCCCCACCAGCGTCGCCGGTGACGGTCTGGCTTCCTGGGACGGCACGAGGGCTGTCGCGAAGGCGAACCCCATTTCTGGCGGACGGGGTGGGTGTCTACCCCGTCTTTCAATTCAATAGCTTAGGGTGTCTAACCCCCGCGCCAGGGCTCATTGATTTCCATAGCATTTCCGAGCGTTTGTCTAACCTCTTGGAGCGGCCGGCGTGAGCGGGCGTGGACCCAGGGGCTGGTTCTCCGGCCGGCAATGCTGCGCAGGTCGCGCCCTCTTGGGCCTCTCGGTCGACGCGCTGGCCAGGGCTGCCGGTCTGGAGCCTGAAGCCATCGACCTTTACGAGGGTGGCGAAGACCTGGACGACCGCGCCAAGCGGGCCTTGAGCGAAGCGCTAAACGCGGCGGGTTGCGTGGCCAAGGCTGCAACGATCCATGCCGGCGAAGGGGTCCGCGTTACGCGTCCGGCGGAGGTCCTGCTCCCCGCGCTGTGGCCTTACCGCGAGCGGCACGCGCGTTTCCGGGACGTGTGATGGGCCACCGCTTGGTCACCTACGTCTATTCCGTCGTCGTGGGCGATGCTGTGGCGAAGGCGCTCTTGGCTCGGCTCGCCGACGGCGCGAACCCGATGGGTGAGTGCTTCTTCGCTCACGGCACCCTATCGGACGAGCTGGAAATTCCCCGCCGCACGCTCCAGCGGAAACTCCAGTATCTGGTCGCCGAGGGCTTTCTACAGATCGAGCCGCGCTATCGGCCGAGCAACGGCGGACGTTCGAGCAACCTCTACAGGATCCTCGCGCCGAGCGAGTATCTCCGACCCACGTCTGACGAGGGCGCCGATGCACCCCTGCGCCAGGGTGGCGCGGGGGGCCCTGGCCAGGATGGCGCAGGGGTATGCGCCAAGGCTTGGCGCAGCCCCCGCGCCAAGGGTGGCGCAGGATATGAACCCTCTTCTCTAACCTTTCAGTCTTCTGAAGAAGACTTCAACGCGCGCCGAGGTCTTGCGTCCTCGGGCGCGCACGGCGTGCGCACTCCCCACGATCATGACGTGGCCCAGCCGGCCGGCTGCTTGCCGGGTCGGTGGGTTGCCGTACCTCCGGAGCTTCGCGAGCAGGTTCTCAGCGAGGCCCAACGGACCGCAGGCTGGGCCGTCAACTACCTCGACCGCTGTGGCATAGATCTCGAAGCACGATCGATACATCCAGCCACAGCCGTGGCGAGGGGCGAGCTCGATCAGTTCCCGGTGCGGAGCGTGCTGGGTCGGGCTGGGCTTGTGATCGGGCATCCACTCCCCCTGGCGCAGCTGCAGCGCGCCATTGCCGCCGGTGAGGCGGCCCCTGATGAGTGGGGCAAAGCATGAGCGCTGCACCAGCCAACGACTGCGCCACGGCGGTCAACTCCCTGGAGACCTCGGCCGACCTGGTGCAGCTGAAGATCACCAAGGTCCTGCTGATGTGTCGTGTGCTCGGCGGTGAGTTCGTACCCACGCTAGCGGCCTTGGTTGCAGTGGCTCCGACGCCGCGAAGCAGCGACCTGGTGATGGCGTGGCTGCTCATGCAGCGGGCCGCGCGGGACCACGCGGCGCGGGGTCTGGCATGAGGAGGGGGGGGTGGTCAGATAAGTCGAATGGGGCGCCTGTCGCGGACCGGTGGGGGAGTTACTCGCAGGTTTTTTTCCTCGGCCTCCGACAATTTCTCGGGACGCAGAGGGCTTCCTGCCCGGCTGCCGAGCGGGTGGGACTTCGTAAGTGGCTGAAAAGACTAGCGTTATCCAGACGCCGGCTCCAGTTGATCTGGTCGCGACGGCTATTTTTTCGGGACGGGACTGTCATAGGCCCAGGTGCGATTGCCGCTGTCGGGTGGCGCTCGTGACGGAGGCCCCGGCGTGTGCGGACTGTGGGGCTGATCTGCCGGTGACAGCCGGTCGGCTGGGGCGGCCTCGGCGATGGTGCGAGACCTGCCGGCCGCCGGTCGCTGAACGCCTCCCGGCGGGCGCTCCGGCGGCGCCGCGCAGAAAGGTGAGGTACGTCTGCGAGTGCTGCGGCGGGCCCTTCGTGGCCACGCGGGCCGCGAGACACTGCGGCAACACGTGCCGCGTTCGCGTCGGTCGAGCTCAGCATCGGGGGCAGGATTGAGCACCGCCGCTGCCGGGCTGCGGGACCTGATCGCACAGGTGCGCGCGAACCCTGCCGATCAGACGGCCACCCTTCTCCTAGCCGACGCCATGGACTGGGCGCTGGCGGAGCTGGCGGGCGTCACCAGCGCCGACGTCGATCTGCTGGCGGAGCTCTACACGGTGCGCGGCGTGCGGCACTTCAGCGCCGCCTGGGTACTGCAGCGTGCCAGGGGGCTCACGCGCCTCCGTGAGGCCCTGATCGATGCCGTTGGTGAACCGCTCATCCCACGACGCGTCGGCAAGTACCTGGCCAGCCTGCAGGGTCTCGACGTCGGCGGGTGGATCGTGAGGAACGACGGGCGCGACAAGGAGGGCGCGATCTGGACGGTGAAAAAAACATGTATTTGACCCCGCCCCACTGTCATCCGCGCGGATGACGGCGCGGTCGAAGCGGTTCGTCCTGCATCGCGAGATGCCAAAGAAGCCGAACCACACCGTCAACATCCTCCCGCCGCGGGAGCAGATCGAGCGCGAGCTTGCGGATCGTCGCAGGCGGATTACCGAGCTGCAGTCGAAGATCGACACGGCCCCTGTGGCTGAACTGATCAGCTCCGGCGACACCTGGGCGGCGGGCATCCGCGCGATCGAGGACGGCGTACCGGGTGGCGCGGTCTACCAGGAATTCAGCATCGCCGAGCTTAAGGCGCGGAAGGTGCGGATCGAGGCAGGCTTGCCGGAGACTGACGCCCCTGCGGCGCCGCCTGCGTCGAAGCCTCACAGTCTCCGGTTCCCCATCGAGATCGGGCCTGCCCCCCAAGACATCACGGGCGACCCCGCAAAGGATCCGATCGCGACTGCGGCCTGGGAGTGGGTTCGGGAACGGCTGCGCGCTGCGTCTCCGAAACTGCGGGTGGCGTGCGCTTACACACAAGACACGCACTTTGGTCTGGTCAGCGCGCTTATCCTGCTCAAGACCTCAAACGATCGCCTCCAAGAGCGACTGAAGCGTCTCGAGGATCGCGCCGCAGAGGCCTTTATCGACGACATCCAGGTCGAGCAGCCCGGCTTGCGGACGATGGTACTCAGCTTCACCCGTGGAGAAGTCGCACGCCGCTTCGAGCTGAGCCTCGGCGGCTTCGTGGACCGCGGCGTGCACAAGGACGGCGAGGCCTACGAGCTGGGCGACGCGGTGACCTTCGGCGGCCAGCTGTGGATCGCCCAGGGACCGACGACGGAGAAGCCGGGCGGCAACGACGCGTGGCGCCTGGCGGTCCGCAAGGGGCGCGACGGCAAGGACGCGCCGCAGACGCCGCCGAAAAACCAGACCATCCGCTATGCGTAAACCTCGCGACCGAGGATCAGCGGAAAGACGCCAAAAGCGCGGCGCGCCCGCCGCGCGCACTCCAGAGAGGTCCGCATGACCGACACGACCCAGCCGCTCGCCGGCCGAGCCTACTCGCTGATCTCGATCCGGAAGACCGCCGAGGCTGACGCCAGACGCACGTTTTCGGGGATTGCCACGACGCCGACGACCGATCGGGTCGGCGACGTCGTCAACCCGATGGGCGTGACGTTCAAGAACCCGCTCCCGCTGCTCTGGCAGCATAAACACGACCAGCCGATCGGCTGGGTGAGGTTCGGGAGGCCGACGAAGGATGGCATCCCGTTCGACGCCGAGATCGCGAAGATCTCGGAGGCCAGCGGTCTCAAGGACCGCACGGACGACGCCTGGTTAAGCTTGAAGCACAAGCTGGTCGGCTGCGTCTCCATCGGCTTCCGCGCCACGAAGTGGGCCTGGATCGGCGACTACGACGGGATCGAGTTTCAGGAGACCGAGGTTTACGAACTATCGGCCGTGACCATCCCGGCGAACCCGGACGCCGTCATCACCGAGATTTCCGTCGCCAAAGGCGCCGCCCGCGCGGCCCTTATCAAGTCTTTCGACGTCAGCGCCCCGACCTCCGTCCGCCCGAAGCGATCAGCGACAGCCGGCGGCGGCCACATCGTCAAGCTGGACAGGGCTGAACGCGCGGGCGGCGTCGTGAAGCTCACGGCCGCCGATCGGGCGTTCGGTCGGGCTATGGCCCTCGCGGAGACGCGGAATGCCGGTCGACCTACACCTGTCGTTCGGCTGCCGGCGGAGTTTCTGACCCCCAAGCAGCTGCACGCGAGAGCCGAGGCCGACGCTGCGCAGGCGAACCTGGAGCGGGCCCGCGCCGAGCTTGAAGAGCGCCAGGCGCGGCGCCTGAGGGCGCTGCCATGATCGGGCTCGAAATTCGGACGCGGATCGCCTGCGCGATGGCCGACCGGCCCCGCGAGGAGGTCTTGCGCATGCAGGCCTTCGCGATCGCGGCCAGCGCCGGCATGTGCCCGTTCACGGCAGGCGCGGCGACAGGGACGCCGTTCAGCCGTGACGAGCGGCCTCGCTCGGCCAGGCCTGCGCCGTCGGTCGTACTCGAGGACGTCGCGGCGCTCTTGCCCGCGGACCTTCCGCCGGAGGTAGCCGCGCGCATCCAGGTGTTCACCCTGGCGCTCAAGGCGCGCATGCCCGTCGCCGATGCCGCGTGCGCGACCGGCCTTGGGGCAGTCGTCGACGTCCAGGACGACGGCGCCGTGTCGGTGCAGCTGGACCGCCTCGGGTTCACGGGGTCGGTCCGCCTGGAGAGCATCCATTGAAGCTCAGGCTCCCGCCCTTCCGCGCACGCGCCTTCGCCGAAGATCCGCACGCCGAGCTTGACCGTGTTGTCGCGGCGGCGGCGGCCCAGATCGGCAGGACCGTCGACGCGATGCGGCTCAGTCCCGACCAGGCCGGCTTTGCTCGCGACATCAACCGCGCACATGCCGCTGACTTGCGGGAGCTGCTGCGCAAGCGGGCAATCCGCGAGGCTCGGCTGCGTGGGTTTAGGCTGCCGGCCGATTTCGGCGCGCCGCCCTCGGCGGACGCCTTGGCCGCGGTGGCGCCTGTCGGTTCCGCCTGATGTCCAGCGACCAGCCCGGCGCGCACGCCGTGCGCGCCACGTACGAAACCCTCGCGGCGAAGCTTCACCCGGCCATCCTCGCGGAGTGGCGGTTAGCTTCGACAGCTTTGCCGACATGGTCGAAATCGGCATGCCCCGCCCGGCCGCGCTCCAGACCGCGCTCGCGGACGTCCCGACAGACTGGCCGGCAAACGTGCCGGCGTTCGCTCCCCCGCCCCAAGAGGTGACGCCATGGCCACAGGCAACGCGACCATCGCTGCGCTGAAAGTCTCGCTGGGCCTGGACAGCGCCCAGTTCGAGACCGGCCTGCGCGATGCGTCGGCGACGATGCAGCGGGAGAGCCGCAAGCAGGCGGCGGCGGCGCAGTCGCTGGAGCGGCGGATCTTCGCCCTGAAGTCGGCGATGGACCCGGCCTGGGCCGCGCAGCAGCGCCTCAATACGGAAATGAAGGAGGCGGCGGACCTCTACAAGCTGGGGGCGATCTCGGCGTCGGACTACGCCAAGCGGGTCGGCCAGCTCGATCAGGCGATGGCTGCCGCTGCGCGGGGGCACGTGGGGCTCGCCAACGCCCAGGGCGTGGCCACGAAGTCGTCCAAGGTCCTGCAGCAGGCCGGCCTGAACCTGTCGCGGCAGTTTGCCGACGTGGGCGTCAGCCTGGCCGGCGGCGCCTCTGCAGGGCTGGTGCTGATCCAGCAGGGACCGCAGATCGCCGACGCCTTCGCCCAGGCTAAGACGCAGGGCGCCGGTTTCGGTGCGGTGATCAAGGGCCTGGGCGCGTCGATCGCGCCATTCGCGCCGGCGCTGGCGGCCGTGGGCGGTGCGGCCGCAGTCACTTTCGGCGTGGCCGGGCTGGCGGCCCGCGCCCTGAACAAGGACAGCGCCAACGCGGTCAAGAGCCTCGGCCTGACCGAGGATCAGCTGAAGCGGCTGAAGAAGCAGGGCGTCGACACCGGCGTGACCATCGGCGACGTGTTCCGCGGCACGTTCAACTACCTGAAGGGCGCGGTCGGGCCGATCCTGGCGCCGATCGGCAAGTTCTTCGGCGAGCTGCTCGACGGCATCACCAAGGGTTTGGTCACGTACTACAAGACGATCGTCGGCGGCTTCCGCGGTGCGTTCGAGGCGGTCAAGGCGACCTGGAAACTACTGCCGGCAGCGCTCGGTGATGCGACGATCTCAGCTACCAACGCGGTGCTGAAGGCGACCACCGCGATGATCAACGGGATCATCGCCAAGTACAACGAGCTGCTGCCGATCATTCGCACGCTGCTGTCGGCGACAGGCAATCGGGTGCTGGCCGCAGGGCTTCGGCCCGGTCAGGCCGTGAGTGCGCCACAGCTGGCCAATCCCTTCGCGGGTTCGGCCGCCGGAGCGGCGCAGGCCGCCCAGGTGGGGTTCCAAAGGGGCTTCGCGGCGGGCTCGGCCGACGTCGACAAGGTGCTGGGCGGGCTGGCCAAGTCGATCCTCGGCGCACGCCGTGCGCGGGTGCTGAAGGCCGCAGGCGAGGCCGACAAAGGCGGCAAGGCTGGTGGGAGCCGCACGTCCACGCCGCGGGACACGACCGACGAGCGCGAGGCGCAGATCGCCGCGCAGCTGGCGCAGGCCGCGCAAGATGAGCTGCAGGCGCGACTGGCCCTGGTGCGCGAGGTCGGCGAACGCCTGGCGCTGGAGAAGCAGATCCTCGCGGCCGAGCTGAAGGAACAGCAGGCGCGGGTCGACGCGCAGATCGCCGCGATCGCCGACGACAAGGGCCTCGACGATGTGGCCAAGCAGCTGCGGACCGCGGATCTGGAGCGGTTGAAGCTCCAGCAGGCGCGGACGGCCGGGCTGAAGGAACAGGCGCTGGACGAGCGGGCTGCGGCCGAGATCGCCCGCGAGGCGGCGGAGACCCAACAGGCTGGCCTGGCCAACGAGATCGACCTGCTGGGCGCGCAGGCGGACACCCTGAAGTCGGCCTTCGCGCGGGCCCTGGCAGGGCAGAAGATCCTGGCCGTCGAGCACGAGCTGGAGCTGGCCAAGGTCGAGGAGGTCATCCGCTCGAAGACGGCGACCCGCGAGGAGATCGCCCGGGCGGAAAGCCGCAAGGCGACGCTCCTGAAGCTGCAGGACATCGAGAAGACGCAGGCGAAGGAACAGACCCGCCTGGTCAATGCGATCCAGGAGGCCGCCGACGGGGCGCTTGGCTTCAGGAACGCGATCAAGCGTCACGACTGGGCTGCCATATTCACCGAATTCCAGCGGACGATCGAGACGATCCAGGCCGCCTTTGCCAGCCAGGGCTTGACCGGCGGCCTGCTGACGGCGGGGTCCGCGGCGGCTCAACTCATCGGCGGGAAGACCGGCCGCATCGCGGGCAACGCTCTGGGGATCGCAGGCCTAGGTCTCAGCACCGGCGCCTTCGCGGCGTCCACGGCCGGGGCGGCTGCGCTCGGGGCGGCCGGTCTCAGCTCGGCGGCCATCGCCGGACTGGCCGCCGCGGCGCCGCCGCTGGCCGCAGCCGCGGCCGTGCTCTACGCCGCCGCCAAGCTGTTCAACATCGGCGGCAAGCCCTCCAACAAGGGGGCCGGCTTCGACCTGGTCACCGGGGCGATCAGCGGCAACAAGCGCGACCAGGAGACGGAGAACGCTGCGCGCTCGGCCGGCGAGGCGATCCGCGGCATCCAGGACGCCCTGAAGGGCGCGGGCATCGGGCTGACCGACGCGATCACCGGGCTGGTGATCGGCACCCGCGACCAGACGCAGATCTACCTGCAGAGCGGCAAGACGCTGCGCTCGGCCGTGGGCGACGGCGCCGCGGCGGTGGACACCGCGCTGCGTGCGCTGCTGGAGGGCGCGACCTACGTCAGCGCCGCGCAGAAGAAGCTGGTGGACTCGGCCCTGGCGACCGGCAAGGGCTTCGACGCCATCATCGAGGTCCTGTCCAGCTACGAGGCGGCGCAGAAGCTGTCGGGCCGGCTGGCGGACCAGATCCTGCAGCTGACCGACCCCAAGGCCTACGACCTGGAGGGCGTGAAGCGGGCGATCGACGAGCAGAAGGCGGCCTATGCCGAACTGGCGGCCGAGGGCTACCTCACGGCCGAGCAGCTGGCCACGATCAACGGCCAGCTGGCCACGCTGCAGGGCCTGCAGATCGACGAGGTCCTGAAGCGCTACGCCGAGAACATCGCCACGATCGAGCCACCGGCGGTGAACGACAACAGCCTCGACTTCCTGGGCGACGTGGCGCGGACCACGGCCGACGGCCTGCGCGACGCCTATGACGCGTTCGCCAGCGCCAAGCGCGAGGAGATCGACGGCCTGCGCGCCGCCGCCGCCGGGCTGGACAGCTTCCTGCGGGAACTGAAGCTGGGGCCCGTCGCAGGGCGCAACCCGGTGGCCCAGCTCGAGGTGCTGCGCGGCGAGTTCAAGCGGCTCTCGGCGCTGCCCGCCGCCAATCCGGAGCGGCTGGCCAACCTGCAGGGCGTGGCCCAGGCCTTCGTGGAGGCCTCGCGCGCGGCGTCGCCGGACGAGCTGAGCTTCCGGCGCGACCTGAACGCCGTGCAGCGGGAGGTGACGGCCTCGCGCGACGCGGCCGAGGCGCAGGCCGACATCGGCCAGGCGCAGCTCGACGCGCAGACCGCCATGCTCACGCAACTGGGCGTGCTGACCCTGGTGACGAAGGACATGGCGGCGGCGCTGAAGGACTACCTGGTCGCGCAGAAGAACCTGCAAACGGCCGGCGGCGCGCCGATCAACTTCGACGCGGCGCGCTATGCGGCGGTGAGCCCCGACCTGGTCGAAAACTTCACCTCCGGCGGGTCGCTGCGCAGCGCGGGCAAGACGCTGGAGGAGGCGCTGCTCGCCCACTACCTGACGACCGGCATCGGCGAGATCGCCTCGGGTGGCCGGCGCCGCGGGTTCGCCACGGGCGGGTCGTTCCGGGTGGGCGGACACGGCGGGATCGACAACCAGTTGATGCAGTTCTGGGCCTCGCCTGGCGAGATGGTCAGCGTCACGCACGGCGATCCGCAGGCGGGGGTCGGCGAAGGCCTGCGCCAGATCGACCGGCGACTTGGGATGCTGGAGATCGCGGAAGCAAAGAGCCTCGGCTACCTGCGACGGATGGAGAAGGTCTTCACCAAGTGGGACGGCGACGGCCTGCCGGCCGAGCGCAACGTCGCCTGACCGCGCACGCCGTGCGCGTCATCATCTCGTCCGGGGTCGGCAATGTCGTTCCCGTAATTCCCTGGCCAGCGCCATCTGTGCGACCGCCTTCACGGCCGCTTCGAACCGCGCCGACATCGGGGGGAGGAGGGAGGGTGAGGCCTCATCAGGGGCTGGCGGCCCTACGGGGCGCTCGGTCGTGTGCATGTGGCGAGCGTAGCCCGCGTCGGGGTGGATTGTATCGGGCCGAGAACGGGGGCAACGTGTCCGTGGGTGTGAGAACCCGGACCTGTGTACGGCCGACGCTCCTTTGGCGAGGACGTCAGCCCCAGTTCGAGCTGGGGAACCCCCCGCTTCGAACGTTGCGGACGCGCTTGGCGGCGCTCCGACCTTGGCCTTATGGCCGGGGGCGGCGCGCCATGTCCAGGGGCCTAGGCCCTAAAAGCCCGTCGACCTGTCACACAGGCAGGTTCTCACCCCCCGGCTTCCGGGTCTGTCACCCGGTGCGGCCATTGAGGCCCGTGGGATGAGAACCGCCATGAACGCCCATACTCCCAAACACCTGATCGCCTCCGTTGGGGCCACCCCTGGCGCGTGCCCG
>NZ_CADEGK010000005.1 GCF_902826855.1 uncultured Phenylobacterium sp. | reverse complement strand
TCACCAACATCGTCTTCATGGGCATGGGCGAGCCGCTCTACAATCTCGACAACGTCGCCACTGCCATCGACATCATCTCCGACAACGAGGGCATCGCCATCTCGCGCCGGCGGATCACGGTGTCGACCTCCGGTGTCGTGCCGCAGCTGAAGGACCTGGGCGAGAAGACCCGCTGCGGCCTGGCCATCTCGCTGCACGCCACCAACGACGAGCTTCGCGAGAAGCTGGTGCCGCTGAACAAGAAGTACCCGTTGGCCGAGCTGATGGACGGCATTCGAGCCTTCCCTGGCCTGTCGAACGCCAACCGCGTGACTTTCGAGTACGTGATGCTGAAGGGCGTCAACGACAGTCCTGCCGAGGCCAAGGCCCTGGTGCAGCTGCTGAAGGGCATCCCGGCCAAGATCAACCTGATCCCGTTCAACCCGTGGCCGGGCAGCGGCTATGAGTGCTCGTCCTGGTCCACCATCGAGGCCTTCGCCGCGATCCTGAACCGCGGCGGCTACGCCTCTCCGATCCGCACGCCCCGCGGACGCGACATCCTGGCCGCCTGTGGCCAGCTGAAGAGCGAGAGCGAGAAGGTGCGCGCGAGTGCGCGGCGCCGCTCGGAATCACCTGCCTGACGGCCGCCGCGCAAGCGTTGGCATGACGTTCTGATCGTTGATCAGTCCATGCTAACGAGTCGCGGGTAGATGTGACGGGGGACGCCGCATGCCGACACCATCGCCTGAGATCCAGGCCTTCGCCACCGGGTTCCCGGTCTTCCTGCTGCACGCGGGGGTCACGGTGGCGATCCTGTTCGCTGCAGCGGCGCTCTACGTCCTGCTCACGCCGCACAGGGAGATCAGCCTCATCCGGCAGGGCAATTCGGCGGCCGCCCTATCGCTGGGCGGCGTGCTGATAGGCCTCGCGATCCCCCTGGCGGCGTCGCTCAAGGCCTCGACCAACGTCATCGAGATCGGGCTCTGGGGCGCGGTCACGGTGGTGGTGCAGCTGCTGGTCTTCCGGCTGGTGGATATGATCCTGCGCGGCTTGCCCAAGCGCATCCAGGAGGGCGAGACCGCCGCCGCGGCGCTGCTGGTGGGCGCCAAGATCGCCACGGCCCTCGTGGTCGCGGCGGCCCGCAGCTGAGATGGACCGCCAGCCGACATGAAGTTCCCGCGGCTGCCGGACTGGGTGGTCTACGCCGCGATCGTGGTGGCGGTGCTGTTCGCGGCGCAGGGCCGCGACGAGCGCGCCGACGCGCCGCCGGCGCCTCCGAAGAGTTCCGACCCGCTGGGTGAGGCGCTCGGCCCCGCCTCGCCCTTCGACCCCGCGGTCGTCGTGGACGTGCCCGCCAAGGCCGCGCCGGCCGCCGGCACCGCCTTCTCCATCGCCCGCTCCGGGGTGTGGATGACCGCCCGCCACGTGGTCGACGGCTGCGCGCGCGTGGCCATCGTGGTGGGCCCCGGGACCGGAGTGGCGGTCGACGTGCGCATCGACCCCAACGGCGAGGCGGCGCTGCTGTTCACCGAAGGCGGGGCGGCGCCTCTCCCGCTGGCGCTCACCGATCCCCTGCGGCGGGGCCAGCGGGCGTTCCACCCGGGGTTTCCGCAGGGCTCCCCCGGGGAGGCCAGCTCGCGGCTCCTCGGACGTGAGAACCTGGTGGTGCGTGGGCACGGCGCGCGCACCGAGCCGGTCCTGGTGTGGGCCGAGACCGGCCGCACCGAGGGCTTGAAGGGCACGCTGGGCGGGTTGTCGGGCGCGCCGGCGTTGGACGCCCAGGGCAGGGTCCTGGGCGTCACCATCGCCGAGAGCCCCAGGCGCGGGCGCATCTATACCACCGCGCCCGAGGTGGTGGGGGCGGCCCTCACCACCAGCGGCGGCCACGCCGACGCCAATGCGGCCGGGGAGGCGATTACGCCACAGAACTACTTCTACGTCGCCGACGACCTGCGCCGCGAGCTGCAGGTGGCCCAGGTGGTCTGCCTGGACCGCTAGCCGGCGGATCCACCAGTTGGACCTGGCGCTTGGCGACGATGAACGCCAGCACGACCGCGGCCGCGCCGATCACGGCCGAGTACAGAAAGAAGACCAAATATCCGGCGCCCAGGCCCGCGGGCGTGACCCCAGATCTCTCCATGGCCCCGGCGTAGGCATTGGCCGGCAGCCGCGAGAACAGCGGCAAGAGGGCCGCAAAGGCGCCGCCGGCATCGGCCGAGGCCGCCGAGCTTTCCACGATCCGCCCGGACTGGGAGGCGATCAGCTTGCCGGGCAGGGCATAGAGCGACGAGAACAGCGCGTATTGCGTGGCCGTGAAGCCCGCGGTCGTCAGGCTGGACATGTAGGCGATCAGGCAGGTGCCGGCGACACCACCCGCGACATTGTCGATGCCGATGGCCACGAACAGCGCCCAGAGCTGTGGCCCCTGGACCGCCAACCACCCGAACGCCAGGTTGCTAAGCGGGCCCGCGAAGGCGCCGACCACCAGCGCCCGGAGCAGGCCGAAGCGAGCCACGAGGAAGCCGCCCAAACCGACGCCGATCACCGTCATCACCACCCCGAACACCTTCCGCGCCTCGGCGATCTCGATCTTGCTGAAGCCGAGGTCGGCGTAGAACGGGTTCATGATGTTGAGCACGAAGTCCGACAGGCGGTAGAGACAGATCAGCGCCAGGATCAGCGCGGCCACGCCGCGGTAGCGCCGCAGGAAGTCGCGCAGAGGATCGCCCAGAGCGGCGAACAGGTAGACCCCTGGCCGGGTGCGGACGCCTGGGATCGGGCAGATGGACAGTACAATCACCGCCAAGCCCGCGACTACCGACGCCAGCTGGATGTAGACCCCCTGCGGCTTCATCTCCCAGGCGCTGCGGATGGCATCGGCGGCATCATGGGCGCCCTGGGCGCTCAGGAGGGCCGAGAGCACCGCCGCGTCGGCGGCCAGGCCCGAACCCAGCAGCAGCGCGCCCAGGGCGAAGATCGCCAGTCGGGCGATCCACTCCGGAAACTCCAGCAGGGGGCGGCTCGGCACGCCCTCGGCGTGGATCGGGCGGATAGCATGGGCCTCCTCGCGCGGCGCGCCCAGCACGCCGGCGACCCCCAGGAGCATCAGCCCGGCCATCACGGCGTATGAGAAGCTCCAGCCGTAGGCCTCGGCCAGCAGGAGCGGCGCGGCGCCCGCTACGATCATGGCGCCCCGATAACCCCACTGGTAGGCGGCGGCCATGGCGCCCTGCTTCTCGACCTCGGCCGCCTCGATCCGCCAGGCGTCGATGACGATGTCCTGGGTGGCCGAGACGAAGGCGACCAGGGCCGCGAAGGCGGCCATCAGCGCCAGGTCCTTCGCGGGGTCCACCCCGGAGATCATCCACAGCCCGACCATCAGCAGGAGTTGCAGCACCAGCATCCAGCTGCGGCGATGACCCAGCAGTCGCGTCAGGCCGGGGACCTGGGTCCGGTCGATCAGCGGCGCCCAGAGGAACTTCAGGGAATAGCTGAGCGTCGCCAGCGCGAAGATGGAGATCACCTTCAGCGACAGGCCCGATTCCCTCAGCCACAGCGACAGGGTGTCGAAGATCAGCAGGTTGGGCAGGCCGGATGCGAAACCCAGGGCCAGCATGACCAACGCGCGGCGTTCCACGAAGACGGCGAGCGCGCTGAGCGCGCTGGGCTTGGGTCCGCTGGTCTCGAGGCTCATCTGCGCTCCGGTCGAGGGCCCCGTCGCCCCGGATCAGCCGACCTTGGCGCGCGCCGCGGGCCTCGTCCAGCCGGCCTCCTAGGCCCGGCGGGCCTGCCCCCTCGCCGGCTGTGGCTGGGCCCACCGCGTCAGCACGGCGCGCAGGGCATCCGGCGACCGCGGCTTGACCAGGAAATCGTCCATGCCTGCGGCCAGGCACACGCGGCGGTCGTCCTCAAAAGCGTAAGCCGTCAGGGCGACGATCGGCGTTGTCACGCGGGCCGCGCGCAGCCGCCGCGCCGTCTCCTCACCCGAGAGTACCGGCATGCGCATGTCGATCAGGATGAGGTCGAACCTCCCGACGGCCACCGCGGCCAGCGCGTCCTCGCCGCCTGTGGCATGCTCCACGTCGCAGCCCTCGCGCGTCAGCAGGGCCCGGGCCAGGAGGGCGTTGATCGGGTTGTCCTCGACCAGCAGGACGCGCGCGCCGGGCGCTGCCGCTTGGGCGATCCGCTCGTCGTCGCGCGGTGGCTGAGCGGCGACGGTGGTGGTCCCGGCGGCGATCAGGACGCGTTCGGCCACCGAGGCGCGGCGCAGGGGCTTGATCAGATAGCCGGCAAAGCCCGCGCGACGGTAGCGGGCAATGGCGGCGCGCTCGTCCGGCGCCAGCAGGATGATGGCGGCCCGCTGGAGGGGCGGCCTCAAGGCGCCGCCCGTGACGGCCAGGCTGGCGTCCACAAGGATCACGTCGCCGGGCTTGGTGCGGGCGATGGCCTCTGGCAACGCATGGGTCACGCGGGCGGCGCCGCCGCAGGCCTCGATCTGGCGGCGAGCGGCCTCCCGGACGACGGGATTGGCCGACGCGACGGCGACGGTGTGGCCCGCCAGTGACGCCACCGGCGAGGCGCCAGGCAGGCCCGGCAACGTCGCCTCGAACCAGAAGCAGGCGCCGCCCTCGCCGGGCTTGGCGCCCAGGCTCCCGGCGGCTTCGACACCCACGTCGCCTCCCATGGCGCGTGCAAGCCGCCGCGCGATGGCCAGACCCAGGCCTGCCCCGCCAAGGTCCGCATGCGATGCCTCGGCCTGGGCGAAGGCCTCGAAAATGCGGTCACGATCGGATTTCGAGACCCCCGGCCCGGTGTCCTCCACGGTGATTCGCAGGCGACCGGTCTCTGGGACTTCCGCACGGAGAAGCACGCCGCCGGCCTGGGTGAACTTGATGGCGTTGCCGGCGAAATTCAGCAAGATCTGGCGCAGGCGACCCTCGTCGGCCAGGGCGTACACTGGCCGCGCTGGGGCGGCCCAGGCAATCTCCAGCCCCTTCTCCCGCGCCCGCGGCGAGAGGAGTTCCGCCACCGAGCGCAGCAGGTCCTCCACCTCCATCGCGGCCGGGTGCAGCTCGACTCCGCCAGCGCCCAGCTTGGCGAAATCCAGCACGTCGTTGACCAGCGTCAGGAGGTGCTGGCCGCTGTCGTGCAGAGCCGCCACATAGGTCTTCTGCTCGGCCGTGAGCCGGGTGCCTTCCAGCAGCCGGGCCATGCCCAGCACGCCGTTCAGCGGCGTGCGGAACTCGTGGCTCAGTGAGGCCAGTTGCTCGGCGCTGATCTGCGCCCGGCTTGGGCGGCGCTCGGAGAGGGGTCGAAGGGGTCGGCGCATGGTCGCCAAGCCTTAGGCGCGAACGGCTTAACGGGCGGTCAAGCGTCCATCAGCGCGGCAAAAACGCCGGCTGCCGCGTCAAAACAGCCCGCGCGGCATGCGCGAAGCCGGCAATCTGCTCGTCAAAGTAGACGAAACGTTCAAGGCATCGTTTACTGTGGCTCCAAGACCCCCGTACGCTTCGAGGGCGTAATGACACCTGTCGACCTCCTTACTCCACGCGAGCGCGAGTGCCTGCGTCTGGTCGACCAGCATTTCAGCTCCAAGCAGATCGCGCGCGAGCTGGGGATGTCCAAGACCTCCGTGGACACCTACTGCGACCGCGCGCGCCGCAAGCTCGGCGTGGGCGACCGCTACCAAGCCGCCAAGCTTCTGCGCGAGGTGGACGTGGTTAATCCTGTCCTGATCGCATCAGGACAGGACACGATCAGGACAGACGCCGCCTCCGATTGCGGGCTCGATGAGCCGGCAACACAAGGGGCTTCCGATGGGCGACTGGCCGAACTTCGAGAACAGGGCGGTGATTGGCAAGGCCCTCCGCCTTCGCCGGGAGATCGACGACTTCGAGGCCCGCTGGCCGGCGCTGGCCAAGCGGGAGGAGCTTCTTCCCAACTTCTCCTGGACGCAGCTCGAGCGGCAGCTCGTCGATCTGTCGGCTACGACGGCGCAGGCGGACATGGCCCGGCACCTGGTGTCGGCGACCCGCAAGCTGGCCCCGTTCAAGCCGGCGGAGATGGTGCTCCGCGAAATCCTCTGCCTCACCTGGGTTCTCCTGGACGAGAACTTCAAGGGCGAAACGGAGGTGGGCTCCGCCGAAATGAGCTGAGCCCAGCCGCGAGGCTGGGCCTCGTTGCAGCGATTGCCGTCATCACCGCCCTCGCCTTCGGGGGCATGCTGGCGGGTCTCGGCGAACTGGGCGACCTCGCGCGCACCCTGCTCAAGGCCTGAGTTTAGGCCCCGTTAACCAAGGACCTCAACGGTCCGGAAACCCAGCAATTGAAACCTTAGAGCGCGCGGGACCCCCGCCGCGCATGGAGAGAACTTATGCTCAAAGAACGCCGCATGGTCGCCGAGCAGGTTGCTGGCGCCCTCTGGGACGCCGAAGCTGCGATCGACGCCGCCCTCAGCAAGACCGCACATCTCACCGGCATGATGCCGCAGCTGCGCCAGCAGGCCGGCGCCTCGGCCCTGATTGGACAGGACGCCCTGGAGCGCGCCAGCGCCGCCATCCTTGCGCTCGCTGAGGCCCGCCGCGCCATCGTGGAGACCCACAAGGAACTCAGCATCGTCCAGGGCCAGATCGGCCTCGGCGCGGTGAAGCTGAACGGCGACCCCATGACGACGAAGCCGGCGCCCATCGAGCGCGCGGGCGAACATCAGATGCGCCAGATCCGCGCCGTCCGCGCGGCCTGACCGCTCAGCTTTCTTTACGCGCTCAAGTCTGACAGGCTGGGCCCTCGGGAAACCTTCCCGGGGGCCTTTCTCTTGTCCGCCTATCAGCTTCCGCACTGGATCTGGCCGACGGCGCTCATGGCGGTCTGCGCGCTTGCGGTGTGGCGCGGTCGTGACGACGAGCGGCTGGCGGCTGGCGGCCTGCTCGCCAACTGGGCGTTCACGATGGTCGTCGTTCGCATGTCCGGTGGGACGGCCAGTGGCGCGACGCAGTGGGGAATGCTTGTCGTCGACGTTGCCCTGCTGGGCCTCTATCTTTGGTTGGCGTTGCGCAGCGGCCGCTACTGGCCACTCTTCGTTGCGGCCTTCCAGGTGCTCGTCGTGGTCACCCACCTGGGACGGGTGGTGGATTCTACGATCAGCGGCTGGGCCTATCTGACAGCTGCCCTGATCTGGGGCTTTCTCGGGCTTCTCACCATCGGCTACGGCGCTTGGACGGCGCCACGGCGCTACGCGGAGATCGAGGCCGTCGATCGGCACGCCGCAGCCGGGGCCCCAGCCCGCTAGCCAGTGGCGCTTCAATTGGCCGTTGATTGCCCTGGCGGCCATACCCAAAGATGCAAACCGCGGGCGCCCCAAGGCGGGCGCCGGGGGCGCGCCCCAAGGGGAAGCAGGCAAGATGCATTCGTTCGAGGGCAACCGGGTCACCCGGCATACGGGGACCGAGTTCCCCGTCTTCCAGGCGCCTATCGGCCTGATCTCCCGCGGCGCCCTGGTGGGGGCCGTCTCGGCGGCGGGGGGCGTAGGCCTCCTGGAGACCGGCTCGCTGCCGATCCCCCAGCTGCAGGCCGAGTTCGACATCGTCCGCGACCGCTCCAACCGGCCCTTCGGCCTGCACTTCCTGATCGCGGCCCTGGAGCGGCGCCCGGAACAGGAGAAAGCGGCTCTGGACTGGGCGCTGGACGGCCGGACCAAGTTGATCACCACCGGTTACGGAGACCCCACGCGCTACATCAAGCGTATCAAGGACGCCGGCGCGGTCACCTACCACCTGACCGAGACGCTGGAGGAGGCCCTACGCGCGGAGGACGCCGGCGTTGACGGCGTCGTTCTGGGCGGGGCGGAGAAAGGCGGCGGCAACGGCGCCGACAACCTCCACACCTTCGCCCTGCTCCAGCAGGCCCGCAAACGCCTCTCGATCCCCATTGTGGCGACCGGCGGCATCGTCGACGGCTACGGCATGGCCGCGGCCTTCGCGCTGGGCGCCGAGGGCGTGTGGATGGGCACCCGCTTCATCGCCTCGGAAGAGTGCCCCTGGCATGACAACTACAAGCAGGCCATCGTCGAGGCGGACGAGGTCATCAGCATCGACATCGGTTCGCGGCTCATCCCGAAGATGCGCGCGGTCCGCAATACCTTCTCCGAAGCCGTCGCCCGCGGTGAAGCCGGCGACAAGTCCAACCCCTACGCGGGGGACGCGATGAAGCTGTTCTACGAGGGCCGCACCGACCTGGCGCTGGTCGGATGCGGCGAGAGCGCCGTGCTGATCGACAAGGTCAAGCCGGCGGGCGACATCGTGCGCGACACGGTCGCCGAGTTCTGGGGCGAGATCGATCGCCTCTCAAGTCTGCGAGGCGTAGCCTCGCGCCCGCTGACGCCAGCCGCGGAGGCCTGAGCCGGAGCCAGCAGGCACGACAGCGGATGGCGGAGGTGTGGTGAACGAGCCGGTCTGCCGTGTGCGGCGCGTGCTGCACGACGCGTGACCAATCCGGGCTCGCCGGAAGCTCCGCCAGTGGCCCGAACCACGACTTGCTATGCGGTGAGCGCAGGTGACCCAATCGGACCGCCCATCGAGGACCCGGGGGCGATCCGGCGGTAGATCAGCGCCTCGGCCACGTGGATGCGGCGAACCGGACCAGTCCCCTCCAGGTCGGCGATGGTGCGGGCCAGGCGAAGGGTGCGGGTCCAGCCACGGGCCGAGAGGCCACCGGCCTCGGCGGCGCGCGACAGCAGCGCCCGGGCGGGCGGGTCGAGGTCGGCGATGGTCTCCAGCCAGTCGCCCTCGGCCAGGGAATTCAGCAGCGGGACGCCATCTCCGGCCTGGGCGGCGCGCTCCGCCTGCAGCCGCCGTGCGGCGGTGACCCGCGCGGACGCCTCGGCGGTGCCTTCGCTGGGGGCGGGCAGGGCCAGGTCGGCGGCGGTGACCGGCGGGACCTCCACCTGCAGATCGATGCGGTCCATCAGCGGGCCGGAGATGCGGCCCTGGTAGTCAGTTTGGCACCGCGGCGCCCGTCCGCATGCGCCGCGCCCCGCGCCGCCGAGGCCGCAGCGGCAAGGGTTCATCGCCGCCACCAGCTGGAAGCGCGAAGGATAGCGGACGTGGGCGTTGGCGCGCGCCACCACCACCTCGCCGGTTTCGAGCGGCTGGCGCAGGCTGTCCAGCGCCTGGGTCCCGAACTCCGGTAGCTCGTCGAGAAACAGCACCCCGTTGTGCGCCAGGCTGACCTCGCCGGGCTTGGCCTTCAGGCCGCCGCCGGTGAGCGCAGCCATGCTGGCGGAGTGGTGCGGGCTGCGGAACGGCCGGGCGCGGGTGAGCTGACCCTTGGCGATCAGCCCGGCCACCGAGTGGATCATGGACGTCTCGAGCAACTCCTCCGGCGTGAGGGGCGGCAGGATCCCCGGCAGGCGCGCCGCCATCATCGATTTGCCCGATCCCGGCGGGCCGATGAACGAGAGGTTGTGGCCGCCTGCCGCGGCGATCTCCAGCGCCCGCTTGGCGTTCTCCTGGCCCTTCACGTCGCGCAGGTCGGGAACCCGTCCGGCCTCCAGCATCTCGCCGGGCTTCGGCGGCGCCAGCACCTGGGCGCCGCGGAAGTGGTTGACGAGCGCGATCAGCGACGGCGCGGCCAGCACCCGAGTCTCGCCGGCCCAGGCCGCCTCGGGCCCGCAGGCCTCCGGGCAGATCAGCCCCAGGCCCAGCGCGCCGGCGGCGACCGCCGCGGGCAGCGCCCCGGCCACCGGCGTGATCCGCCCATCCAGCGCAAGCTCGCCGATCGCCGCCCACTCCTCCAGCGCATCCGGCGGAATGATGCCCATGCCCGCCATGATCGCCAGCGCGATCGGCAGGTCGTAGTGGCTGCCTTCCTTGGGCAGGTCGGCCGGCGCGAGGTTGGCGATGATGCGCTTGGAGGGAAGCGCCAGGCCCAGGCCCATGAAGGCCCCGCGCACGCGCTCCCGGCTCTCCGAGACGGCCTTGTCGCCCATGCCCACGAGGAAGAATTTCGACTCGCCGCGAGTGAACTGCACCTGGACGTCGACGCGGACCGCCTCAACGCCCCGAAACGCCAGGGTCACCACCCGAGCCGCCATACCTACCCCTAAGGTCCAGACAACAAGTTATCCACAACGCTGCCACGCAGCGGCGCTCAGATCAAGAACAAATGATGAACTTTGGGGAAACCTAGACGTTTCCGTGACTTCTGAACGTCTCTTGGACGACAGTCTAGGCCCCGGCCCGAAGCGCTTCAATCCGCTGCCACATCACCTCGCTGGCATCGATGCCCGTGAAACGCTTGAGCGCCACCGCGCCGGTCGGCGAGGTGACGTTGATCTCAGTCAGGTGATCGCCGATCACGTCGATGCCGACGAAGATCAGGCCGCGGGCCTTCAACTCCGGCCCGATGCGCGCGCAGATTTCCCGGTCCCGCGCAGACAACTCGATGGGCTCGGGCGTGCCGCCCACCGCCATGTTGGAGCGGATCTGGCCCTTCTCCGGCACCCGGTTGATGGCGCCCACCGGCTCTCCGTCGATCAGCAGGATGCGCTTGTCGCCCTTGGTCACCGAGGGCAGGAACTTCTGCACGATCACCGGCTCGGGCCCGAGTTCGGCGTGGATCTCCAGCAGCGCGCTCATGTTCGGGTCGTCGACCAGGTGGCGGGTGACGCCAGAGCCGCCGCGGCCGTTCAGGGGCTTCAGCACCACGTCGCCGTGACGGGCGCGGAAGTCGCGGATCGCCTCGCGGTCCCAGGTGATCAGGGTGGGCGGCTGCAGGTCGGGGAACTTGGTGACGAACAGCTTCTCCGGCGCGCTGCGCACCTCGGACGGATTGTTCACCACCAGGGTGGCGGGATGGATCGCCTCCAGGAAGAAGGTGGCGTCGATGTAGCGCATGTCGAAAGGCGGATCCTGGCGCATCAGCACCACGTCGAAGCCGGCGAGCTCGACCTGCCGCACGGGCCCCGCCTTAACATGGTCGCCCTTCACCCGCTTCACTGTCACGTCGCGGCCGCGGGCGAAGACGCGGCCGTCCTCCATCGCCAGGCTTTCGGTGAGATAGACGAACAGCGAGTGCCCGCGCGCCTGGGCCGTCTCCATCATCAGGAAGGTGGTGTCGCCCTCGATATTGATTCCCTCGATGGGGTCCATCTGGACGGCGACCTTCAGGGACATGCGGAAACCTCGGCTTTTGACCGTCCGCACATAGGGCCTTCAGGAGGGCTGCGCCAGCACGAGGCGTTTGGTGCGGAGCCAGCCGCGCGGCAGGGCCGCGGCCGTCACGCCCTTCAGGATCAGCCGCCCGCCGGTCATCTCCACCACGGTATCCGCGCCCACCTGGCGCACCGTGTGCGCTGTCCCGGCCTCGAGCTCGACGCGGTCGCCCTCCTCGGCGAAGAAGTCGGTGACCACGTCGCTTCCGCAGCCTGCGAAGCCGTAGAACGTGTCTCCCCCCCGCCCACCCGTCAGCACGTCGTCGCCCCGGTCACCCGAGACCCAATCGTCGCCATCGCCACCGTCGACCCGATCATCGCCGCGGCCGCCGCGAAGCTCATCCAGCCCTCCCAGGCCCTCGATCAGGTCGTCCCCGGGGCCAGCCTGGATGGCGTCGCTGTCGCGGCCGCCGCGGAGCCGGTCGGGTCCGTCCGTGCCGACCTGATAGTGGAACGCCGTGCGGCGGCTCGCGTCGGCTGGGGCGGCGGCGAAGCGCTCGCGCTGCCCCACGGCGCCGCGGATGCGCGCCATCGCGTCCGGGGAGGCGGGCGGAGCAACACTCATCACGCTCAGCAAGCCTGCCTCCATCACCTCGGTGACGACGACGTCCGGGTCGAATCGCGCGATCAGGTCCGGCCTCCACGGCCCCTCGGCGACATGGGCCACGACGATGCGGCTGAAATGGCCATAGAGGAACGGAAGGAAGGCGTTGGAGAAGGAATCGACGGTGATCAGCAGCACCGGCTTGCCCGCCTGTCCGGTGTCGATCACGCGGGCGCCGGTCCAGTGCCGCCTCGCGGTGAGGTAGGTAACCTGGATGGCTTCCTCGGCGAACGGGTCGGAGAGTTCCGGGTAGTCCACGTCCACGAAGCTGGCCACGCCCAGCATCAGCGCCAGGTCCCGCGGCCGGTTGAGCTCTCGGATACGTGTGTCGCTGAAGTCCTCCACCGGCCGCGGCCCTTCAGCCGTCAGGCCCTGGGCGTGCATCGTGCGCATGAAGGCCACGTAGCCGAGATAGGCTCCCGGCCCGGTCCAGTGGCTGTCGTGCGCGCTGAAGGTCTTCAGGCCCCAAAGCGTCGGCCGCGCCAGGGCGCCTTCCAGGTACAGGACCGTGCCGGCCTTTGACGCCTCGGCGAGGCGGGCGAGCGTGACCGCCGGGCGGTTGCGGTCCAGGGCGAACCACCAGGGCGCGCGCTGGGGGACCTGCGCGGCCTTCGTCGGCGGGACCAGGATGAAGTAGGCCTTGCCGTCAGCGCCCAGCGCCTCGGTCCGCCCGGCCAGCGCCGCCAGCCAGCCCTGCGCCTGCGCATCGCTCATCGGCGGATCGCCTCGCGCCGCGCCCAGGTGGGAGCCGTCGTCGGGGAACAGCCAGCCCTCGCGCCCGACCAGCACCCGCGGCGAGCCCGAAACTCCCGCGCTGAGCCGCAGCCGGTTCAGCGCTCCGATGAGGTGCGCGCGGGGCGGGAAATGGTCGGCCACATAGGCGTCCATGGCGCGGCGGTACTCGGCGAGGCCCGCGAGGCCTGCGGGCGGGGTGGGCAGCCCGGCCAGAGCCCGGTTCTCAGTCAGCGCCGGCGCCGGGACCAACCGCGGCGCCACGAACGCCGCGGCCAGGACGGTGACGCTCGCCGCGATCAGCCGCCCCCAATGCGCGCGAAGCCGGGTCATCAGAACCTGAAGTAGAGGAAGGGGTTGAGCGTCGTACCGGCCAGGACCGCCACGCTGAGCAACAGCCCACCGAGCAGCAGCGGCGTCGAAAGGACGTGAACCCCCTGGGTGTCTAGCCGCGGCTCCAGCGAAGCCGCGGCTGTCAGCCGCTGAGTGCGCAGACGATCGAGCAGCCAGGGCAGGGTCGGGACGGCGAACACCAGCCCGGCGGCGATCGCCGCGAGGCGTTCGTTGTTCAGCAGGACCAGCAGGTCCACCGGCGGGAGGGCCATCTGGCCCAGCCGCGTCATCGCCGCCAGGTAGCCAACCGCCTGGGGCAGGGTATCGGCCCGGAACAGCACCCAGCCGGCCATCACCACCAGGAGCGCATAGAGGTGGCCTATCGGCCGTGGCGCCCGGGCCAGGAGCCGACCCAGGCCCGCTCGCTCCAGGAGGAGGAATCCGCCATGGAAGAGACCCCAGACCACGAAGGTCCAGGCCGCTCCATGCCAGACGCCGGTGAGCAGGAACACCACCAGCAGGTTCCGGAAGGTCTTCGCGGCCCCCTCGCGATTGCCGCCAAGCGGGATGTAGACGTAGTCCCGGAACCAGGACGACAGGCTCATGTGCCAGCGCCGCCAGAACTCGGTGATCGAGGCTGCGGCGTACGGGTAGTCGAAGTTCTTCGGGAAGGTGAAGCCCAGCATGAAGGCGAGCCCGATCGCCATGTTCGAATAGCCGCAGAAGTCGAAATAGATCTGCAGCGTGTAGCTGAGGGCGCCAACCCAGGCCGTGGCGGGATCCAGGGCCGCCACCGGTAGGCCGAAGGCGTGGTCGGCAAGCGGCGCGACCGAATTGGCCACCAGCACCTTCTGGCAGAGGCCGACGATGAAATACTGGATGCCCAGGCCCAACCGTCGCGTCTGGCGTCGGTCGGCGTGCAATTCGTCGCGGATTGCGGCGAACCGCACGATCGGCCCGGCGATCAGGTGCGGGAACATCAGAATATAGGCGGCGAAGCGGGCGGCGTCCTTCTCCACCTCGACCCGCTTCCAGTGGACGTCGAGGACGTAGCTGATCAGCTGGAACGTGAAGAAGGAGATCCCCAGCGGCAGGGCGAGAGCGATCTCCGGAAGGGGTGAGCCCGGCAGGATCGCGTTCAGGTTCGCCGCGACGAAGCCGGCGTATTTGAACAGCCCCAGCACCGCCAGGTCGAGGGTGATCAGCCCGGCCGCGAAGGCTCGCCTGCGCCCCGGCGCGCGGGCCGCCGCGACGATCCGGGCTCCGGCGTAGTTCAGGCCGATCAGCGCCGCCAGCAGCAGGATGTAGGCGCCTTCGCCCCAGACGTAGAAGGCGGCGCTGCCCGCCAGCAGCAGGCCTGTCCGGCATCGGCCCACGTAGTAGCCGACCAGGAACACGGGCAGGAAGTAGAAGATGAAGACGATCGAGCTGAAGACCATCCTAGTCGCCCGCCCTCCGCCACCCTGAAGGCCTAGTTACGGTGACGCGGCCGGCGCCGGCAACCGCCCGAGTGGATAGATGGCCGACGCAGGGCGGGCCGAGTTTCCGGGACCCGCGCAAAGCCGGTGCAATTGTCGCCCGCCCAAGCTATCGCCAGCGGATGCATGCGCTTGGCCGAGTCCTGATCATCGCGGGGTCCGACAGCGGCGGCGGCGCGGGAATCCAGGCCGACGTCAAGACGGTGACAGCGCTCGGCGGCTACGCGGCCACCGCGATCACGGCCGTCACCGTGCAGAACACCCTGGGGGTCACCGGCGTCCATCCCATCCCGCTCGACGTCATTGCCGCCCAGGCCCGCGCGGTGCTCTCGGATATCGGGGCGGATGCGATCAAGACCGGCATGCTGGGCGATGCGGCCACCGTCGCGTTGGTGGCCCAGCTCCTGGACGAGGCGGCGGTCCCCGCCGTGATCGATCCCGTGATGGTGGCGAAGGGCGGGGCTTCGCTGCTGGCCGACGCCGCCGTCGCGGCGGTGCGCGAGCTGTTGATCCCTCGTGCGGCCCTGCTGACGCCGAACGCGCCGGAGACCACGGCGCTGACCGGGCTCGCCGTCGAGACCACCGACGACCTGCGCCGCGCCGGAGCGGCCCTGCTGGCGGCCGGCGCCGGGGCGGTGTTGATGAAGGGCGGCCATGTGCCGGGCCCGCGCGTAATCGACCTGCTGATGACGCCGGACGGCGAGACCGCCTTCGAGGGCGAGCGGATCGAGAGCCGCCACACCCACGGCACCGGCTGCACCCTGGCCTCGGCCTGCGCGGCGGGCCTGGCTCAGGGCCTGCCGCTGACCGCAGCGGTGGCGCGGGCCTGGGACTATGTGCACGAAGCAATCCTGCGCGCCCCGGGCTTCGGCGCCGGCCACGGTCCGCTCGACCACGGCTGGCCGTTGCGTGAGGCCAGGGCGAGGGGTCGCGCATGACCCTCGAAGCGCGGCTGGAGGGTATCCTGCGCCGCTCGCAGCCGCTGATGCACGTGCTGAGGACGCTGCGCGATCTCGATCTGCCGGACTGGATGATCTTCTCCGGGGCCCTCTACCAGCGGGTGTTCAACGATCTCACCGGCCGGCCGCTGGACTACGGGATCAAGGACTACGACGTGGCCTACTACGACGCCTCCGACCTCTCCTACGATGCCGAGGACGTGGTGATCCGTCGGGTGGCCGCGGCCTTCGAGCCACCGCTTCGCGACATGGTCGAAGTGCGCAATCAGGCCCGCGTGCACATCTGGTTCGAGGGTCACTTCGGCGAGCCCTACGAGCCCCTGGCCTGCAGCGCGCAGGCCCTGGAGCGCTTCGTCAGCCCGGCGCACGCGGTCGCCGTGCGGCTGGGCGGGGGCGATGAGATGACCATCCACGCGCCGTTCGGCCTGGAGGACCTGTTCGCCATGCGGCTGCGGCGCAACCCCAACCGCAACAGCGCCAACTTCGCCAAGGTCGCCGCCGGGGCCAAGGCGCGCTGGCCGGAGATCGAGGTGCTCGGCTAGGGCGCCGGCCGCTTCGCCGCAACCGGCGGTAGGCTCCCGTTAATGGGCGGGGGCGGACAATAGCCTAGCCATGAGTGACCCCGACGCCAGGCCCAAACCCCCTCCCCGCTCGGGCGACGCCGAGGTGCTCGCGCTCGCCGAGGGTCTCGTGGGTATGCTGGGTAAGACCTACGACCGAGACGGGCTCGAAACCCTGCGCGGCGTTGTCGACAGCTATCCCGATGTCGGGCGCGATGGCGCCGGCGAGGTCGTGGCCAGCCTGATCGGCCTCCTGAACGACCTCATCGCCCACCAGCAGATCGATAAGGAAGCGCTCCTGGTGCACGTCCGCGCCTGGCGCTTCATGGTCTCGCGAAAGCCCGACCAGAAGGAGCGCGCGCAGTTGATCGACGGTCTGCGCTCCGTGCGCGACCTCTACGACGAGCCCAAGGCCGCCTGAACGGCGCCAGGGCGAACGGGGCTGGGCGAGGCCCGCGCCTTTTGCCATGGTCCGCCGACCGCAACGGAGGCCGCCCATGTCCCACTGGCTGGTTAAGTCCGAGCCCAACACCTACGCCTTCGCCGACCTGCAACGGGACGGCAGGACCGTCTGGGACGGCGTGCGCAACTTCACCGCGCGCGGCAACCTCAAGGCCATGAAGTCCGGCGAGGAGGTGCTCTACTACCACTCCCAGGAGGGCCTCGCGGTGGTGGGGATCGCCAAGGTGGTCAAGGAGGCGTTCCCGGACCCCAGCGACGAATCCGGCCGCTTTGTGGCGGTGGAGCTGGCGCCCGTACGCGAGCTGAAGCGCCCGGTCGCGCTGGCCGAGATGAAGGCCAACCCGAAGCTGGCCGACCTCCAGGTTATCCGCCAGGGCCGCCTCTCGGTCTCGCCGGTCACCGACGACGAGTGGGCCGAGATCCTGCGGATGGCGGAAGGCTGACCAACGACGGCGCCGTCACCCCGGCAGTAGCGTCATCTGCGTCTGGATCACCAGGGCGAGGAGCTTGCCCTCGGCGTTGGTGATCCGGGTCTGCCACACCGAGGAGCGGCGGCCGACGTGCAGCGGCGTGGTCTCGGCCTCCACCACCTGCCCCACCCGCGCCGAGCCCAGGAAGTTGGTCTTGCTCTCCAGCGTCGTGGTCCCCGCGCCGGGCGCCAGGTTCAGGGACCCGGCGATGGCGCCTAGGGTGTCGGCGAAGGCCATGTAGGCGCCGCCGTGCAGGATGCCGCCGGCCGTGCAAAGATCCTCGCGCACGGTCAGCCGGCCTCGCACGCGGTCCTTGGTCCGTTCGGTGACCTCCACGCCCATCAGGTCGGAGAAAGGCATGCCGCTCGGGCTCATGGCTTCACCCTGGCGGTCGGCTTCGACGGCGGCACGGTGTGCAGGGGTTCCCAGCGCGCAGCGACCGGGTCCGAGCCGCGTAGCACCCATAGCTGCTCGCCGCGCTGGGCGAAGAGCATCGGTCCGGCGGGGCCGTCGGCGACCGAAACGATCGGCGCCGGGACTGGCGCGCTGGCGAGCGCAGCAAGGTGACCCTGGGCGAAGAACAGGAACACCGCGTTGCCGGCGATGAAGGTCAGCATCATCAGCGGATAGGTCAGCTTGCGCAGAAGGTCGGGCCCGCGAAGCGCCGATCCGCCTGGGACCGCTCCCTGCTCGCGCAATCGCTCGTAGGCGTGCGAGTTGAGGATGAACAGGAGGGCGAGCGCCGACGACGCGAGCAGCAGGCCGCCGGCCCACTGGAGGAGGATCAGCTGCGCCGCGACGGGTTCGTCCTTCAGCGCCGAAAACCCGAACGCGGTGAGACCGGAGCCCAGCGCCACCAGCCACTTGGCTAGCTCGATCTGCTGGTTGAACCAGCTTGGCGCCGCCGGCGGCTTCTTCTCGGGGGATAGAAGGCGCTCCAGCCAATCCAGGACGGCGGCGGCCATCAGTAGCCCGAGGTCCTGAACGATTCGAGCAGGCTGACAGCCCCGGCGGCCGCCTCGGTCAGCAAGGCGACCTGTCCGTCCAGCGTGGCGACTGTGCGTCCCTCGGCGAGGGCTTCGCCGACGAGGCCGATGCGTACCCGCCGGGCGTTGTCGGCGAGGTGGGTCAGGGTCGCCAGGTGCCGCTCCGGTGGCAGCTGCATCAGCAGCTGATAGACCATCGAGCTGATCGCCGAGGCCGAGTCCTGGGTGATTACGAAGGCCGCCTCGCCCGGGTTTCGATCGAAGAACTCCCGAAGCAGGCGACCGAGCTGGTGCAGCTCCTGTGCGTTCATGCCTACCTCCCGGCCACGTCGGGTGGCGATGCTAACCGAAAGCGGCCTAAAGGCGAGCGGCCCGACTTCCTCGAGCGCGGTCAGAGCCTATCTGATGGGCGGATCAGGATCGCTCGCCTTGCCTCGGGAGGCTCTGCGGCGTAGGGGAACGCTCCCCAATTCAGGAGTATGCCAATGGGTTACCGGGTCGCCGTCGTCGGCGCCACGGGCAACGTGGGTCGCGAGATGCTGAACATCCTCGAGGAAGTGAACTTCCCCGTGGAGAAGATCCACGCCATCGCCTCGCGCAAATCCATCGGCCTGGAAGTCGAGTTCGGCGACCGCATCCTCAAGTGCGAGGACGTCGCCCAGTTCGATTTCTCCACGGTGGACCTCGTGTTGATGAGCGTCTCCGGCGCCTTCTCCAAGGAGTGGTCGCCGAAGATCGGCGCCGCCGGCGCGATCGTGATCGACAACTCCTCGGCCTGGCGGATGGACCCTGACGTGCCCCTGGTGGTGCCCGAGGTGAATCCCGACGACGTCGAGTGGGCTAACCGCAAGAACATCATCGCCAACCCGAACTGCTCGACCATCCAGCTGGTGGTCGCGCTGAAGCCGCTGCACGACGCGGCGCGCATCAAGCGGGTGGTGGTCTCGACCTACCAGTCGGTCTCCGGGGCCGGCAAGGAGGGGATGGACGAGTTGTTCGACCAGACCAAGAACGTCTTCGTCCTGGGCGCCACGCCCCCGAAGAAGTTCCCCAAGCAGATCGCCTTCAACATCATCCCCTACATCGGGACCTTCCAGGACGACGGCTACACCGACGAAGAGCACAAGATGTGGAACGAGACCCACAAGATGCTCGACCCGGACATCGCGCTTACCGTCACCTGCGTGCGCACGCCGGTGATGGTCGGCCACTCCGAGGCGGTGAACATCGAGTTCCACGAGCCGCTGGACGAGGACGATGCGCGCGACATCCTGCGCGAGAGCCCGGGCATCATCGTCATCGATAAGCGCGAGCCCACCGGCTACATGACGCCGAAGGAAGCGCAGGGCGAGTTCGCGGTCTACGTCAGCCGCATCCGCAACGACCCCACGGTCGAGCACGGCCTGAACCTGTGGGTGGTGGCCGACAACCTGCGCAAGGGCGCGGCGCTGAACGCGGTCCAGATCGCCGAACTGCTCCACGCCCGCGGCCTGATCCGCCAGAAGGCCATCGCCTAGTATGCCCCCGTCGTCCGCGCCGGGGGCCGAAGCCCGCCTGGCGCTGATGGCGGGGATCGGCTGCTACCTGATCTGGGGCTTCGTGCCCCTGGCGTTCCAGGTCATGGGCCGCCTCGGTGTTGGCTCATGGGAGATCCTGGCCCACCGCTCGCTCTGGGGCGCGCCCACCGCGCTCCTGCTGGTGCTGCTGGCGCACCAGGGCCGCCAGGTGCTGGCGGTGGTCGGCAAGCCTAAGGTGCTGGCGTGGCTTTGCCTGTCGTCGGCGCTGATCGCCGCGAACTGGGCGATCTTCATCACCGCGGTGAACTCGGGCCGAGTGCTCGAAGGCAGCTTCGGCTACTACGTCACGCCGCTGGTCAACATGGCGTCGGGCGCGCTGATCTTCCGCGAGCGCATCGACCGCATCGGCGCGATCTCCATCGGCCTGGCGGCGATCGGCGTGGCGTTCCAGGGTTGGGCGCTCGGCCACCTGCCACTGATCTCGCTCGCCCTGGCGCTCACGTTCGGCGGCTACGGTATCGTACGCAAACAGGTGCAGGCGGATGCCCAGACCGGTCTGTTCGTCGAGTGCCTGATCCTGTCGGTTCCCAGCGCGTTCTACCTGGCGTGGCTGGCCGGTCAGGGGGCAGGGCACTTCACCGCGTCGGGCGCGACCATGTTCTGGCTGATCGCCGCGGGGCCGCTCACGGCGCTGCCGCTGGCGCTGTTCTCGTGGTGCGCGCGGCGGCTGCCGATGTCGGTCATGGCCTTCCTGCAGTTCATCGGCCCGACGATCGGCTTCGGCATCGGGATCGCGCAGGACGAGCCGTTCACGTCCCTGCACGCCGTCTCGTTCGCATTCATCTGGACCGGCGCGGCGGTCTTCGCCTGGGGCGCCTGGAAGCGATCCCGCGTGGTCCTGCGCGCAACACGCGAGATCGCTGCGGCCTCGGAAGCGAAGTAGCCGTCGCCGACATGCAGAACCGCATAGCCGGTCTGTGAAATTGCCGATCTATGCAGTGTTCAGATGATGCTATCTAAACGGTGTCCAGACGGACAGCCCGCCCCCGGGCGCCACCAGAGCCAGGAACTGCATCATGACCCTCTCGACCTTCGAACGCGCCGCCGACCGCCTCGCCCCCACCTTCCTGATCATCCTCGGCCTCGTCGCCGCCTTCGGATCTGCTGGCCTGGGTCTCTGAACGCCCCACCCACAGCCAGCACCGGATGAGGGCCCCTTGCGGGCCCTTTTTCGTGGCTAGAGGCTCGCGTAAGCGGCCGCGATGAGCCGCCGGGGGCGCACGTCGCCCATCAGGGCCGTCCCCTGCCTGTTCATCACGTATGCCCCGCCCAGCTTC
This sequence comes from uncultured Phenylobacterium sp., assembly GCF_902826855.1. Classification (GTDB taxonomy): domain Bacteria; phylum Pseudomonadota; class Alphaproteobacteria; order Caulobacterales; family Caulobacteraceae; genus Phenylobacterium. The sequence goes on along the minus strand of NZ_CADEGK010000005.1, from coordinate 40,038 downwards.
ACCTGCGGGTCGGCGAAGGCGCACGAGCCGCCCCAGCCGGAGTGGCCGAATGTCTCCACGCCGGGCCCCCAGACGAAGTTCGGCGGGTTGCGCATGAAGCCCGCCGCCCAGCTCATATCGAACGGCAGCACCAGGTCCTGGCCGCGGATGCGCTCACGGCTGGCCTCTGCGATCAGGGCCGGCGACAGGATCTCGTCGCCTTCCAGCCACCCGTCGTTGGCCAGCGCCCCCATCAGCCGCGCCAGCGCCTCGGCGGTGGCGTAGCCGTTGGTGGAAGGGACCTCCATGCGCCGATAGTCCGCCCCCGCCTTGCCGGCGGCCGAGGACCAAGGGGTCAGGAAGGCGGCGGTGGTGGCTGCGTTGTGCTCGCCGAATTCGGGCAGGGCGTTCGGTCGCTGCAGGTCGGCGACCCGATCCTCCAGGCCCGCCGGAAGGCCGATCCAGGCGTCGAGTCCGAATGGCGCGCCGATATCCTCCCGGAACGCGGTCCCGATAGTGCGGCCATCGACGCGGCGGAAGATCTCGCCCGTGATGTAGCCCACGGTCACCGGATGATACCCGCTGGCGCTTCCCGGCGGCCACATGGGCGCCATGGCCGCCAGCTTCGCGCAGACGGCGTCCCAGTCGACCCAGATCGACGGGTCCGTGGCCTCGGGGAAGCCCGGCAGCCCCGCCTGGTGCGAGATCGCCTGCTCGACGGTGACCTCGGCCTTGCCGCCCTGCGCGAACTCGGGCCAGACGCTGGCGACAGTCTGGCCGTAGTCCAGGTTCCCCGCGTCCACGAGCCGGGCGATCATCAAGGCCGCGATGGCCTTGGTCGTCGAGAAGATCGGCGCCAGCGTCGCCTCGTCCCAGGCGACCGCGCCCTTGCGGTCGGCGGAGCCCGCCCAAAGGTCGAGGACCACCTCGCCGGCCTCCACCAGGCTGAAGCGGGCGCCCAGTTCCAGGCCCTCGGAAAAACTGTCGGCGAAGGCGTCCTTCACCGGGGCGAACCGGGACGGGGCGAACCCCCCGATCTCGAAAGCCTTGTTGACGCTCATAGCGTCTCTATACGCACCTCGGCCTTCGGGTTCACGATCCGATCGGCCAGCGCCACGATCGGCAGTTCCACGGACTTCCATGCCTCGGCCACCAGCAGGGTCTCGGCCACGGCGCGGGCGGCGCGTTCGGCGGCGTCGCGCGGGTCCTTGCCCTCCACCAGGCCGGCCCCGAAGCTGGCGGTGACCAGGTCGCCCGTGCCGTTGGGCGCCCGCTCGCGGCGCGGGTGGGCGAACAGCACCGCTTCCTCCTTGTCGACGTAGAGGATGCCCACCTCGCCATCGCGCGCCGGGACCGAGGTCACCAGCGCCGGCTTGCCGAGCGCGCGCGCGGCGTCGCGGGCGTCGGCAGCGGTCTCGATCTTGCGGTCGGTCAGGAAGGCCAGCTCCCATAGGTTGGGCGTGATCCAGTCCGCCAACGGGACCAGCCGCTCCTCCACCGCCTGGGCTACCTCGTACTTCACGTAGAGGCCGCGCGGGGCGTCCCCCAGCACCGGATCCACCAGCACCAGCGGCCGCGGGCCCCAGGCCTGGCTGCGCTCGGTCGTGCGCACCCGCTGGATTACCCCGGCCGCGATCTCGACCTGCTCCGGGTCGGAGAAGTGGCCAGTGATGATCAGGTCCACCATGCCGAACAGGGCGTCAGCCTCGATGTCGCCCAGCATGCGCCGGAACACGTCCGGCGAGGTCACCTCGCCCCGCCCGCCGCGCGCCGGCGTGCGTCCGAACATCACCGTCGGAGCCAGCACAGGGTCGATCTTGTGTGCAGCCAGCACATACTGCTGCGCTGCGCCGCCGATGCGGCTCGCGGCGACGAACGAGGAGAGGATCAGGGCAAGCGGCACCGTTCGGCCCTAGCTTAGCGCCGGCTAGGGAACCAGCGCAATTCTACCTAAAATGGTGAATAATACCGAATCAACCATCCTTGGTAGTGTTTTGCTAGGCTACGTGGCCAGGGTCAGTACCGATAATGGTCCGGCTTGAACGGCCCGTGGGTGGGCACGCCGATGTAGTCGGCCTGGTCCTTCGAGAGCTTGGTGAGCTTGGCGCCCAGCTTCTCCAGGTGGAGCATGGCGACCTTCTCGTCCAGGTGCTTGGGCAGGGTGTAGACGCGGGTCTCGTACTTGGCGCCGTTCTGCCAGAGCTCGATCTGGGCCAGGGTCTGGTTGGTGAAGCTGGCGCTCATCACGAAGCTGGGGTGGCCGGTGGCGTTGCCGAGGTTCACCAGACGGCCTTCCGACAGCACGATGATCTTCTTGCCGTCCGGGAATTCCACGTGGTGGACCTGCGGCTTGATCTCGTCCCACTTGAAGTTGCGCAGGCCGGCGATCTGGATCTCGGAATCGAAGTGGCCGATGTTGCAGACGATGGCGTTGTTCTTCATCGCCCGCATGTGCTCGACGGTTAGCACGTCCTTGTTGCCCGTGGCGGTGACGAAGATGTCGCCCTTGCCGGCCACGTCCTCCATGGTCTGGACGTCATAGCCTTCCATGGCCGCCTGCAGGGCGCAGATCGGATCGATCTCGGTGACGATCACCCGCGCGCCGCCGTTTCGCAGGGAAGCGGCCGAGCCCTTGCCAACGTCGCCGTAGCCCAGGACCACGGCGACCTTGCCCGACAGCATCACGTCGGTGCCGCGGCGGATGGCGTCCACCAGGCTCTCGCGGCAGCCGTAGAGGTTGTCGAACTTCGACTTGGTGACGCTGTCGTTGACGTTGATGGCGGTGAACGGCAACTCGCCGCGCTCATGCATCTGGTAGAGCCGGTGCACGCCCGTGGTGGTCTCCTCGGACACGCCTCGAATGGCGTCGCGGATCGCCGAATAAAAGCCGGGCTTCTCTTTCAGGTAGCGCTTCATCACCGCGTAGAGGGCTTCCTCCTCCTCGTTCTGCGGATTGTTGAGGACGCTCGGGTCCTTCTCGGCCTTGGGCCCCAGCACGCAGAGCAGGGTGGCGTCGCCGCCGTCGTCGAGGATCAGGTTCGGGTAGCCGCCATCGGACCACTCGAAGATCTTGTGGGCGTACTCCCAGTACTCGACCAGCGTCTCGCCCTTGATGGCGAACACCGGCGTGCCCTTGGCCGCGATTGCAGCGGCGGCGTGGTCCTGGGTGGAGAAGATGTTGCACGAGGCCCAGCGCACGTCGGCGCCCAGCGCCTGCAGGGTCTCGATCAGCACCGCGGTCTGGATGGTCATGTGCAGGGAGCCGGCGATGCGGGCGCCCTTCAGCGGCTGGGACTTGCCGTATTCGGCGCGCGTCGCCATCAGGCCGGGCATCTCGGTCTCGGCGATGTTGATTTCCTTGCGGCCGTAGTCGGCCAGCGAAATGTCTCTCACGACGTAGTCGGTCATCGGTCGTCCCTGGTGGCGGAATGTTCGGATTGGGCGCCCGTATAACCGTCCGGGGACCGTTCGGCAACAATCACATAAAGAAATCTTTATGTCCCTGACTGCTGTGTGCCCCCGGGTTTCGCCGCCATCCTCACCAGCTTGGCCATATGCGACGTCGTGAGCCTAGCCCCGCGCGACGTCCGCCCCTATGTGGGGCGCTTCCCCAGTGGGAACGCCTTTTGGGAGCGCGCGTGCCGGACCCGATCATATCCATTCGAGGCCTGTCGAAGACCTACGCCGGGGGGTTCCAGGCGCTCAAGACCGTCGATCTCGACATCGAGCGGGGTGAGATCTTCGCCCTCCTGGGCCCCAACGGGGCCGGCAAGACCACCCTCATCGGCATCGTTTGTGGCCTTGTCAGGATGACCGCGGGGAGCGTCGTCGCCGACGGCCACGACATACTGAAGGACTTCCGGGCCGCCCGCGCCAAGATCGGGCTGGTGCCGCAGGAAATCTCCACAGACTCGTTCGAGACGGTCTGGGACACGGTGAAGTTCAGCCGCGGCCTGTTCGGCAAGCCGCCGAACCCGGCGCACCTGGAGAAGGTGCTGAAGGACCTGAGCCTCTGGGACAAGAAGTCCGAGAAGATCCAGGCGCTCTCCGGCGGCATGAAGCGCCGGGTGCTGATCGCCAAGGCCCTGTCGCACGAGCCCACCATTCTCTTCCTGGACGAGCCCACCGCCGGCGTCGACGTCGAGCTGCGTCGCGACATGTGGGAGATGGTCCGGGGGCTGCGGGCCAACGGTGTCACGATCATCCTGACCACCCACTACATCGAGGAGGCCGAGGAGATGGCCGACCGCATCGGCGTGATCTCGCGCGGTGAACTGATCCTGGTGGAGGACAAGGCGGTGCTGATGCGCAAGCTCGGCAAGAAGCAGCTGACCCTGCACCTGCAGGAGCCGCTGGCCCATGTTCCCGCCGGCCTGGAGGATTACCAGCTGGAGCTGGCCGCCGACGGGGCCGACCTGGTCTACTCCTTCGACGCCCAGGCGGAATCCACGGGCATCGCCGAGCTGCTGAAGCGCCTGACCGAGCGCGGCGTCGACTTCAAGGACCTGCGCACCCAGGAATCGAGCCTGGAGGACATCTTCGTCAGCCTGGTGCAGGGCGCCCGAGCATGAACCTCAATGCCGTGAGGGCCATCTACGCCTTCGAGATGCACCGCTGGGCCCGCACCATCGTGCAGAGTGTGGCGGCGCCGGTGATCACCACCTCGCTCTATTTCATCGTCTTCGGCGCGGCGATCGGCTCACGCATGCCGTCGATCGGAGGGGTCAGCTACGGCGCCTTCATCGTGCCCGGCCTCCTGATGCTCTCGATCCTCACCGAGAGCATCTCCAACGGCTCGTTCGGCATCTACATGCCCAAGTTCGCGGGCACGATTTACGAGGTCCTGTCTGCGCCGGTGTCGGCCGCCGAGGTGGTGCTGGGCTACGTGGGCGCGGCGGCGTCCAAGTCGGTGATGCTGGGCCTGGTGATCCTGGCCACCGCCCGCATCTTCGTGCCCTACGAGATCGGGCATCCCTTCGTGGCGCTGGCCTTCCTGGTGCTGACCTCGGTGACCTTCAGCCTGTTCGGCTTCCTGACCGGCATCTGGGCGGACGGCTGGGAGAAGCTGTCGATCATGCCGACCCTGGTGATCACCCCGCTGACGTTCTTAGGCGGCAGCTTCTATTCCATCGACATGCTGCCTGGCGTCTGGCGACAGATCGCGCTGGTGAACCCGGTCGTCTACCTGGTCTCAGGCTTCCGCTGGAGCTTCTACGGCGTGTCCGACGTCGGCGTGTGGGTAAGCCTGGCGGCCACGCTGGGCTTCCTCGCCGCGTGCCTGGCCGCGGTGACCTGGATATTCCGGACGGGGTGGCGGCTGAAGACCTAACGCGCCCACCTTCCTCTCGCTTGCGCGAGGAAGTCGGACCTACTCGTCTTCCTCGAACTTGCCGGCCACCAGCTGCGCCAGCGCTTCCACGGCCTCCTTCGCCTGAGCCCCTTCCGCCTCGATTTCGATCTCACTGCCCGGCGCCGCGGCCAGCATCATCAGACCCATGATCGAGCGGGCGTCGACGGTGTGGCCATCCTTGGAGACGCGGACCTCGGCGTCGAACGCAGCCGCCAGCTTGACGAACTTCGCCGACGCGCGGGCGTGCAGGCCCCGCTTGTTGACGATCTCAACGGTGCGTTGGGCTTCGCTCACTTCTCTCCGGCCAGGACGTAGGAGGCCACGGAGATGTACTTTCGGCCGGCTTCCTGGGCAGCCGCCACCGCCTCCTCGAGGCTGACCCGGCTGCGAACCGACGCGAGCTTGATCAGCATCGGCAGGTTCAGGCCGGCGATCACCTCGGCCTTGGTCTGCTCCATGACCGAAATGGCGAGGTTGGACGGGGTGCCGCCGAACATGTCGGTGAGCAGGACCACGCCGTCACCCTGCTCCACCTGTCCGCAGGCGGCGAGGATGTCCTGGCGGCGCTTTTCCATGTCGTCCTCGGGGCCGATGCAGATGGCCTCGACCGCGGCTTGCGGCCCGACCACATGCTCCATGGCGTACACGAACTCTTGCGCGAGCCGGCCGTGAGTCACGATCACGAGGCCGATCATGCCTGACAATCCAAGGGTTATCCCCACCCTGCGGCGCCCGAGGGAGGCGGGCGAGCGTTGCTAGATACGCCTCTTGTGCGCCGCGTCAAAGGCCGTCAGCGCGCGGCTTAGTTTCGCAGGCGCGGACGTCTCGAAGGGGTCTGCCGCCAGGAGTGGAACCGCCATTCCAAGGATCGTTTCGGTTGTGTCCTGCGGGATGCGGTCGGGGGCTCCCAGGCGCACCAGCATCGCCACCTCGCAGAAGATCAGGGGCTCGATCCGCAGCACGTCCACGCCGCGCACCTCGATGAGACCGGCCAGCGTGTCCGGCGCCCGGCCCCAGAGCCCGCCGTCCGCGGCCCACAGCAGCACCCGGTCGTCGGCCACCAGCCGGAACCCGTGGTCCAGGCATCGCAGCGCCAGGTCGCTCTTGCCGGCGCCGGAGGGTCCCTCGATCAGGACGCCGCGCCAGCGGCCGCCGACCCGCTGGGCGATCAGCCCCGCGTGCTTGATCATCACGGCAAGGCGTCCGGGAGGGTCAGGACGAACAGGGCGCCCTCCACCTTGCCCTCCGGGCCGAGCCGGTTCTCGGCGCGCAGCGAGCCTCCGTGGGCTTCGGCGATCTGGCGGGCGATGGAGAGGCCCAGGCCCGAGTTGCCGCCGAACGCCGCACCTTTCGGCCGCGAAGTGTAGAACCGCTCGAACACCGTCTCCAGGTTCTCAGGCGGGATGCCGGGGCCGTTGTCGGACACCGTGGCGATCACCTCGTCCTTCACCCGCAGGAGGCCCACGGTCACCTCGTCGCCCGGGGGACTGAACGAGCGGGCGTTGTCGATCAGGTTGCGCAGGATCTGCCCCAAGGGGCCTTCCCGGCCCATCACGGTGGCGCTCTCCATACCCGCGTGCGGCGCGAAGTTGACCCGCACGTCTCCGGGTCGCGCGGTGGCCTGGTAGAGGGCGACGATGTCGCCAATCAGCCGGCCCAGGTCGACGATCTTCGGCTGGTCCCTGGAGAGTTCCGCGTCCAGGCGCGATGCATTGGAGATGTCGGTCACCAGGCGGTCCAGCCGCTGGATGTCGTTCTTCAAGATGCCCTGCAACCGATCGCGCGCCGTGGGGTCGGCCACCAGCTCCAGGGTCTCGACCGCCGAGCGAAGCGAGGTCAGCGGATTGCGGATCTCGTGCGCGACGTCGGCGGCGAAGCTCTCGATGGCGTCCATCCGCTCCGACAGCGCATGGGTCATGTCTTCCAGGCTGCGGGTCAGGGCGCCCACCTCGTCGTCGCGCTTGGCCAGGTCCGGCAGCGAGATGGCGCGAGCGCGCGCCTGTCGCACCCGGTCGGCTGCGCGGGCCAGCCGCAGGACGGGCTGAGCGACCAGACTGTTCAGCAGCAGCGAAGAGGCCAGCGTAACCCCCACGGCGATCAGGATGAACGGGATCAGCGCCTGGCGCTGGCGCGCGATGATCGCGTCGACGTCGCTGGCCTCCAGGGTAATCACGCCCAGGACCGCGCGCACGTGCTGGATCGGGATCGAGACCGAGACCACCCGCTCGCCCGAGTCGGTCCGCCGCATCTTGGCCAGGTGGCGGCCCTGCAGGGCGGCCGCCACCTCCTGTGTCAGGGCCTTCTGGGCCTCGCGCTGGGAACGGGCGTCGCGGTTGGGGGCCGGGTCCTTTTCGCCGCGTGCGCGGGCGGGCGGCAGTTCCTTGATGTCGACGCGGTCGGCCATCCAGTTCGAATCGGCCACCAGCCGGCCGCGGCTGTCGAACAGGCGAGCCCGCTGGGCGGTGGGGTTGGACAGCGTCTGCAGCAGTTCGGTGGCTAAGGCGGTGTCCATCTGCGGCTCGGGCTCGCCGATCGTCGCCGCCTGGTCCAGAATCGAGGCAATCAGCTCGCCCTGGGTGTTCAGGCTGTCGATCCGAGCGTTGACCAGGCCGCGGCTGATCTCGTTCTGCACCAGCGCCCCGCCGATCAGGATCGCCAAGCCCAGGAGGTTCAGGGCCAGGATCAGCCGGCCGAGACGAGAACCCGGCAGCCAGCGGAAGTTCGACGATGAGGCCGAGATCCAGTCCTTGGCCCGATCCCGCGCCCGCTCAGCTTTCGCGGTATCTGTAGCCGACGCCATAGAGGGTTTCGATCGCGTCGAAATCGGGGTCCACCTCGCGGAACTTCTTCCGCATCCGCTTGATGTGGCTGTCGATCGTGCGGTCGTCGACATAGACCTGATCGTCGTAGGCCGCGTCCATCAGGTTGTCGCGGCTCTTCACGAAGCCCGGCCGCTGGGCCAGGGATTGCAGCAGCAGGAACTCGGTGACCGTGAGCTTGACCGGCTTGCCCTCCCACAGGCTCTCGTGGCGGGCGGGGTCGAGGGTCAGCTTGCCGCGCTTCAGCGCCCGCGCGTTGGTTTCGGCCGAGGCCGCCGGGCCGATGGCCTCCTCACCCTCCGAGGACCGGCCACGCCGCAGGACCGCCTTCACCCGCTCGATCAGCAGCCGCTGGCTGAACGGCTTGTGCATGTAGTCGTCGGCGCCCAGGTTGAAGCCCAGAATCTCGTCGATCTCCTCGTCCTTCGACGTCAGGATGATCACCGGCACCTCGGAGGTGCGGCGCAGCCGGCGCAGGACCTCCATTCCGTCCATGCGTGGCATCTTCACGTCCAGGATGGCCAGATCCGGCGGATCGTTCTCCAGCGCCGCGAGCCCGGCGGCGCCGTCGTAGTAGGCCTTTACGGTGTGGCCGTGGCTTTCCAGCGCCAGGCTGACGGAGGTGACGATGTTCTCGTCGTCGTCCACCAGGGTTATCTTTGCCATCTGAAGTTGATCTCTCCTTTACCCCGGTGGCGTAAACCTAGTGAGCCTTCACCGTGGCCTCAATGGGGCCTGCGGGCCGGGCGCCACGGCTAACATGGCCTTAAGCTTGTTACGGCAACGTCCCACCCGCTGGGGGATGCCGGGATGGATGGGCACAAAGTGCATTTCGAGGTCTATGTCCGGAAGACCCCGGGGGCCGGCTGGACGCTCGACACCGCCACCGAGAGCCGGGCCACGGCCATCGAGACCGCCAACCGGCTGATGGCCGAGGGCCGTGTCGCCGCCGTCAAGGTCACAAAGGAAACCTACGACGAAGAGGCGCGTGAGTATCGCGCCGTCGTCATCATGAAGCAGGGCTCCGCCGACGGCGCCGCCAAGTCCAAGCCGCAGGCTGACCCCCAGCCCCTCTGCGTCACCCCGCAGGACCTCTACACCGGCCATGCCCGTGAACGGATCGGCCGGCTCCTGGAAGCCTGGCTGGAGCGCAACTACGCCACTCCGTTCGAACTGCTGCACCGCCCCGACCTGGTGGAGAGCCTCGAGGCGTCCGGCACGGAGCTGCAGCACGCCCTGCAGAAGATCGCCATTCCGGAGGCCCACGCCCGCGGCATGTCGGTGCACGAGATGATCCGCGCCTTCCACACGCTGATCGAGCGCGCCGTCGACAAGCTGATGAGCGACGCCAAGAAAGGCGTCCTGCCGAACTTCAAGAAGGAGAGCTTCGCCAAGGCCGCCGATCGGCTGGCGAACGACCCGGAACGCGCCTACCTGCTGGGCGCAGGCGTGGCCGGCGCGCTGGCCGACGCCAAGTGCTGGGGCGAGAAGCTCACCAAGCTCCTGGATCTGGCTGACGAGTGGCCGGAAAACGGCAAGGGCCGGGCCCTGGCGCTCGGCACCATCCAGCAGCCCCTGGCCGAGATCCTCGAGGCCAAGCCGGGGATCAACGAGATCCTCGGCCGCGGCGCCGACCTGGGCGAGAACCTCGCGGCCCTCACGCGCCTCGCCGCCTACGACACGGTCGACAAGCTGGCCAAGCGCGAGCCGGCGGTCGCCAAGTGCATGCCGGAGCTCTCGGGTCTGGCCATACGGCTGGCCGTCTGGCTGGCGAACGAGACCTTCCTCGACACGCGCGCCGCCATCGGCCGCCGCATCCTGCGCGAATTGATGGGCAACCGCCGGCTGCGCCCCAACGACGCGGCCGGCGAGATCGATATCCTCCGGGCGCTGGGCATGACGCTGACCGCCTCGGCCGGCAACCTGCTGCCGCTGGACCAGGTGCAGGCCGCCTTCACCGCGCGCTCGAAGATGCTCACCACCGGCGACTTCGTCGAGGCCTACCTCGGCCACGACATGAGCTCCAAGGAGGAGGTCGAGGCGCTGATCTGGCTCACCGAGAACGTCATTGGCCCGGCCAACAAGCGCAAGGCCGGCGGCTGGCTGAAGGCCGTGGTGACTTCGCTGCGGTTCGAGAAAGACATAATGGCCGCCGACGAGAGCCCGGCCGCCAAGCTCGCCACCCTGGCCCAGCTTCAACGCGCCGTCGGGCGCTGCGGCCTGGTGGCCGAGGATTTCCAGCCGCTGCAGGAAAAGCTGGGCGAGATCGGCGGCGAGATCGACAACCGCGCGAAGGTGACCCAGGGCGTGGCTCGCGCCAACGCGCCGGCCATCCATCGGCTGACGGTGCTGCTGAAGCTGGCGATGGGCGAATCCGGTCCACTGGGTCCTGCGTCCGTGCGCGCCAAGTCCGAGGCCCTCAGGCTGGTGAAGTCCGACGAGACCCGCGCCGAACTTGCCGCCGCGCCCGAGCAGGTGCAGCAGGTGCGCGACCTGATCCAGCAGGCCGGCCTGGCCGCCTAGCGCTATTAGGCGCCCGTTCGGCGGCCGCTGGTTCCTGAGAGGGGGAAACCTCTGCCTGCAGCGGCGCCGTCCCCGGGAGAAGCGCGTCCTCGCCGCCCCCGCGGCCATCGCCGCCCGACCCACCTCCAGCTTTGGACTCGACTCTGCGCGCTCCGCACCCCCCAATTCGGGCAAGAACACGATGCGGAGGAGTCTAAGGCGCATGACCAAGCTGGAGGTATCTTCACGGCCGGAGCTGCGGGCGGCCGACGATGCGACGATCGAGGACGCGATCGCCTACGCCGATCCCATGGTCCTGCGGGGCCTCCTTTACCAACTCACCGGCGATCCGGAGGTGGCGGCGACGCGCGTGCGGACGCTGCAGGCCGGCATGGGCGACGCGATCCTGCCGGAGAGCGACGCGGACGTGGCGCTGCTGCGGCGCAAGGGCGCGGAGTTCCTGAAGACCTATCGCGACGCGGGGGCGGGCATCATGGGCATCGGGCCCCGCGAACGGCTCCCAGTCAGCCTGGGCCTGATGCTGGGGCAGACGCTGGAGGGCGAGAACCTGCAGCATCATATCGAAGAGCTGGCGATCGACCCGCAGGCGCGGTCGCTGCGCTGGCGCGAACAGCCCGATCCCCAGCGGCTGAAGGACTTCACCGTCACCATCATCGGCGCCGGCATGGGCGGGCTGAACGCCGCGCTCCAGCTGCGCCAGGCCGGGTTCCCCTTCACCGTCATCGAGAAGAACACCGGCGTCGGGGGGACCTGGTGGGAGAACCGCTATCCGGGCGCCCGGGTCGATACGGCCAGCCGCTCCTACACGCACATCTTCGGCGTCGATTTCCCCTATCCCAACCCGTTCTGCGAGTGGCGGGAGAATGTGAAGTACTTCGACTGGGTCGCCGACGAGTTCGACCTGCGTCGCCATGTCCAGTTCGAAACCGAGGTCAAGACGATGACCTGGGACGAGGCGGCGGGCGAGTGGGTGATCGACATCGAGGGGCCGGACGGCGCCCGCACGATCCGCTCGCGCGCGGTGATCACCTCCGTGGGCCTGCTCAGCCGACCGAACATTCCCGAGATACCCGGCGCCGAGACCTTCGCCGGCGCCGCTTGGCACACCGCGCGGTGGCCGGAGCGCTTCGACCCCAAGGGCAAGAAGATCGCGGTGATCGGCACCGGCTGCACCGGCTACCAGATGATCCCCGAACTCGCCCTCGAGGCTGCGCAGGTGACCGTGTTCCAGCGCACGCCGCAGTGGCTGTTCCCCACGCCCGGCTACCGCTCGCCGTTCCCGCCGCAGGTCAACTGGCTGGACCGCAACCTGCCGTTCCACACCAACTTCATGCGCGCCCGGGCCTGCACCCTCGATGGCCTCGCCAACCTGGCGCAGATCGATCCGGACTTCGACGATCCTCACGCCGTCAGCCCGCTCAACAAGCGCGCCCGCGACGCCAGCCTCGCCTTCGTGAAGAGCAAGCTGGGCGATCCGGATCTCGTGGCGGCCATGACCCCGGCCCACCCGGTCTGGTCGGCCCGTGCGGTGGTGGTCGACCCGGAATACTCCATTCTGGACGCGATCCAGCGCGACAACGTCACCCTGGTCACCAACGGGATCCAGCGCATCGAGCCGGGCGGCGTCGTAGCCAAGGACGGGACGCTGCACGAGGCCGACGTGATCGTCTACGCCACCGGCTTCCACGCCACCGAGTTCCTCTATCCGATGACGATCACCGGTCGCGGCGGCCAGACGCTCGAGGCCCTGTGGGCGGACGGCGGCGCGCGCGCCTACCTCGGCTGCATGATGCCGGGCTTCCCGAACCTATGGTCGATCTACGGCCCCAACACCAACGGCGCGCTCAACGTCGCGTCGTTCCACGAGAAGATGGCCCTCTACGCGCTGCAGTGCATGGAGACGCTGGTGCTGGGCAACGGCGCGACGATGGAGGTCAAGCCCGAGGCCTACTGGCGCTACAACCGCCTGGTGGACGAGCGCAACGCGACCAAGGCGTGGAGCGACCCGCGCGCCCACAACTACTACTGGACCGAACACGGCCGCTCGTCGGTGATGAACCCGTTCCTCAGCGCCGAGATGTCCGGCTTCTTGCGCACGCCCGACCCGGCGGATCTGGAAGTTGGCTGATTGACGGCGGTGTCGGCCTCGACGCGTCGCGGATCGCGCACTGCCGCGATGACGTCCTGGAGGGTTCGGCCTCAGTCGGCTGGCATCCACTCCGGCTCTTCCTCGAGATGCCACGCTCCGAGCCAGTGAACGTGGGGCTCACAGCCGCGGCCGACGAGAATCGACGTCCTGCCTCGCTGCGCTCCGACTTCCGTGGCCAGGAGACGCTTTGAATCCGCGATGGCGCTGGGGTCGTCAGGGTAAGAGGTGACTTTCGACCATCTCGGAACTATTCCGCCGACGGTCAAACGCAGCGTGTAGTTGACCGAAGGTCGGTTCAATCTCGCCTCCTCGGGGCTACGCTAAGCAACGGTGGTTGAAACGCGACGACGCCGAGCGCCTCTCGAACTTCGTCTAACCCCAGGTCCAACAGCGGGTTCCATGAAACGGCAATCAACGGCCGGGTCTCGCGGCCGTGCATCCAACCCCTGAAGATGCAGTCCAGTGTCAGTCCCAGATCTGCCGGTCGTTCCAGGCTCTGGATCACCAGGGTGATGGCGACGGCGAGGGCGGAGTAGTGGTGACCTACCTGGCCCATCAGGAAGGCGCTCATGGCTACGTCGGCCCGCGAGTCGCCGCCATGACCCGCCACCAACGCCCAAAGCCGCCAGGATCGGATGACGTGGGAATTGATGGCGGCCAATGGCGGCGGCATATGCCGGATCAGGGGCAGCAGGGTCTCGCTGAACGGCGCGGCGACGCCGTCCCCGCGAAGCAGTTCCTGACGAAATGCGTAGCCCAACGAGCCGGGGCGATAGACGGCTAGGGCATCGAGGTCATAGGGCGCCGGGAGGCCGCGGGCCTCCGCCTCCGCCACACCCGGGTATGTGCTCGCCACTTCGGCCATTCGAGCGTTGATCCCCGGGTCAAGCTCGCCGGCCAACTCCAGGACGCGGGTGGGGAACACTTGGTCCCGGACATCCGCCGGCAGCGCCACGAGCTCCCATAACGTCTCCCAGAACGCTGGCGAGAGCCGCAACTCGTCTCGGAACCGAAGCTTCGGTGGAAACACCGGCAATCCCAACCAGCCGGCTGCGGCGTTGTCATAGACGTCGGGCAGGCGTTCCGGGGTGAGGGCAGCGACGTTGAGAGCCTTGGAGGCAAGCGCGCGCAGGCCCAAGCCCGTCACCTCGCGATGAAGGCCCCTGGCCAGCGCACCGGCGTCCCCGCTTCCTGACTCGATCATTTCCTGGAAGTGGGTTCGTATCGCGACGCTGACCAAATCTACGCTCCGGCGACCGTCGCTCGGGCGAACAGCGAGGAGCCACAGCGAGGGTGCTCGCAAGTAGCCATATCCTCGTTTCCCAAGCAGCGCCGAGGGTTAGCCCGATCGTCCGGTCTCTTCGAGCCAATCGCCTATCGGGCGTAATCGCTCGGATTGGCACTCTTCATGCGTGTACTGGCCGGCTGCCGATTTCAGCCCACGCCCCCCGCCTGGAGCCACTCCGACCCGGGAGGGGCGGCCCGGCGGCCCCGGGCGACGGAACGCGAACTTAAGCGCCCAGCACGTCGCGCAGGGCGTCGGCGACCTCCTCCACGTCGCCGTCGGCCATGCCCGGATAGAGCGGCAGCGACAGACAGCGGGCGTACCACGCCTCTGCGCCGGGCAGGCTGAGGTCGCCGTAGAGGCCGCGGTAGTAGGGCTGGCGGTGCACCGGGATGTAGTGGACCTGGGTCCCGACGCCTCGGGCCCGCAGGTCGTCCACGACCTGACGCCGCGTGCGGCCCACCGCCGGAAAGTCGATCAGCACGCACATCAGGTGCAGCACCGGGTCGCTCCAGGCCGGGCGCGCCGCGATGCGGACAACCGGGGCAAGCGGGGCGAGCGCGGCTTCGTAGGCCGAGGCCAGCGTCCGGCGACGCGCGGCGAAGCGCGGCAGCTTCGCCAGCTGCGACTGGCCGAGCGCGCAGAGGATGTCCGGGAGGCGGTAGTTGAAGCCCGGCTCGGGCATCTCGTACCACCAGGGGTCCGCGTCCGGCGGCCGCACCATGCCGTGGCTGCGAAGGCTCCTGAGGCGCCCCTCGAGCCTGTCGTCGTTGGTGGTGACCATGCCGCCCTCGCCGGTGGCGATGGTCTTCACGGGATGAAAGGAGAAGGTGGCCATAGCCGAATGGCGCACATCGCCGATCGTTTGCGTCACATTGCCGAACTTTGCCGTCGTTCCGAGCGCATGCGGCGCGTCTTCGACAAGCACCGCGCCGGCCCCCCGCGCCAGGGCCGCCAGCGCCGGCAGATCGCGCGCGTCACCGCGCAGGTGGACGGGCAGCACGGCTCGCAGCCTCCGTTCGCCCACCCGCTCGATCGCGTCTGCCAGCGTTTGCGGCGTCATCAGGCCGCTGTCGGGGTCCACGTCGGCGAAGACCACGTCGGCGCCCACGTAGCGGGCGCAGTTGGCGGTCGCCAGGAAGGTGATCGATGGCGCAATCACCACCTCGCCGGGCTGCACGTCCAGCGCCAACATGGCCAGGTGCAGGGCCGCGGTGCCGTTGGAGCACGCCACCGCGTGGCGCGCGCCCACTGTCTCGGCGAAGGCGCGCTCGAAGGCCTCGACCCGGGGGCCGGTGGTCAGGAAGTCGGCCTTCAGCGCCTCGACCACGGCGGCGATGTCGTCGTCCTCGATGGTCTGCCGGCCGTAGGGAAGAATGGGGCCGTCCATGGTCGCCTAATCTGTCGCCCGGCGCCGGCGCGGCGATCTGCCCTCGCCCAGCATCGCCATCAGGCCGGCCGCGTCCAGCCAGGCGTCGTTCGTGTCGCTGGCATAGCTGAACTCGTCGGCCAGCCGCCCGCCGGTCAGGGGCTCGCGGGTATACTCCACGAACGCCGGCTCGATGGCGTAGCGGTCACCCAGGTCCACCGTGTTGCGCGCATCGTCCTGGCTGATCATCATCTCATGCAGCTTCTCGCCGGGCCGTATCCCGACCACCTTGGTGGCCATGCCGGGCGCCAGGGCGGCGGCCATGTCGGTCATCTTCATGGACGGGATCTTCGGCACGAAGATCTCGCCGCCGTGCATCGCCTCCAGGGAGGACAGCACGAACTCGACGCCCTCGTCCAAGGTGATCAGGAAGCGGGTCATGCGCGGATCGGTGATCGGCAGCTCGGTGGCGCCGCGCGCGATCAACCGCTGGAAGAAGGGGATAACCGAGCCGCGGCTGCCCACGACGTTGCCGTAGCGCACCACCGAGAACCGCGTCCCGATGTCGCCGGACAGGTTGTTGGCCGCCACGAAGGTCTTGTCCGACGCGAGCTTGGTGGCGCCATAGAGGTTGATGGGGTTGCAGGCCTTGTCGGTGGAGAGCGCCACCACCTTGCGCACGCGATTGGCCAGGCAGGCGCGCACTACGTTCTCGGCGCCCATGATATTGGTGGCGATACACTCGGACGGATTGTACTCGGCGGCCGGCACCTGCTTCAGGGCCGCGGCATGGATCACGACGTCGACGCCGCGGAAGGCCAGGCTCAGCCGTTCCCTGTCGCGCACGTCGCCCAGGAAATAGCGCATGACCGCCAGCTGCTCGGCGCTGAAGCGCTCGGCATAGTCGATCTGCATCTCGCTCTGCTTCAACTCGTCGCGCGAATAGACGATGAGCTTCCGCGGCTTAGCCTGCTTCAGCACGGTTTCGATAAAGCGGCGGCCGAACGAGCCGGTGCCCCCGGTCACCAGGATGACCTTTCCGTCCCGGTCCAGGTTGGTCGGTGCAAATCGGCCCAATGGGCGGCTCCCGTCGTCGCGGATCGTCTCTCCGGCCACTCTTCGCAGGGCCGCGTAAAGAGACCGCTAACCACGGTCGGCGAGGATGCGAGCATGCACCGCCGCCTGCTCCTCACCGTCGCCATCCTCACCGCCCTGCCCGGCATGGCGCTCGACTCGGGCGGGGGTGAGAAGAAGAAGTCGGGTGGCGGCACCTACCTGCCGATGAACACGCTCTTGGGCACCATGATCCGCGCCAGCGGCAAGCGCGGCGTGCTGTCGGTCGACTGCGGCCTCGACGTGCCCGACCCGACCCTGCACAAGCTGGCCGACCAGTCGTTGCCGCGCCTGCGCGCGGCCTATGTCCAGACGGTCCAGGGCTACGCGGCCGGCCTGCCCCAGGGGGCCCTGCCCAACGCCGACTATCTGGGCCTGACCCTGCAGCGCCAGACCGACACCATCCTCGGCCGCCCCGGCGCCAAGGTGCTGCTGGGCGCCATCATCGCGAACTAGCGGTCAGGCGACCGCGGCCTCGTCCATGAAGGTCGCCAGCTGCACGTCCAGCTCCGTCACCCCGCCTGCGTCGTGGGTGGCCAGGGTCATCTCGACCCGGTTGTAGACGTTGAACCACTCCGGGTGATGGTCGAGCTTGTCAGCCATCAGGGCCACGCGTGTCATGAACCCGAACGCGGCGTTGAAGTCCTTGAACTTGAAGGTCTTGCAGATGGCGTCGCGGCCGCCCTCCACCTTGGCCCAGCCGGTCAGCCGCGTCAGCGCCGTCTCCGCGCCGATCCTGGCCGGGCGCGTCATGCGAACGTGAGGCCGGTGGCGGCCGCCAGGTCGTTCAGCGTCTGGTCCTCGTCGATCACCTTGATCGCCTTCATCCCCAGGCCCGCGGCAGGCTTGCAGTTGATGCCCAGGTCGTCGAGGTAGATGCAGTTCTCCGGCTTCACCGCCAGGAGGTCGCACATCATCAGGTAGATGCGCTGGTCGGGCTTGCGCACGCCCGCCTTGGAGCTCTCGATGATGGCGTCGAACAGCGGCATCACCTGGCCCATGGCGCCGGCCGCCTGCTGGATCTCGTTCTGACCCGGGCTGTGCATGGAGACCACATTGTTGGTGATGCAGCCGACCTTGAAGCGGGCTTTGCACGCCTTCAGCGCCGCCACCATCCGCGGTCGCAGTTCGCCCGAGAGCTTCGGCAGCACATCCCCGCCACGGATCGGGAAGCCGAGCGCCGTGGATTCCTCGAGGAACAGCTGGTCGAAGCGGGCGGCGTCGATCTCGTTGCGCTCGAACAGGGCCCAGGCGTTCTCATGGTGGTTGGTCGCGTTGACCCGCCGGATGTGATCCTTCGGCGCGCCCATCTCCGCCTCCAGCCGGTTGAAGGCCTCGAACGGCGAAGAGGTGAACACCCCGCCGAAATCCCAGATCACCGCCTCGAGCGCCACGCACATCTCCTGCACCAAAACTCAGCGCGGCGGACGCTAGAGAGACGAGGTGTGGTGTGCAAGTAAGGTCCGATGCTGCCCCACCGCTTTCCACGGCCCGCGCGCCTCGGCCTCTACGCCTTGGCGGCCGCAATCCTGCTGGCGCTGTGTGTCCTGCCCAGCCGCGACCTGCCCGATCCCGGGACCGGCGACCGCTTCGAGCACTTCGCCGCCTGGCTGGTCCTGACCCTGACCGGCTACGCGCTCGCGCCCAACCGCCGCCTGGCGATTCCGGCCTTCGCCCTGGCCTACGGCGTTTTCATCGAAGTCCTGCAGGGCGTGCTGCCCTCCGGCCGCCACGCCGACCCGCTGGATCTGCTGGCCGACGCCCAGGGGGTGGCGACGGGCGTCGTCCTGTTCCTGCTGGTCCGCTGGCTGGGAAGCCGGAGGCGCGCTCGCGCATGACCCTGCGCCACGCCCCCTGGGAGGAGGCGGGCGAGTTCCGCATCGGCCTCGCGCCGATCGCGGCGAGCGCGTGGTTCGAAGGCGGCGAGACCGACCCCTCGGCGCGCAAGGATCCGCTGTTCGAGGGCGCCGCCGCCCCGCTGGTGTGGGCGGAAACCGGGGGCTCGCGCCCGGCTCAGGCCGAGGTTTTGGCCCTGGTCGCCGAGGCGATCGGCCGACCGATCGAGACGCAAGGCCGCCCGCCGCTCTACGCCGCCGCCCGCTGCGTAGCCGACGACCTGTGCCTGATGGAAAAGCGCGACGGCCATTGGCGGCTAAGCGCGCTGTCCCTCAGCGCCGGAAGCTTCTTCACCGCCGCCGAGGTGATCGGGCGGAGCCTCTCGGAGCTCCACCGCCCGGTGACCGGCTTCGAGGACCGACTGCTGGCGCGGGTGACCCGCATCTTCGACGGCCTGCGCGATGGGCTGGTGCTGGAGCGCCGCAACTGGAGTGTGGTCTCGACGCCGGAACTGCACATGCCCGATCCCGGCCCGATGCGCGCCGCGATCCCGGCCATCGACCCGGCCCGCGCCGCCCAGGTGCTGCATGTGCGCTGCGAGCGCCAAACGCTGCGCCGGCTGCCGACGACCGGTGGCGTGGTCTTCACCATCCGCGTCTGGGTGAACCCGCTCAGTGATGTCGCCGCCGATCTCTCGCGGCTGGCGCGGTTCGCGCAAGCCTGGCGCACGGCCCACCCGGACTTCCGAGCCTACAAGCGCCTGGAGCTCTACGACGCGCTGGTGGCGCCGCTGATCGACGGAGCCTGAGCTCGCCAGTATGGTCCGCGCCATGTCCGAGACGCCCAAGCCGTTCATCTACCTCGCGGTCCCTTGCTACGGCGGCAACCTGAACCTCTACTTCGTGTCGTCGATGCTGAAGCTGCAGGACGCCTGCCGCGAACGCGGCGTCGGCCTGCACATCGACATGATGGGCGGTGAGGCGCTGATCACGCGCGGCCGCTCGCGCCTGGCCGCCGCGTTCCTGGCTTTCCAGCAGGCGACCCACATCCTGTTCATCGACGCTGACATCGGCTTTCCGCCGGAGCAGGTGTTCCGGCTGATCGACGCCGACAAGGACGTGATCGCCGCCGTCTGCCCGCTGAAGAAGATCGATTGGGAAAAGGTGCGCGCGGCCGCCAAGGCCGGCGTGGCCGACCTGCAGGCCGCGGCTATCGGATACGTCGTCCGCTTTCTGCCGAATGCGGACAACAGCGTGGAGGTCGAGGACGGCATCGCCAAGGTGGCGTACGGCGGCACCGGCTTCCTGCTGATCAAACGCCAGGCCATGCAGCGCCTGGTCGACGCTCACCCCGAGCTGCGCGCCAAAATGGGCGACATGGCCGACAACCAGGCGCCCGTGGCGACCATGGTGTTCGACACCATGATCGAGCCGGAGACCGGCCAGTACCTATCGGAGGACTATGCCTTCTGCCGCCGCTGGCGCGACCTGGGCGGTGATATCTGGGCCGACTTCTCCGCGCGCCTCACCCACGTGGGTCACGCCGCCTACACCGGCAGCCTGATGGACGCGCTCCGGCCCGGCGATCCCGGCTAGCCGCGGCGCTCGGCCAACAGCCGCCGCGTTTCCAGGTACGTCGTGTGGTTGATGCGGTAGCGGCCGTAGCAGATCGCCGCGAGGACGCCTGGGACGATGGTGACCACACCGTCCCAGAGCGCCAGATTGAACAGCACGTCCTCCGGCACCTGGCCGGGCGTGGCCTTGCGCGGGAAGGCGATGAACGACACCACGAACCCCGCCAGCGCCGCGCCCACCGCCTGGTCCAGCTTTCCGGCGAAGGCGCGGGTCGAATAGAGGATTCCCTCCTGGCGGATGCCGTGCTTCAGCTCGTTCTCGTCGGCGATGTCTGCGAGCGCGGAGGTGACGCTGATGGTAAGGAAGCTGATGGCCAGGTAGCCGAAGGCGCCGAGCGCGATGAGGATCGGCAGCAGCAGCGGCGAGTCCGCCTTCAGCAGGCCCATCATCCCTAGCGTCGGCGCGATCGCGGGGACGATCGCGTAGCCGAGGCACGCGGCGATCATCGTCGCCTTCTTGTCGAACCGGCCGTGCATGCGCGCGGCGAAGAAGAAGGCCAGGATGTAGCCGATGAAGCTGCCGATGATGAACCAGCGCAGGTCGCTGGAATTGATCTGCCAGTAGAAGCTGGCCATGTAGAGCCGCAGGCCTTCGCGCAGCCCCACCATCATCGACAGGAAGAAGTAGCCCGCCAGCAGCCAGGCGTAGCTGACATTGCCCAGCGCGCGGACGATGTCCCGGAAGAACTCCCGGAGGCTGAACTTCGGCGTGTTCGGCGCGGTCTTCGGGAGCAGCGGGATGCGGTCCATCGTGAAGATCGTCGAGGCGTACAGGATCACGATGATGGCGATCGCCCCGGCGAGCGCGAACTGCGGCCATGGCTCGGGGTTCAGGAGGCCGTTGTGGAACTGCTCGGTCCTGGGGAAGAAGAAGGTGAGCGCGATCCACGCCGTCGCCGAGCCGCCGACCCATTGGAAGAAGGCGTTATAGGCCATCACCTTGGACCGCTCGGTGTAGTGCGGCGACAACTCCCCGCCCAACGCCAGATGCGGCGTGTGGAAGAAGGTCATCACCTGCCGCAGCATCCCGACGCTGACCCCGCACCAGATGGCCAGGCCCAGGGGCCCCAGGTCCGGCGGATTGAAGATGCAGTAGAATGAGACCGCGATGGGGATCGGGGACGCCAGCATCCAGCCATGTCGGCGGCCGAAGCGCGTGGAGAAGGTGCGGTCCGACCAGGCGCCGACCAGCGGCTCAGTGATGGCGTCGAACACCAGACTGACGGAGAGCGCCAAGCCTACCCAGACGGGATTCACGCCCAGCACCTGATTGTAGAAGAGCATGGCGAAGGTCGCGACCGTGTAGATCGCGATCATCTCGGCGGCGCTGCCGACCCCGAAGGCCAGCTTGGTCTTGAGCGGCAGCAGCTCGGTGGAAGCCGCCGCCACGGGCGCGGTGGGAGCGGCCGGCACGGCTGGCCCAAGCGGGATGGTGTCGGTCATGGCCTTCCTCCCACGCACTCTGCGGCGCGCCTGGAGGCCAGCAAGCCTTAACCTAGGTTTATCGTCAATCGTACCTGTGTTTCGACGCTGACACCTTCAGGCCAGCGCCTGCTCCAGGTCGGCGATGAGGTCGCCTGAATCCTCCACACCCACCGACAGCCGCACCAGGCCGTCGGTGATGCCGATGCGGGCGCGGGTTTCCGCCGGGATCGAGGCGTGGGTCATGATCGCGGGATGTTCGATCAGGCTCTCCACGCCGCCAAGGCTTTCGGCCAGGGTGAAGAGCTGGGTGCGCTCCAGCATCCGGCGCACGCCGTCCATGTCGCGATCGAGGACGACGGTGATCATGCCACCGAAGCCCGACATCTGGCGCTTGGCCAGGGCGTGCTGGGGATGGCTTGAAAGGCCCGGGTAGATGACCTTGGCGACCTCGCTGCGGCCCTCGAGCCACTCCGCGATGACCTGGCCGTTCTCGCAGTGCCGCTGCATGCGCAGCGCCAGCGTCTTCATGCCGCGCAGCGTCAGGTAGCTGTCGAAGGGCGAGGCGACCGCGCCGATGGCGTTCTGCAGGAAGGTGAGCTCGTCGCGGAGCGACGCGTTGTCGCCCACGAGCAGGGCGCCGCCCACCACGTCGGAATGGCCGCCGATGTACTTGGTGGTCGAATGCATCACCACGTCGAAGCCCAGCTCCAGCGGGCGCTGGCAGTAGGGGCTGGCGAAGGTGTTGTCGGCCGCCGCCATCAGGCCGCGGCGTTTGCACAGCTGGGCGATGGCTTCCAGGTCGCAGAGCCGCAGCAGCGGGTTGGTGGGCGTCTCCACCCAGACGATCCTGGTCCTCGGTGTGATCGCGGCCTCGATGGCCGCGAGGTCGGCGAGGTCCACGAAGCTGAACTGCAGACCCGCCGAGCGCTGGCGCACCTTTTCGAACAGCCGGAACGAGCCGCCGTAGAGGTCCTCGCTGGCGATGGCGTGGTCGCCGGCGTCGCAGGTCTCCAGCAGGGTCGAGATCGCCGCAAGCCCTGAGGCGAAGGCGTAGCCCTTGGTTCCGCTCTCCAGGTCCGCCAAGCCCCGTTCCAGCGCAAAGCGGGTCGGGTTCTGACTGCGACTGTATTCGAACCCCTGGTGCACCCCGGGGCTCGCCTGGGCGTAGGTCGAGGTGGCGTAGATCGGCACCATCACCGCCCCGGTGGAAGGGTCGTGCTGCTGGCCGCCGTGGATGGCCCGGGTGGCGAAGTCCAGCCGGTTCTTGCCCCCGGCCTTGGGTTCGGTCTCGTCGCTCACGCTGCGCGCCTCAGGTAGTTGATCAGGTCCATGCGAGTGATCAGGCCGAGGAACTCGCGGCCCTCCATCACGATCGCCACCTCGTCGCGCTCGAATATGGGGAGCAGCGTGTCCAGCGGCTCGCCGGACTGCAGCGTGTGCAGCTTGGCGGTCATGGCCGTGGAGACCGGCTGGCGGAACCGGGCGTCCTGGCGGCGGTCCTCGACGGCCTCCAGGAGGTCGCTCTCGTCCACCAGGCCGATCAGCCGCCCGTCGTCCAGCACCGGCAGCTGGCTGACGTCGGCGGCGCGCATCCGATTGTAGGCGGTGAGCAGGGTGTCCTCCGGCCCCACGGTCACGGCGTCGCCGGGCGTGCGGGCGATGAGGTCGCGCAGGTCGCCGTGCAGCTCCCGATCGGCCAGGCCCTGCTCGGCGACCCAGCTGTCGTTGTAGACCTTGCTCAGGTAGCGAGAGCCGGTGTCGCAGACGAGGGTCACCACCCGCTTGGGCTCGGTCTGCTCGCGGCAGTAGCGCAGCGCGGCGGCCAGCAGGGTGCCCGACGATGACCCGCCCAGGATGCCAGCCTTGGTGAGCAGGAGCCGTGCGGTGGCGATGCTCTCCGCATCGGTGATCTCGTAGGCCTTGGACACAAGGGTCAGGTCGCAGTTGTCGGGGATGAAGTCCTCGCCGATGCCCTCCACCACCCACGAACCGGGCTCGACCTCCTCGCCGCGTTCCACCAGGGGCGCCAGGATCGAGCCCACAGGGTCGGCCAGCACCATCCTGGTCTTGGGCGAAGCCTTGGCGAAGAATCGACCCAGCCCGGTCAGCGTGCCGCCGGAGCCCACACCGACCACCACGGCGTCCACGTCGCCCTCCATCTGCTCCAGGATCTCGGGGCCTGTGGTGGTCTCGTGGGCGAGCGGGTTCGCCGGGTTGGAGAACTGGTTGATGTAGACGGCGTTGGGCAGCTTGGCCGCGATCGCCTGGGCCATGTCCTGGTAGTACTCGGCGTGACCCTTGCCGACGTCGGAGCGCGTGATGCGAACGTCGACCCCCATGGCCCGCAGGTGCTGGATCTTCTCGCGCGCCATCTTGTCCGGCACCACCAGCAGGAGCTTGTAGCCCTTCAGCAGGCCCACCTGCGCCAGGCCCAGGCCGGTGTTGCCGGCAGTGGCCTCGACGATGGTTCCTCCGGGTTTCAGGGAGCCATCCTTCTCGGCCGCCTCGATCATCGAGCGGGCGATGCGGTCCTTGATCGACCCGCCGGGATTGGCGCTCTCCAGCTTTACGAACAGGCGGCAGGGACCGATGTCGAAGCCGGTGAGTTCAAGCATCGGCGTGCGGCCGATCAGGTCGAGGGCGGAGGCCGCGGGGGGCGGCAGGGGCTGGCTGGTCAAGTCTGGTCTCTCGCGGCTGGCGACGGAACGCCCCTTCGCAAACGGAACCGGATTGCTTTGGGTTCAGCCCGAGGAGGTAGACATCAGCCGAAGGACCGGCGCAAGCCGCGATGCTTTTGCGCCGCGGCCGCGAATGAGGGCAGGAACACCTCACAAACGAAAAGGGCCGGCGCCCATTGGACGCCGGCCCTCGTCGGGTCGTCGGGTCGTTCAGGCGAAAAGGGTGCGCCGCCGGCGCAGCATCGCGCCGGACAGGCCGAAGCCGGCGATCATCATCGCCCAGGCGGCCGGTTCCGGAACAGGCCCAGCGCCGCCGCCGTAGAACTGCCTGAAGCAGCTGTCGTCGCCACGGTCGACGCAGACCTGCAACGAGCCCGTGTTGTCCGCGAAGATGTCATCGTTCAGGCCGAACTGAACGTGGGTGATACCCGCGCCCAGACTGGCGGAAAAACCGAACAGGGTGCCGTTCGGGACGCGGTCGAGGCCGGAATAGGTGGTGCCCAGGGAGAACGGCGAGACGACGCTCCCCGTGCTGTCGGTAAACGCGCCGACCAGGGCGTTCAGGTACTCGTCCTCGTAGCCCACCAGGATCGGGCCAAGGTCCGGGTCGTCCATCGGGTCATCTTCGAAGCGCTCACCGAAATACAGGTAGGCGCTGGGAAAGAGCATCCCGCTCGCACCGGGATCGCCGTTGGCCAGGAAGACCGGGCTCGTGTCCCCGTTGTAGCCGTTGTTGTTGACCACAGGGTCCGTCGCGAATGCGCTGGTGAGCCCCCCGACGAACAGGATGCCGTAGCTATCCCCCGCGCCGATGCCGAGATTGGAAAAGTCGAAGACCGCAGGGCCGCTGCCGTCCTGGGTCCCGAACTGGTAGTCGGTGTTGAGGCCGCCGTCTTCCCAGAGCCACGGCATGGCTGTGCCGGCGACATCGAGAACGAAATAATCGGCGGCGGAGGCGCTTCCGCCCACGGCCAGAGCGGCCAGGGCGCCTAGCAGGTAACGTCGCATTCGTAGCTACTCCCACGGAGTCGCCGGCCCCGTGTCAGCGGGCGAAGTTGACATCAAGCGCAGCCTTAGCGCGGCGCCCCGGAGCCGTGAACCATGTTCGCCTGCAGCGGGAATTTCGCCGGCGGGGCGCAATCTGTAACGCGATCCGCTACGGTTCAGTACGGTGCGCGCCCGGCGCGGTCCGGCTAGGCTGCCTCACCACGACGGAGTTCGCTCGCTTGAGACGCATGATGCTGCTGGCCGC
The DNA here is from genome assembly GCF_902826855.1 of uncultured Phenylobacterium sp. Lineage (GTDB taxonomy): Bacteria > Pseudomonadota > Alphaproteobacteria > Caulobacterales > Caulobacteraceae > Phenylobacterium. The sequence continues at coordinate 14,627 of NZ_CADEGK010000005.1, read as the reverse complement.
CGCGGCGGCCCTCCTCGCCGCCTGCTCGCCCGGTAAGCCCGCCGCTACGACGGGGGCCGCGGCCGTGAAGTTCAACACCGACCTGCCGATGACCGAGTTCATGGGACACGTCGTCGACCCCGCCGCCTTCCTGTACTGGAACAACTCCGGCTCGGTGATCACCGCGGAGGGCGAGAAGGACCGCTATCCGACGACGGACGAGGGCTGGGATGTCCTGGTCACCGGCGCCTCGACGCTGGTGGAGGCGGGCAACATGCTGCAGCTGCCCCACCGCGTCCGCGAGCCGGCGGCCGACTGGAACAGGCACGCCCAGATGCTGAGCGACCGCGCGATGACCGCCCGCGCGGCCGCCGAGAAGCATGACAAGCAGGCCGTGTTCGACGAGGGCGGGCGCATCTACGAGGCCTGCGTCGCCTGCCACGAGCAGTTCATCATCGAACCTGAGCTCAAGGCCAACGGACCGGCTCAGGCCAACCCTTTGCCGGCCTTGCCGAAGAAGTAGGGCTCAGGGCGCCAGGCTGAGGCCGGGCCGGGCCTGCGCGGCCGGCACGTTGGCCACGACGCCCGCCTCGTTGCCGGGCTGCCCGGCCGGGATCAGCTCGTAGAAGCCGGCCAGCCGCAAGCGAACCATGGCGCGCCCGTCGCCAAGGTTGGTGAACTGCCAGCCCTGGATGCCGGCGAAGGGCGACGTGAGCGCGCCCTGTTGCTTCAGCGCATTGCCCTTCCGGTACGTGGCCACCGTCATGCCCTCGCCGGCCTTCGCGAGGGTGTGGCCGTGCTGGTCGAACTGGAAGTCGCGGGCATCGCTGAGACCCGTGACCTCCCACGCGTAGGTCAGGGTCGCGTCCTTGGCCATCCGCACCTTGTATTCCAGCTGCGACTTGTCCGCGCCGTCCAGGAAGCCGCCCAGCGGGATTTCCACGACGTCGCTGCGGAAGGCGATGTCGTACTCGCGAGCGCGGGCCACCCCACCGGCGTTGGCGTCGACGGTCTTGTCGTCCGGCGCCCACAGCCGCGACAGGCCGCTGTGCCGGCCCAGGCCCAGCGGGTCCCTGTTGAACTCCGCGGGAAGGATGGCGCCCAGCACGATCAGCACGGCGATGAGCAGCGCGCCGAGGGTGGCGGCGATCAGCGGGCCCTTCCTCATCGGACGGGTGGGTTGATCGTTCAGGCTCATGAAACCGCTCCGCCGTAGACGTAGCCCGCGATCTGGTGCCCGGCGAGCACGAAGCCGGCCAGCATCAGCAGCACATTGGCGCCCTTCGCCATCGGTTCGAACGCGGCGGTGCGCCGCCAGAGCGTCATGGCCGCCAGGATCAAGGTCAGCGCCAGCACCTGGCCCACCTCCACCCCGACGTTGAACGAGACCAGGTTCACCAGGAGGCCCTCGGGATTGAGGTTCAGCGCCTGCAGCTTGGTGGCCAGGCCGAAGCCGTGGATCAGGCCGAAGCCGAACACCGCCGCGCGCGGGTCGGGCTGGACGCCGGCCAGGGTCTTGAAGCCCGAGAGGTTGTCGAAGGCCTTATAGGCCACGCTAAGCCCGATCACCGCATCCACCAGGTGCGGGTCGACATGCAGCTTGAAGAACACCCCCGCCAGGAGGGTGATCGAGTGGCCCAGCGAGAAAAGGCTCACGTAGAGCGCGATCTGGCGCAGCCGGAACAGGAAGAAGATGACGCCCACCAGGAAGGCCAGGTGGTCGTAGCCGGTCACCATGTGCTTGGCGCCGAGGTAGATGAACGGGACCGGGTCGGGCCCGCGCGTCGCCGCCACGAAGGCCGCGTCCGTACCGCCGATGTTGTGGGCCGAGGCGCCGGCGGCCCAGGCGAGTGCGCCCAGGCCGGCCAGCCATCCCCAGTGCGAGAGCTTGGCCATCGCGCTGGACGTACTGCGGATTCAGGAAACTACAAACGTTGTCATCCCCGATCGAACCGTCGGGCCGTCGGGGATGACACGCCTGGTTGGCCTAGAACTCCTTGCGCACCGTCGCGCCGTAGGTGCGCGGCGGGTTGGTGATGAAGCCGTAGCGGGCGCGCAGGCCGCGCTCGCGGTCGATCGAGAGCTTGGCGCGCTCGTCGCCGAGGTTGTTCACGAACAGGGCGGCCTCGAAGCCGTCGGCGCGGATGCCGACCCGCAGGTTGACGATGTCGTAGGACGGCAGCTCCAGCGGGAAGATCAGCGAGTTGGCCGTGCCGCCGCCCATATTGGGGAAAAGCGGCACGGTGCGCGGGTTGCTCTCCTGGTCGGAGATCTGCGTGAAGCGCTTGCCGACGTGCTGGAAGGTGAGGTTCGAGAACACCTCCATGCCCGTGCTGAGCTCGCGCTCGTAGCCCAGGCTCACCGAGGCCTGGAACTTCGGCACGGTGGGCAGGCGGTTGCCGTCCGCCAGGCCCTGGATCGGGACCCCGGCGGAGTCGCGCAGGCTCGAGGTGAGCTGGGCGTCGTTGTAGGAGGCGGTCGCCGCCACGTCGAAGTTCTCGGTCAGGCGGTAGGCGAGCTCGACGTCGAAGCCGACCGAGCGGGCGCTCTTTACGTTGGCGATGATCCGCGACGAGCAGCTGCCGGCGTCGATGGTGGCCTGCAGGTTGTTGATGTCGGCGTAGAAGCCCGCGACCGTGATCGACCCGGCGCTGCCCAGCCGCGCCTTGGCGCCGGCTTCGTAGTTCCACACCGTTTCGTTCTTGAAGCCCGGGGTGGAGAGCGCGGTGAAGGAAGCCAGGTCGGCCGGGGTGCAGAGCGGCGCATTCAGCGGGTCGTTGATCCCGCCCAGCCGGAAGCCCTTGGATACCTGGGCGTTCAGCGTGATGTCGTCGGTCGCCTCGTAGGCCACGATCACGCGCGGGGCGAGATTGCTGGCGTCGGTCTTGCCCGGCACGTTGATGGTGGGCGCCGCGAAGATCCCGTCGAAGGTCAGGAACCGGCTTTCCTCGTAGTCGGCGTAGCGCAGGCCCGCCGTGACATCCAGGCGGTCGGTGACCGAGAACGTGCCTTCGCCGAACACCGCGATCTGCGTCTGCTCGTACGGCACGGTCGAGAAGTAGAGGTGGTCCGTCGGTGCGGCCGCGCCGACCGTCGGGATGCCGCTCAGCGCGGTGAAGCCGATCACCGGCAGGTCCTGCGAATAGTCGCGCTCGATCCGCGAGTAGAAGGCGCCGACCACCCACTGGAGGCGCTGGTCGCCGGTCGTGGAGATGCGGGCCTCCTGGGTGAAGGACTTCACGTCGGTGGTGTCGATCAGCGGCGCGTCGAGCGTGTAGATCGGCTCGCCCAGGCCGATGGAACCGCCGGTGACGGATCCGGTCAGCGCGGTGGCGTCGCGCACGACCAGCACATCGCGGTCGCTGAAGGTGGAGATGGACGTGAAGCGGTGGTCGCCGGAATCGTACTGCAGGGTGAGGTCACCGAGGATGAACCTGTCCTCGAACTTCTCCTGGAGCTGGGTGAACTGCTTCAACCCGCCCAGCCGCACCGCAGGCCGGGTCGTGGTGAATTCGTTGGCGAGGACATTGTAGATGTCGACGCGGTTGAAGCCGTCGACGTTGATCTTCTGGTAGACGAGACGCGGCGTGATCGAGAAGTTCTCGGACGCCTTGAGGAGCAGGGCAGCGCGCACGCCGGTGCGGGTGCCATCGTTGACGTCCTTGTCGACGCCGCCGGGCTGGACCGCATCGATGAAGCCCGGGAACTTCTCGGTGTAGGCCGAGACCCGCAGGGCGATCCCGTCGTTGACCGGGATGTTCACCGCGCCCTTGATGTTGCCGCCCGTACCGCCGCCCTCCACCGTCGAGACGGTGGCCTCGACCACGCCCTTGAAGGCGTCGGTGGTGGGCTGGTTGGTGATGTAGCGCACGGTGCCCGACAGCGAGCCGGAGCCGTACAGCGTGCCCTGCGGCCCGCGCAGCACTTCCACCCGGTTCAGGTCGAAGAGGTCCAGGTCTGGCGTGAACAGGCTGAGCGAGATCACGCTCTCGTCGAGGTAGACGCCGACCTGTTCCTTGACGCCCGGCTGGTCGCGGACGATCTGGCCGGCGGAGATGCCCCGGATGGCCACCTGGCTTTGGCCGGGACCGAGGTTCTGCACGCTGAAGCTGGCGACGGTGCGCGAGAGCTCTTCGACGTTGGTGACCCCGTGGTTGCGCATCACCTGCTCGCTCTGGGCGGCCACGGAGAAGGGCACGTCGATCAGCGCTTCGTCGCGCTTGCGCGCGGTGACGACCAGTTCCTCGACCTCGGCGTCGGCCGCCATGGCGGAGCCTGCCGGGAGGGCCATGAGCACGGCCAGGGCGCTTACGCCGGCGGAAAGGACGATCTTGCGTTGGGTCACTGTGGACTCCCCGTACAACTGCAGCGAGAGCCGCTGCCCAATTAGCGGGCAGGCCTATATCTTACGGCGTCACCATATCCAGTGTGCTTGCGGTGGACCCGGTCGCTTCCTTGGGAACAGTTGCATCTCCGCAACAGAGGTGTGGCGCATTGGCATGACAGCATGGCCCGTGTTGTCGGACCAGTCTGCCTCGGCCAGGAGATTGCGCATAAGCGCCCTGGTGGTCCCGCTCCCGCAAGTGGGACGTGACCGATTCACGTTAGCGCGCCTATGGTGCCCACGGGCGGGTGAGGGAGAGCGACACCGTGGCGGCGGAGACATCCACGGCGGTGCAGCGCAGGGCGGACCTGGAGCCGACGGCGGCGCACCGGCTGTCGGGCTGGCTGAAGGGCTACCATCCCCTGCGGGGCGTGCCAGACGAGCTGTTCGATCCGGGGCGGCGGCCGCGCGACCACTGGCTGGCCTTCCTGGGTGACTTCGCAGAGTACCCAGAGGCAGATTTCAAGACCCGCTTCGGCCTCGCCAACCGCCATATCCGCGACAGCGGCGCCTCCTACCGCATCTACGGCGAGGAGAACGAGCGCACATGGCCGCTGAACCCGCTGCCGCTGATCCTGGACCAGAAGGAGTGGGAGGAGATCGCCGCCGGCGTCACCCAGCGCGCCGAGCTGGTCGAGGCCTTGTTGCAGGACATCTACGGCGAGGGCCGTCTCCTGGCGGAGGGGGCCCTGCCGGCCGCCGCGCTCACCGGCTCCATCGACTTCCTTCGCGCGATGCGCGGGGTGAAGCCGCCGGGCGGCCGCTACATGGGCGTCTACGCCGCAGACCTGGGCCGTGGGCCCGACGGCCGCTGGTGGGTGCTGGACGACCGCACACAGGCCCCGTCCGGCGCGGGCTATGCGCTGGAGAACCGGCTGGTGCTCAGCCGAGCCTATCCGAACCTCTACAACGCCATGAACGTCCACCGCCTGGCGCCCTTCTTCGACGGCCTGCGTCGCGGGCTCTCCGAGGCGGCGGAGCGTGAGGATCCGCGCATCTGCGTGCTCAGCCCGGGACGGTTCTCGGAAACCTATTTCGAGCAGGCACACCTTGCGCGCTACCTGGGCTTCCTGCTGGTGGAGGGCGACGACCTGGTGGCCCGGGAGGGCAAGGTCTACGTCCGCACCATCGCGGGCCTGAAGCGGGCCGACGCGATCCTCCGCCGCGTCGACGCCGATTTCCTCGACCCGCTGGAACTGAACAGCCAGTCGCGGCTGGGCACGCCCGGCATGCTCGAGGCGATCCGCCAGGGCGGGGTGACGGTGTTGAACATGCCCGGCTCCGGCGTCATCGAGTCCAAGGCGCTGCTCGGCTTCCTGCCGCGCCTCTGCCGCCGCCTGCTGGGCGAGGACCTGAAGATGCCCAACATCGCCACCTGGTGGTGCGGCCAACCCGGGGAGCACGAGCGTGTGCTGCGGGAGTTCGACAATCTGGCGCTCGGCCCCGCCTTCAACGGCATCCAGGGCGCGGGCCTCACCGCCTCGAAGCTGACCAGCGACATGACGCCCGAGGAGCGCGACGGCGTGCGCAGCCGCATGGCCGACCGTCCCGTCGACTTCGTAGGCCAGGAGGTGGTGCAGCTCTCGACCATGCCGGTGCTGCGCGACGGCCGCCTCGAGCCGGCCCCCTTCGTGCTGCGCGTCTTCGCGGCCTTCACGCCGGAGGGCATCAAGATCATGCCCGGCGGCTTCTGCCGAACCTCCGACCGCCTCGACGTGCGCGCCATCTCAATGGGCGAGGGCGCCAACACCGCCGACGTCTGGGTGATCGACGACAAGCCGGTGGAACGCATCTCGCTGATGGCCAGCCGCGAGGACGTGAAGGTCCGCCGCATCCTGGGCCACCTGCCGAGCCGCGCCGCCGACAACCTGTTCTGGCTGGGCCGCTACCTGGAGCGCACCGAGGCGACCCTGCGCCTGGTCCGTGCGCTCTGCACCAGCCTGATGGACGCCGAGGGCGCCGTCAGCGCCACGGGCGACAGCTACGACCACCTGCAGCATGTGCTGATCGACTGGGGCGCCCTGGAAAAGGATGCGGCGGGCAGTTCAACCGCGGTGGCCGCCCGTGACGCCCTGCTCAAGACGTCGTCCTGGGGCTCGGTTGTCAGCCTGGTGCGCTCGGCCCAGCGCACCGCGTCGTCCATGCGCGAGCGGCTCAGCGCCGATTTCTGGGCCCTGTTGCTCGACCTGGAGGGGACGCTCGCGAACCGGACCGAGGCGATCACGTCTGAGGCCCAGGCGCTGCGCCACGTTGAAGCCGCGCTGCGCGTGGTGGCCGCGCTCTCAGGTATGACCCAGGAGAACATGAACCGGGTGGCCGGCTGGCGCTTCCTGGACATGGGCCGGCGCATCGAGCGGGGCGTGAACACCTGCCAGCTCACCCGGCTGCTGGCCCATGACGACGCCACCACCGACGACCTGGACCTCCTGCTCGACCTGGCCGACAGCCAGATCAGCTACCGCGCCCGCTACCTGGTGGGCCTGGCGCTGGGGCCGGTGCGCGACATGGTGATGCTGGACCCGTACAACACCCGCTCCCTGGCCTTCCAGGTCGAGGCGCTGAAGGAGCACCTCGCCGTCCTGCCGACCCTGCACGAAGACGGTATGCTGGAGGCGCCGGGGCGGATTCTGCTGCCGCTGGCCGCGCAGGTGGAGACCATCGACGCCGCGGCGCTGAACGCCGCCAAGGTGGAGGAACTGGAGGAAGCGCTGATGGCCTTCTCCGGCGCCATCGGAGACCGCTTCTTCCTGCAGGGCGCCACCGCCGTTCCCACCGTCAAGCTGATGGGGCTCGCGTGATCTACACCCTGCGTCACCGCACCACCTACAACTACGGCAACACGGTCAGCTTTGCCCGCTGCGTCCTGCGGCTCACCCCCAATTCCTCGCCCGGCCAGACGGTGTTGACGACCCAGCTGACCGTCACCCCGGCCCCCACGCTGCGCGACGAGCGCCTGGGCCCGTTCGGCGAGGTCATGGTCACGGTGCTGATCGACAAGCGCCACGAGACCCTGGTCATCGAGGCAAACTCCCGCGTCGACGTCCACGCGCCGCCGCTGCCCGACGCCTCGGCCAGCCTGCCGTGGGAGCAGGTCCGCGCCGCGGCCTTCGCCTCGACGGGCATGGAGGCCAACGGACCGGCCGTGTTCCTCTATCCGACCCGGCGCACCCCCAAGCTGGCCGAGATCACCGAGTATGCGCGCGCCAGCTTCCCGCCTGGTCGGCCGATCATCGAGGCGGTCTCGGACCTGATGCGCCGCATCCACCGCGAATTCAAATACGACCCCGGCGCGACCGAGGTCTCCACCCCGGTGCTGGAGGCGTTCAAGGCCCGCCACGGAGTCTGCCAGGACTTCGCGCACATCATGATTTGCGGCCTGCGCGGCCTGGGCCTGCCGACCAGCTACATCTCGGGATACCTGCGCACCATCCCACCGCCGGGCCAGCCGCGGCTGGAGGGCGCCGACGCGACCCACGCCTGGGTCACCGTCTGGTGCGGCAAGGACGTCGGCTGGGTCGGCTTCGACCCAACCAACGCCATCCTCGCCCAGAACGACCACATCGAGCTGGGCGTCGGGCGCGACTACTCCGACGTCGCGCCCATCGACGGCATCATCCTGGGCGCCCGTGACCAGAACCTGACGGTCGAGGTCGACGTGATCCCTGAGGAGATGGCGGTCGCTTAGACACGCCGCAGGCGTCGCACTCGAACCACAGAGAGCTCGCCGATTGAAACACCAAGACCACCAGGACCACGAAGAGGCCGGGGAAGCTCCGCAGCCAACGACTGCCCCGATCGCTTGGTGGTCTTGGTGGTCTTGGTGGTCTTGGTGTTGAAACGCAGCGCCTGCGGCGCGCACCGCGCAGCCAGCTCCGCGCGAGCCAGACCCACCCCCCTAAAGCACCAGGTCCGCGCTCACGGGCGCGTGGTCGCTGGGGCGTTCCCAGGCGCGCACGTCGTCGTGGACGCGGCTGGCCGGCGCGCCGAGGCGCCAGGCGGCGTCTCGCAGGCCGGGCGTCACCAGGATGTGGTCCAGCCTCAGGCCGCGGTTGGACAGGCGGAAATCCTGGGCGCGGTAGCTCCACCAGGAGGCCAGCTTCTGCGGCTCTGGCGTCATGGCCCGGGTCAGGTCGATGAAGCCCAGCGACGCCTCCAGGGCGCGGAACGCCGCCACCTCGGCCGGCGTGTGGCTGACGATCCGCGACATGTACTTGTGGTTCCAGACGTCGAACTCGCCCGGCGCCACGTTCAGATCGCCGACTATGGCCAGGGGCGCCTTGGGGTCGCGGCGGGACAGTTCGGCCGTGAGCTTCTCGTAGAAGTCCAGCTTGTGGTCGAACTTGGGGTTCGCCTCGCGGTCGGGCGCATCCCCGCCGGCGGGGATGTAGAAGTTGTGGATCTCCACCCCGGCCACCGTGGCCCCGACGCAGCGGGCGTGGCCCTCGCGGCAGACCTGCAGCGGCGGGGCGGGGTCCAGGGGCAGGCGCGAGGCGATCGCCACCCCGTGCCAGCCCTTCTGGCCGGCGATCCTCAGGTGCGGCAGCCCCATCTCCTTGAAGGCGTTCACCGGGAACTCGCCTTCACGGCACTTGATCTCCTGCAGGCACAGCACGTCCGGCGCCTGCTCCGCCACGAAGCGAGCGGCCTGCTCGGCGCGCAGGCGAACGGAGTTGACGTTCCAGGTGCAGATTCGAAGACGCATGGGTCTGTCTAGACGAAGAAGAGCCGCCGCGCTTCCGCGCCACGGGCCTCTCCAGTGAAAGAAAGCCCGGGCGCATGGGTGCGCCCGGGCTGTTTTAGTTGTCTCTCATGCCGCCGCCGGGAGGGGATTGGGTCCGGCACGGATTCCGTCCGCACGACCGGCGCGCGAACGACGTAGTGGCAATATCGCCACACAGAGACCTTTTGTCAAAGATCTTTCATAGTTAAGCTTGCATGTGGTGTGAATGGCACACTTTTGACGATCTAGACTTTTCCTCGGCCGACATTCTTGGGGCGAGGGTCCTTCAACACGAACAATGACTTATCGAGGCCCGAGGCGCGTTGAAGCCCGACCAGCTGCACGCGGGTGGGCCGGCTCTGGGCATCGGTCACTGTCCAGCCGGCCAGGGCGACCGGATTGTCGGTGAAGGTCAGGGTGATGGTCCCGGCGGTCTCCTTGCGGCCGTCGCGGGCGGTGATCGCGAAGCCGTCGGACATCCGCGCCACGCGGGTCACCTGCACCCCCTTGTCCAGGCGGATGGTCCTGGCCAGGAAGAGGCTGAGCGGCGTGACGCCCAGCGGATAGGACTCGAAGGTCTTCAGCCGCTTGTCCTGCACCGATACGAGGCCGCCGTCCGACACCACCAGCAGGCCCGAGGGCGGGTCGTAGGCGAACCGGGCCTTGCCAGGCCGCTTCAGGTAGAGCTGGCCGGACGTCGAGCGGCCGCGTGCGTCGGTCTGGACGAACTTCGCCTGCGCCTCCGTGAGGCCCTCCAGATAGGCTACCGCGCGGGCGACCAACGCCTGCTCCTGCGGCGTCAGCCCCGCCTGCGCCCATGCGGGCGCCGCTACCGGGGCGGCGGCCAGCGCCAGGGCGAGGCTGCGTCGTGTAAGGCTCATGCTTGCTCCGTAACCCGTCCCTAACCTATCGCGCCAGGGCGGCGGCAATAGGGCCGAAGGCAACGCCGCGGCGCGGAGGGACGTTCCCGTAGCCATGATCGAGGACCTGCAGCGCCGGATGCGCGAAGCCGCCGAGGCCGGCGACACGGAAACCGCCGAATTGCTACGCGATGCGATCGAGCGGATTCGGACCGGCCAGTCGAACCTGCGCGAGCAGCAGCCCGGCCGCATGGGCCTGGGCTCAAGCCAGGAGCGATACGTCGGCGCTGACCAGCGTCGGCGCCTGCCGAAGAAGCCCGACCCGATGACCACCGGACACAAGCCAGCGCGCGGCAAGCGCTAGCCTACAGGACCTCAGGGCGCCGCCGAGACCAGGATCTCGCGCTTGCCGGCGTGGTTCGCCGGGCCGACCACGCCCTCCTGCTCCATGCGCTCCATCAGCGAGGCGGCGCGGTTGTAGCCGATCTGCAGGCGGCGCTGGATGTAGCTGGTCGAGGCCTTGCCGTCGCGCGTGACGACGGCCACGGCGCGGTCGTAGAGGTCGTTGCCGGCGTCGCTGTCCCCGCCCGCGCCGAACGCACTCTCGTCGCCGTCCTCCTCGTCGCCGCCCGCAGTGACCTCGTCGAGATAGCTGGGCGTGCCCTGGTCGCGCAGGAACTTGGCGACCGCCTCGACCTCTCCGTCGCTGACGAACGGGCCGTGCAGGCGGGTGATGCGCCCGCCGCCGGCCATGTAGAGCATGTCGCCCTGGCCCAGCAGCTGCTCGGCGCCCTGCTCGCCCAGGATGGTGCGGCTGTCGATCTTGGAGGTGACCTGGAAGCTGATCCGGGTCGGGAAGTTGGCCTTGATCGTTCCGGTGATCACGTCCACCGACGGGCGTTGCGTGGCCATGATCAGGTGGATGCCGGCCGCCCGCGCCATCTGCGCCAGTCGCTGGACCGCGCCCTCGATGTCCTTGCCGGCCACCATCATCAGGTCGGCGACCTCGTCGATGATCACCACCAGGTACGGCATCGGCTCGGGCCGGATCTTCTCGCTCTCATAGGTGGCGCGGCCGGCTTCGTCGAAGCCGGTCTGGACCGTCCGCTCGAAGTGCTCGCCCTTGGCCAGCGCTTCGCGGGCGCGCTCGTTGTAGGAGGCCACGTTGCGCACGCCGATCTTCGACATCCGGCGGTAGCGGTCCTCCATCTCGCGGACCGTCCACTTCAGCGCGACGATGGCCTTCTTGGGGTCGGTGACCACCGGCGCGAGCAGATGCGGAATGCCGTCGTAGACCGACAGCTCCAGCATCTTCGGGTCGATCATGATCAGGCGGCACTGCTCGGGCGGCAGCTTGTAGAGGATCGACAGGATCATGGCGTTGACGCCCACCGACTTGCCCGAGCCGGTGGTCCCGGCGATCAGCAGGTGAGGCATCTTGGCCAGGTCGGCAATGTAGGGCTCGCCCCCGATGGTCTCGCCCAGAGCCACGGGCACCGACTGGCCGCCGCGCTCGTACTCCGGCGCCGCCAGCAGGTCGCGCAGGTAGACCGTCTCGCGGCGCTGGTTGGGCAACTCGATGCCGATGGCGTTTCGGCCCGGCACTACCGATACACGGGCCGAGGCCACGCTCATGGAGCGCGCGATGTCGTCGCTCAGCGCCACGACCCGGGCCGACTTCACGCCGGCGGCCGGGACCAGCTCGTAGAGCGTGACCACCGGGCCGGGGCGGATCTGGTCCACCTGGCCGCGCACGCCGAACTCCGCCAGCACGCTCTCCAGCAACTGGGCGTTCTGGCGCAGCGCGCCTTCGTCGTATTGGGCGGCGCGGGCCGGCGCCTTGGTCAGCATTCCCAGTTCCGGCAGCTTGAAGCCGCCCTCCTGGGCGAAGGCGAAGGTGGACTGGGCTTCCTTCTGCTCGCGCACGCTCTCCTTGGGCGCGAACTTGGGCGCCTTTACAGTGGGGCCTGCCGCCTCAGTTGTGACTGCGGGCTCCGGATCAAGGGCAGCCTCGGGAATCACGGGATCCAGTCCCTTGCGGCGGCCGACCTTGGTGCGCGGCTCCGGTCGGGCGGCCTTCAGCCTGGGCTTCGGCGTCAGCGCATGGGTCATGCCGTTGGCGATGCCGCGCAGGTCGACACGGGACAGCCCCAGCCCATAGCCGTAGGCCAGGATCCCAGCGAAGGTCAGGATCGAGCCTGCGATGATCACCCCCCACGGCAGGCGCGCATACTCCACCAGGCCGCCCAGGCCCGAGAGCAGCGCGTCGCCCCAGAAGCCCCCGAGCCGGCGGGCCAGCGGCCAGGCCGCCGGCGGCGGGGCCCAGGCCAGGGCGCCGGCCAGCGCCAGGACGCCCAGGGCGCCAAGGGCGGCGCGCCGGCGGAGGCGGCCGCGGTTCACGTCCGGCTCGGGGTCGGCGGCCCGGCTGAGGCCGCTGGTGACGATCAGGAGGGCGGCCAGGCCTGCGCCCACGCCCAAGGACTGGATGGCCATGTCGGCCAGAACCGCCCCCGCCCCGCCCAGGGCGTTGCCCGGCGCGCCTGTCCCGGCGGCGTTCAGGCTGGCGTCGGTGGGATCGTAGGTGGCGAAGGCGGCGGCGAGTGCGGCGCCGAAGGCCGCGGTCACGCCCCCGCGCAGGCGCGCCGTGGCCGGGTGGCTCCAGGCGAGCTTGGCGATGTGGGCGGCCAGCTCCCACCCGGTTTTCCGCGCCGCCCGCGCCATCCGTCACACTCTCCGAAGCACTGATCCGGCCATCCTGGGCCAGCGACTGTTAATCATGCGTTTACCGTGATTGCCTGCCGCGGCTTGCACCTTTCGCGGGGGAAGCAGGCGGACTAGGTTCCCGCCCATGAACTGGTCCATGCCCCGCCCCGTCCTGCAGGTGGTCGCCGCCGTCCTGGTGGCGATCTGCGTCGGCGCCTTCGCGCTCGGCGTCGCCACCGCGCCGTCACGCGGCAAGTTGCCTGGCGAACGCGCGACCGGGGTGACCAGCCAGGTGATCCAGGCCCAGGACGCGACCCCGCTTACCGACGAGCGGATCGAGGGACCGCCCCCGCCGCCCGAGGTCTCCGACGAGGAGAAGGCCCGGCTGGCGGAGGAGAAGGAGGCCAAGGAGGCCGCCGCCATCGCCAAGGCCGAGGCGGCCGGCGTCATGCCCGTCGCGCCCGCCACAAGCGCCGCCCCGCCCGCCGCGGTCGAAGCGCCCGCCGCAGCGACCCCGCCACCTCCGCCGCCGAAGGTGGAAGAGCCGGTGTTCTAGCGGCGTCGCCTTGTAGCTACCGCGCCACCGAGCCGCGGATGACCATATCCCGGAGACCTCGTTGACAGGCCTCATGCCGCCCATGTCGTTCCGTCGCCTGACGGCCGGCGAGCGCGCCCTGGCCGCAGAGGTGTTCGCGGGCGGGCTGGACGCGGCCCGCGTTTGGATTCTTGCCATACCCGCCTGGGGCCGCGCGTTCGTGCCGGGCAGGCGGCTGATGGTCTGGCCGGCCCCGGCGGCGCGAACCGATTTCGCCGATCCCGCCACGCCGCTCGACGATCAGGCGACCTTCGTCCATGAGCTGACTCACGTCTGGCAGGCGCAGAACGGGGTCGCGCTGCTGCTGGCCAAGCTGATGGCCGGCGACAGCGCCGCGTCCTATGCCTACGACCTGACGAGCGGGCTCGCGTTTCCGGCCATGAACATCGAGCAGCAGGCCATGGTGGTGGAGGACGCGTTCCGGCTTTCCCGCGGCGGCGTGGCGCCGCACCCGCCGGAGCTCTACGACGGTGCCAGCGTCCATTGGCGGCGGCGCCGCTGAGCATGTCCCTGCTACGATTGGGGACATTCACCCTTGCAGCCCCGGCAAATTCCCCCATATCGGCTCTCGACGCTGGCTTCCGTGAAGGGAAAGCGGAGCCAGCAAGAATCTCCATCTAACCGGGGGCGTCGCTTTTCCTCGGGCGCTTCACTAGAAGGCCCACCCGCGGCGTCCGCCAATCAGGAGCGAGCAAGACCAAGGCATGAGCAAGATCATCGGCATCGACCTCGGCACGACCAACTCGTGCGTGGCCATCATGGACGGCAAGACGCCCAAAGTGATCGAGAACGCCGAAGGCGCGCGGACCACGCCCTCGGTGGTGGGCTTCATGGAGGACGGCGAACGTGTCGTCGGCCAACCCGCGAAACGCCAGGCGGTCACCAACCCGACCAACACCTTCTTCGCGATCAAGCGGCTGATCGGCCGTCAGTTCGACGACCCCGTGGTGGCGAAGGACAAGGGCATGGTGCCCTATGAGATCGTCAAGGGCCCGAACGGCGACGCCTGGGTGCGCGCCCACGGCAAGGACTATTCGCCCCAGCAGATCTCCGCCTTCACCCTGCAGAAGATGAAGGAAGCCGCCGAGCAGCACCTCGGCGAGAAGGTCGAGAAGGCGGTCATCACCGTCCCGGCCTACTTCAACGACGCCCAGCGGCAGGCGACCAAGGACGCCGGCAAGATCGCCGGCCTCGAGGTCCTGCGGATCATCAACGAGCCGACTGCGGCCGCGCTCGCCTATGGCCTGGAGAAGAACGACGGCAAGAAGATCGCCGTCTACGACCTGGGCGGCGGCACCTTCGACGTCTCCATCCTGGAGATCGGCGACGGTGTCTTCGAGGTGAAGTCGACCAACGGCGACACCTTCCTGGGCGGCGAAGACTTCG